>NZ_JBNDKT010000020.1:0-158234 GCF_050435685.1 Paraburkholderia sp. GAS448
GCGTTGACGAAGTCAATCGTCTGCCTGAGCGTGCCCGCGACATCCGGATTGGCTTCCTTGTTGAAGCCAATATGACTGTCGCTGATCTGCAGGAACAGGGGGACGCCCGAAGCAGCTGACGAATCGTTCGCCGTTGCGGCGAGGGCTAATTCCACCGGTGTGAGAACACCGCCGGCCAGGACAAACACGGTGCCTACGCCACCGAAGGCGAGGCATTTCAACGCGCCGCGGCGCGACGGATCGGATGGAAGATCTGACGACATAGTGCCCTCACGATTAGGTTGAAGAGGTAGACCGCCGGATCATCCAACGGACCTCCCGACTGGGTTCAAGAGCAAGACTGCCGGGTCATCCGTTTTATTCCCGCCTGCCCGAAATTGCGAATGTGCCCGTGGGTTCGGTCGCCCTCGGGGTTGGCAGTGACGCGCACCTGGGTCGCAACGGTCGGCGCGCCACGGCGATGTGATCAGAAGTCGTGGCAGATACCCGCTTCCCTCGACTTGATGCTGGTCAGGCGGCGGTCATCTGACTCAGCGATCAGGGGCAAATGGCTTCTTTTGAGGGCCCGGGAATATCCGGCGACGAAACGGCGTCTACTCCCTGCATACCGCACAACACCGTCAGGGAAGGCTCGCAGGCCGGTCGCCCGTTCCGACCTGAAGACAGGAGAAATGCCAATGAACCCGTTCGATCTTCGCGACAGCCCGTTCCCCAATGCGTACAGCCTGGGGACAGCCGGCCGACAGGGGGCGGCGAACAGCCACCCAGGTTCACGCCACCAGCGCGTAAGCATGAAGGCTTTGTCGCGCATTCGAGCGATAGCTCTGATCGCTGCCGTATCAGGGGGACTGACGGCGGCAGGATGCTCGTCGCTACCGCAGACCAGCCGCAATGAATGCGTAGGTCCAGTCAGCTACTGCCAACTGTTTTTCGGCTCTTGAAAAGCAGCTCTCTACACGTTTGATGTCAGGGGGCGAAGGTGAAACAGACTCTGCGTCGTTTGCAACTCGGATCGGGCCTGGTCATGCTGATCTATGTTTTTCTCCACCTGGTCAATCACGCGCTTGGGATCTGGTCGCTGGAACTTGCCGGGCAAGGTCTCACGTTGGCGATGCTGCTCTGGCATAGCGTGCCCGGAACGGTCGTGCTTTACGGGTCGGCCGGCCTGCATTTTGCACTGGCTCTGCACACGATCTACGGGCGCCGCTACTGGGCGCTTCCGCCTGCCGAATGGATACGCCTTTGGGCGGGACTAAGCCTTCCTTTACTGCTTATCCGCCATGCGGTGGGAACTCGACTCGCGGCTTCGCTTTATGGTTTCGAACCGAACTATGAGCGGATCGTAATATCGCTGATCACGAGCGGCACGCAAGGCTTGCAACTCGCGCTGCTCGCGCCGGGGTGGATACACGGTTGCCTCGGACTGTGGTTCCGGGTGCGCCACCACGCGATGGTGCAACGCGCGAAGCCCGCGCTTTTTGCTCTGCTCGTCTTTCTGCCACTGCTGTCCGCGGCCGGCTTTGTCCGGATGATGCGCGCCGTCGTGGTATTGCATGCCACGCTCCCGGCGCCCGACCCGAAACTTGTCGCCCATCAGCTCGCACTCGACGCGTGGCGTCACAATCTTGTAGCCATCTACCTGTCGCTGGTCATCAGCGCTTTCGTGGCTGGCCAGTTTCGCAACTGGTTTGACCGTCGACGAATGCGTGACTCACTGCGCTAACGGAGACTTGAGAAGGCCGCTGCTGGGTGGCAACGGACGCCCGAGCGCCCCACTGCCCCGTTGCGATCTTCTTCACTCCGCTATGTTGGGTATTGGCCGGCCTCGTCCGGCATGCTTGCCGGGACAAGCCGGCCAGGCGACGCGTGCCCTGCGCGGCGGCGCCACCCCGGGTTCCACGACGACCGGTAATCCCATTACTACATGACCGTGAAGGTGTATGCACCCTCCGTACGGTGCCCGTCGGCGGCGACGGCGACCCACGTGACCGTGTACACGCCCGGCGTCAATGCGTTTAACGCCACCCACATATGTTTCGCGTTTGACGGATCGACCACCGACTTGCCACTTGTCACGGACCTGCCCCGCGCATCAGTCACGGTGATTGCACTGAATTTCGATTCGAGTCCGTCATCGAAATCGATCGCCACCGCATTTTGCGAGCTGGACACGGTGGCGCCAGCGGCAGGTACTTCATGTTTCGGGAAAGCGTGAGCGTGTGCCAGTTGCGCGATCGCCAGTGTCAGTGCAGCGACGAGGCCGCGCGCGGTCGATGCATTCAGAAAAGAGGTTTTCATGGATGGATCAGCGTTTTGCGTTGAGAGTTGGGAAACAGCTTCATCGACAGCGAGCCACCGAGCCATTGAGCCGGAGCAGTCAGCGAACCGGCCAGCAGTCGGAGGCGCCACATCGGAGCGTCGTTACCTGAACGCGGCGCCTTGCCTGGACCTGAGGCTGATACGGTGCGGGCGCGGCCGGGCGAGCCACGCAGTCACCCGGCGGCCAGAGCCCGTATTCATGATTTAACCAATGTCACGCACTTCGGCATGGTCGATCAGTGCTTCGCGATCAACGTTTCGCTCCGGCGACACCCGCACCTTTTTGCTTGCGCTCCTGGTCAAGCCGAAAGCGTTCTTCTGGACCATCGACTGGCGAACGTCACACCGGCCCAATCCAGCTTCGAGCAAGGGGCGGCGGATTGTAGCCGCAATCCATCCGACTCAGTGCATGGTCTTGGTCTGCGCTATCTGGTTTCCACCTGTGAGTGCATTCTTTTCCGCTTGACGTTTGATCTCCAGCCTTTGCTCCGCCGCCTGAACGTCACCTGGATAGTAGAGGTCGTTGGGAACTGGGCGGTATCCGACCGATTCCAACTCCTGGAGCTCATGCCGCACCTCTGCACGGGTGAGCTGATGCCCGCCAGGTTCCGGCGACGTTTGCGCGTACACACAGGCTGAAGTTGCCATCAGCACCGCACCCACGATGAGCGAACCACGCGTGCAATGAACAACAAGCCACTTCGGCGAATTCGATTTCATGTCAATACTCCTTGGATGTTTGAGCGACTGATGTCCACAATCCACTTGACTGCGCGGCATGACGCTCTGCACCGGTAAACCGCCGAACCGACCTCCTTATTCCCTATTCTCGTTTGCAGGACAAGACCGCACCCCTGCTTGTGGCGAACACTGCAATAGAACGCGAAAGACGTTTTGCGCGTCTCGAGCCATTGCAAGCAGAGCCTTGCTCTGTAAGCCACAGCCAGGTGAGATTGAGCGCCTGTCGGAAGCCATCCTGATTGCTCGCTTGTGGCAAGGCCATTCTCGCTGCGCGCTATCAAATAGTTGCGCCTCCCATTTCCGCAATTGAGCCATGCTCGATTCATCTGCTCACAAGCAACGTGGCTGCATGAAGCAAAACGCCGACGATGCCACCAACGAACGTCCCGTTGATACGGATGTACTGCAGGTCGCGGCCAATCTCTGCTTCAATCTTTCGACTGGCTTCCGTGGCATTCCAGCCTTTCACCACGCCGGTGATGAGCGCCGAAATCTGGCGCCGATAGCGCACCACGAGCTTGTGCGCGAGATTCAGCCACCACGCGTTTAACTTCTGCTGGAGCGCGGGCGAGCGCCTCATGCTCTCGCCGAGCGAAGCCAGCACGCCGGTGGTTACGCTTCGGACGATCGACTGCTCGCGATAGACCTCGGCTGTCACGCGCGTGCGGATGTGGTTCAGGAGTGCGCTAGCGTGACGGCCGTTCCTGAAATGCCGAAGACAGTCGCGCATCAACGTCTTGCCAAATCGGCGATGGATGTGGGATGTCTGAAGTTGCAGAATCAGATCCTGAAGCGCCTCATCGAACTGGCGACGAAGTTCATGGTCCTGATTCGCGACCACCTCGTGAACCAGCCCGATGATACCTTCGACGAATTTGTTGACGATGTAGGAGTCAAGTTGCGCAGGCGTGTAGCGCGACGCCGCACTGAACTTCGCCTTGAGCATGCCTGCGTTGTTCGTCAGCCAAAGCTCCAGCGCCTCAAGTCCGCGATCCAGCAGGGGCTGATGTCGATTGCCGTCCGTCACAACCTTCAGGATGTTGCCCGCGACGCGAGACACATCGAGCGTGCGCAGTTGCGGGATCACGAGGCGATCGAGGAATCGCGCGAAGTCTTCGTCGTCAATCCCGTCAAGCAAACCAGAAAGCGAGTCTGCAACCACGTCTGCGATCGCCCTACCGTTTTCCGGCTTGACGAGCCACTCCGCCAGCGCTTTGGCTGTGTCGTGGCCGCTCAACTTGCCGATGACGACTTCAGGTGTCAGGAAATTTTCCTCGACGAAGCTGCCCAGACTCTCAGCGATACGATGGTGATTCTGCTCGATGATTGCCGTGTGCGGGATCGGCAGACCAAACGGATGCCGGAACAACGCAACTACGGCGTACCAGTCCGCTATCGCGCCGATCGCGCCAGCCTCCGCAAACGCCCGCGGCCACGCCAGCCAGGGATAGTCGGCTTGAAAGACGACACACACAAGCAGCAGCGCCATCATGGCGCCCAGCAAGCACGTCGCTATGCGCCGCATGCTTCTCGAACGAGCCTCCTTTCGGATCCCGCCCTCATCGGATGCCAGGGCTTGCAGGCTTTTATCATTATCAGTGAGGCAACTCAATTCGTCTCCTGCCGGAGGAATTTTCGCACCACGGGAGCAACGTCCTTTGCGCGCGCGACGAGGAACAGATGGCCGTCGTCAATGACGTACAACGTCGCATCGCGGATGCGGGCTGCGAGAATCTTCGCATTGGCCAAAGGCACGATCGGGTCATCGTTACCGTGCATGACGAGCGTCATCTGGCGCAGGCTGCCGAGCCAGGGCAAACTGCTCCATCCCCAGGCGGCCAGCAGTTGATAGAGATATCCGCGCCCCCCCGGCGCACGGATATGACGGCTGTGCTCCTTCAACAACGCAGGATCACGCCGGTACGCTCCGCCATATATCTCGGCACCGATCTCCTCGAGGTATGCCGGGTCCGTGTAGCGGCGCGGGCCGATGAGCTTCGCGAGCACCGATATCCTGGCCGGCACCATGACGACGCCTGGCGAGGTCGCCGCGAGAATCAGCCTGCGGCAACGCACGGGATACAGATGCGCGAATTGCTGCGCGAGCGCGCCGCCCCACGATACGCCGAGCACATCGACGGGCCCCTCATAGCCCAGCTTCGACAACAGCCTGTCGGTGAGCACCGAGAGCGTCGAGAAGCGATACGGCATGCGCGGAACCGGCGATCCGCCGACGCCGGGGATGTCGAAGACGACGACGCTCACATCTTCCAGGGCCGAGGCAAACGGCTCGACCAGTTCGAGATTCGCGCCGACGCCGTTGAAGATGAGCAAGGGCGGGTAATCGTCGCTGCCGCGCCGGATGCCAACACGCAGCGTCTGACCATCCAGATCGACTGTCTGGATGTGCATGTTGCAGACAGACTCAGGGTAATTTGGCATTTTTCTTTTCCGCGTGACTGTCATGCGTGGCGCCGCGCGGGGCGTCGGCGCCTGTTCGTATCGCCATGCCGCGTTACTCGATATCCTTGCGCCGCCGCTCCAGCATGGCGGCGAGGTCGATGCCGGGCAACTTGAACTGACCGAAAAACCGGGCGTAGTCGACAAAAAGACTCTTGGTGTTGCTTGATTCCATGTCAAATTCTCCGAAGGGGGTCTGTGAATGAAAGTCGTAGTGTTCAAGCAGACGTAAAGCCAGACGTTACATTTCTGCGACGTAGGTGCCGGGGGCATCTGCAATCGGCGGGTGCTGTTCGTTGCCTGGCGTTTCCGGCGCAGGCCGGCGTTCTCCGGAACGCTCGGCGAGCCACTGTCGCCAGTCGCTCCACCATGAGTCCGCTTCCGGTTTGGCTTTAGCGAGCCACTCGTCGGGATTTGCAGGCAATTCAGAATTGAGGAAGAACCTCGCCTTCGGATTGCCCGGAGGATTGATCAGGCTCTGGATGTGACCACTCGAACTCAGCACGAAGCGCGTCTTGCCGCCGAATGCGCGCGCCGAGTTGTACACGCCCTTCCATGGCGTGATGTGATCGGTGACGCCAGCCACGACGTACTTGTCGCACTTCACACCCGAGAGGTCGATCGGCGTACCCAGGACGGTGAGCGCGCGAGGCTTGCTGAACAGGTTTTCCGTGAAAATGTCGAGCAGCTGGCCGTGGAACCGGGCAGGCAATCGAGTGGCGTCGTTGTTCCAGTAAAGAATGTCGAAGGCCGGCGGCGGATTGCCCAACAGGTAGTTGTTGACCCAGTAGTTCCATACGAGATCGTTGGGTCTCATCCATGCGAACACGCGCCCCATATCCTCGCCCGCCAGCACGCCTCTCGCCGTGCTGTTCTGTTTCGCCGCGGCGACGACTTCGGGCGTGGCAAAGAGACCCATTTGCGAGTCGGCCATACTATCGAGCACGGCCACCATCAGCGTGGCGGCATTGACCACGTGTTCGCCACGGCTTTCCAGGTGGCCGAGCAACGCCGCAATCGTCATGCCGCCGGAGCAGGCGCCATGCAGGTTCACGTCCGCGCTGCCAGTGATGTCACGCACCGCCGTGATGGCTTCAAGCAGCGCGGCGACATACGTGTCCATGTCCCAGTCGCGCTGCGCCAAAGTGGGGTTGCGCCAGCTCACGACGAACACCTGGAACTCGTGCTTCACCAGATAGTCGACAATGCTTTTGCCCCTGGACAGGTCGAAAATGTAGAACTTGTTGATCTGCGGCGGCACGATCAGCTGCGGACGCGCATAGACGTTCGGGGTCGCCGGCGTGTACTGGATGAGTTCGAGCACCTCGTTGCGAAACACCACCGCGCCAGGTGAGGTGCCCAGGTTCTTGCCGACTTCAAATGCGGCCTTGTCGACCTGAGCAGGCATGCCCCGGTTGGTCAGCGTATCCGTCAGGAGGTTCTTCATGCCGGCAATGAGGCTTGCACCTCCTGAATCGACGATCTTCCTGATTGCGGCCGGATTGCCGAACAGCGTATTCGTCGGCGCCATTGCGTCCGTGACGAGCGACAGCACGAACTGCGCGCGCTCCTTGCTCTTTTCGTCGAGCGCCGAACGATCGACAAAGCCCGTCAGCGCGTTGCGCAAGGCAAGGTAGCCTTGCAGTGTGCTGCGGTACAGTGAATTGTCGCGCCAGGCGGCGTCAGCGAAGCGTTTGTCGCCCTGTGGCGGCATCGACGCAGCATTGCCGCTGAATATCGAAACCAGCTCGCGCGCCAACGCCGCTTCCTGCTCAAGCAGCAGCACCGGATGCCGGATCGCTTGCGCGCCGATCTGCTGGGCGGTGGCAAGAATATCGCACGGACGCACGCCGACGAATGGGTTGAGGCTGGTCATGCCACCGGTCGCACGATCGGCGAGCTCCAGGCACTCGCTGCCTTGCGACGGGGGCGCATTGACTGTTGCCATTTCACCCTCCTGAACCGTTTTCCCTGACTTCTTCAATTTCTGCTCCCGTCACGTCACCAGCAACGCCAGTGTTTCTGCGATCAGCGCCGGCTTGTCCGCGCCCTCGATCTGCAATTCGTTTGAAGTCTTCAGGATGACGCGGCCCTTGTTCTTCCTGTCGACCTCGAGCAACACGATGCGGCTTCGCACCCGGGCACCCGCTCTCACCGGCGTGATGAAGCGCACTTTGTCCAGCCCGTAGTTCAGGCCCGCCGACGCGTCCGCGGGGATGAGACCGACTTCCATCGCCAGAGATGCGAGCAACGAAAGCGTCAGATAACCGTGGGCAATCGTGCCGCCGAACGGGCTCTCGCGTGCCGCACGCTCCATGTCTACGTGGATCCATTGGTTGTCGCCCGTACATTGCGCGAAGGTGTCGATCCGCGCCTGATCGATGGTGACCCAATCCGATACGCCCAACTCCTGACCAACGAACTTGTCAAGCGTTGCTACGCTATATCCCAGGATGCTCATCGTGTTGTCTCCTCCAATTCAACGATCAGATAAACTGTTCACGCAGGCGCTTCTTGTTCATCTTGCCCACGCTCGTTTTTTCGAGCGCCTCGACGAACCTGACGATCTGCGGCACCGCGTACTTCGAGATCTGCCCTTTTTCGCTAAACGTGAAGACGTGCTTCTTGACATCCTCCTCCGTAAGCGTTGTGGCGAGGTCCTTCCTGGGTACAACCAGCGCCACGGGCCGTTCGCCCCACTTTTCGTCCTTGACACCGATCACGGCAACTTCCGCGACACCCGGATGCTGCGAAATCAGGCTCTCGATTTCGAGCGACGAAACCCACTCACCGCCTGACTTGATCACGTCCTTGATGCGATCGGTGATCTGCAGATTGCCCGTAGGGTCGATGTTGGCAATATCCTGGGTATGCAGATAGCCGCCTTCCCAGAGCTGCCCGGACGCCTCCGGATTCTTCAGATAGCCCTGGGTAAGCCACGGTGCGCGCACGACGATCTCGCCAAACGCCTTGCCGTCGTGCGCGACGTCTTCCATGTCCTCATTCACGATGCGCAAGTCGACGAGCGGCACGGGATAACCGGTCTTGCAGCGTAAGCGCACCTCCTCTTCCGTGTCGGTCTGCCCGCTGCCCGGCCTCAACTGCGCGAGGCTCAGGATGGGGCACGTCTCGGACATGCCGTAGCCGGTGAAGATATCGATGCCACGGTCGAGTGCGGCGCGCGCGAGGCCATGAGGCAATGCGCCGCCGCCGATGATGACCTTCCACTTGCCCAGATCGACATCCTTTGCCTCTGGACAGCTCAACAGCATGTGCAGAATCGTGCCGACACAGTGCGAGAACGAGACCTCTTCGTCGCGCACCAGTTGCACGAGCCGCTCCGGTACATAGCGCCCTGGATAAACCTGCTTCACACCGAGCACCGTGGCGATGTAGGGCATGCCCCAGGCGTGGACATGAAACATCGGCGTGAGCGGCATGTACACGTCGCCACAATGAAAGCGTTGCCCCGACACCGGGCTCGCCAGCGCAGCCATGCCGGTAATCGTGTGCAGCACCAGTTGCCGATGCGAGAAGTAGACACCCTTGGGCAAGCCGGTGGTGCCTGTCGTGTAGAACGTGGTGGCCCGTGTGTTCTCGTCGAAATCCGGGAACGCATAGCTGGACGCGCTCCGGGCAAGCATGCACTCATATTCGTCGGCGAACGGAATCGTGTGCGCGCACGCTTCGCTGCCTTCTTCTTCAATCCAGACGAATGTGCGCACCGTTTCGAGCCTGTCCTTGATCGCTTCGACCACAGGCAGAAAATCGGTGTGAACGAGCAGGATCTCCGCGCCGGCGTGATTGATGGTGTAGGCGATTTCCGAGGGCGAGAGCCGCACGTTCACCGTCTGCAAGACGGCACCCATCATCGGGATGGCGAAGTAGCATTCGAGATAGCGATGACTGTCCCAGTCCATGACCGCGACGGTACTGCCATGCTGCGCTCCGAGTCCGCTCAGACCGCTCGCGAGCCGCGCAATGCGTTCGCCCAGCGTCCGGTAGGTCAACCGTTTCTGCCCTCTGTACACGATCTCCTGGTTCGGTGCGTGGGCGAGTGGCGTATGCAGCAGGTGCTTGATCAGCAATGGATAAGCATAGGCTGACGGTGTCGGGCTTATCGCCTCGTCGAGCATCTACATCTCCCTGGTTGCGATAGTGGGTACCGGCTCACGAATGCATCCACCAGCGGCGTCCGTGTAGTGGCATCTCGGCGATGCTCTCGAGCCGGGTTATGCGGGCAAACTATTGAGGGCATGGGCCCAGTCGCGGGCAATCAAATGGAAGCGTCCTGCGCCCAGTTGATTGGCGAATGCCAGGACGTCCGACTGGAGATGCCCGGCCGCGCAGGACGCAATGTCCTTTGGCCGGGCGTTCTCAGCATGGCCGCGCTGATCCACAGCGACTGCCCGGTAGCCTCCGTCGACGTCGCCTAGCGGCCGCCCTGGCAGCCGATCAGGTCGATCTCGGGCAACTCATTGGCTTGGCAGTAGTCCTGATAGCGGCTCAAGGCTGTCCGCCACGTCTCGACGAACGTGACCTTGCCGTCTTCGTCGAGGAAGTGGAGCTCACCGGTCGACACCACGAGCGCCATACCATTGTCGTCGTCGGAGAGATTCGTGAACGAGTGTGACGACTCCGACGGCTCAAAAACGAAATCGCCGGCTTGTGCGATCCAGTCGTGCTGGTCGTATTTCCAGCGACCGCTGAGTGTGTAGACCATCACCGTGCCGGTATGGCGATGAATATGCGCGCCTTCGCCTTTGGCCGCCTTCATGAGCAATACCACTTCGCCCGTGACGGGATTGATCTTGAAGTATTTGAGCAGAATTTTGTCGTTGACAGGGGCGAAGGGGACCCACGGCGTGGCGTTTCCAGCGATATGGACCGTGTCGATCGCCGAAACATCGTTGAGGACTTGCGTAGCTTCTGTGTTCATGGAATACGTCTCCGATTGTGTTGGGGGCTGGGCGTGCGCAGCGCGAACCGTGCGCAATCTCCAGTTCCTATTCAATCGAAAGTCACCCGTGCGAGCTTGACCTGTGCCGCCCAAATTTGTACTTCACGCGCCACTCGCCTGTTCTTTCCGAAAGTGTCCAACCGCCAATGTTCACCTCTAAACACAAATCAAACCGCCCCGAACGCGACTGCCCTGGCCGTGCCTTCGTCAAGTCCGTTCAAGTAGAATCCTGCTGGCACCCTGCCTGCTCCCCATTCGAGAAGCAGCACGACTCAACTACTCGTGCGCACGCGTGAACGCGCGACACGCAAAGTTGACGCAATGACTCCCCTTCAAAAGAGTGGGGGAAAGGCCAGAGAACGAGGCACAAACAACGGGAATACTACGACATGCGACAAACCGAAAAGCGCGAAAATCGTCGAATCGAGATCGCTGACCACGCGATCAGGTGCTTTGCGGAACACGGGTACGCCGAAACGTCGCTGCGCGACATCGCGGAAGCTGCAGAGATCAACTTAGGGCAGCTGCACTATTACTTTGAGAGCAAGACCGACCTCATTCTCTACACGATACGTCGCTACAAGACCCGCTTCATTGGTCGTCTTGTGGAAGCGATGGAGCAGGAAGGCGCCACGAAGAACCGCGTAACCTCTGTCATCGACCTGCTAGTCGTAGCCGCTACACGCGACGCGACGATTCATCGTCTCTGGTACGACCTACGCGCTCAAGCACTGTTCAATCCAGGTTTGCGCGCGGCCACCTCGGAGATCGAGCGGGACCTGGAGAACGCCACATCTACCCTGCTTCACCTGCAGCAGCCTGAGGCATCACGCGGAACGATCCATCAGACATTTCTCCTGCTTGATGCGCACTTTTTCAATGCACTGCAAATGACACTCTCTGGAGAGGACCCCGAAGGCAAGCGATTTCGGCGCACCATACGGCACCTGCTAGTTGCAGCGGTTCCGACCACCACAAAATAGGTCGCTTGTCCAAAATAAATTGACAAATTAGGACGATCGTCCCAATAATGCCGGACCTCGGGCGCTCGAGACCCGGGTTAGGGATCAGATCGATGAAGAGTTCAACGCAAGTTGCCGACGACGCACTCAACTCCAGCCTGCAACAGGTCGACCGGATCGTAGCAGCCGTATCTGCGAACAAGGAAAAATGGGCGACGACGCCCGTGAGCCGTCGCGTTGAGTTATTGAAGCTGATTCGCGAAGCGTTAGTCGAAAACGCGGATGAATGGGGTAGGCTCGCTTCCGCAGCAAAGGGTTTGCCTGCTGATTCCCCGCTCGTTGGTGAAGAATGGACGTCGGGGCCGTGGGCAGCCCTGACGGCAATCGATGTCCTGCTTTGCACGCTAACGCAGCTGGATGGTCTTCGCTTTCTCGATGCAATGAAAGTACGCACAACCGCGGCGAACCAGACAGCAGTTCAAGTGTTTCCTACGACGCTGACTGATCGTTTGCTGTTGAGTGGTGTCAGTGCAGAGGTTTGGATGGAACCCGACGTACTGCCATCGAACCTTCGCCGATTCGTTGCGAGCGCCTATGACCCCGCGCGCCAATCCAGCGTCGGCTCACTTTCACTGGTTCTCGGAGCCGGTAACATTACCAGCATCGCGCCGCTAGACGCTCTGTACAAGCTGTACGCTGAACACAGTGTTGTCGTCCTCAAGCTAAACCCGGTCACGGCGTACCTCTTGCCTGTTTTCGAGAAAATCTTTGCAGCCTTTATTGACGAAGGCGTGTTGGCGATTGTCAATGGCGGCACGGATGTCGGCGTTTTTCTCACAGGCCATCCCCTTGTGGAGACATTGCACATTACCGGAAGCGCCGCGTCCCACGACGCAATCGTCTTCGGCACTGGAGAGGCAGGTGCGACACGCAAGGCGCAAGATATCCGCCTGAACAATCGTCCCATCACGAGCGAACTCGGCGCAGTCTGTCCGACGATTGTCGTCCCAGGGAACTGGACAGAGGCGGACATTCGCTTCCAGGCTGAGCATATAGCGACCCAGAAGCTACACAATTCCGGATTCAACTGCGTAGCAAGCCAAGTCCTTATCTTGCCGCAGGACTGGCCGCAGGCAGAGGCACTACTTTCGGAATTCAAGAAGGTTTTTTCTTCCGCGCGAACCAGGCCACTTTACTACCCGGGAAGCAGCGATCGTTTGGCGGCCTTCCGCGAGCATTATCCAGCGGCGTTGTCGCTTGCGCGGGACTCTGATGCGCCACGATTGGTTGCTGTCCTGGATGGCACCGGCGTACACGACGAATACGCGTTCCGAACCGAAGTTTTCGGTCCAGCTCTCACTGTCGTGTTCTTGCCGGGCGCCGAACCGGCAGCGTTCCTCGAATCGGCAATCGACTTTGCCAACACGAAGCTTCACGGCACGCTTGGCGCAAACGTCATCATCGATCCGGCGACTGAAAAATCCCTGGGCTCACGCTTCGAAGCCCTACTCACTGGTCTCCGTTACGGCACCATTGCGGTCAATGCCTGGACTGGCCTCGGATTTTTGTTGGCGCAGACGCCTTGGGGCGCATTTCCCGGTCACCCCGTGAACGACATTCAAAGTGGGCGCGGGGTCGTACACAACTGCTTTCTATTCGACCGCCCACAGCGGTCTGTGGTTCGCGCGCCGTTCCGACCGTTCCCGAGAGCATTGTTACACGGAACATTCGCCATGCTGCCCAGACCGCCGTGGTTCATTGGTAACCGGACCTCTGCCACGACGGTTCGCAAATTATTGGCATTTCAGGCGCGCCCGTCTCTGTTCAAACTTCTTGGCATCTTCGTCAGCGCGATGCGCGGGTGACTCAAAAGAACAGCAGCTTCGCTGGGAGATGGATGCGTGCTCTACCATGAATGGGTTTCCTTATTCGATTCGTTCAGGCACGGCAAGAACGGTCACTCCAGGATGGCCCGCGGTTCGAGAAACGCTTCTATCCCGTACGTGCCGAATTCCCGGCCGACGCCCGAGTGCTTGAATCCACCCCAAGGGGCCTGTGGGTCATCACGCATACCGTTGATCGCTATGCGGCCGGCGCGGAGCTGGGAAGCCACGCGGCGTGCGCGTTCCAGGTTGGTCCCGCTCACGAAGGCGTGGAGGCCGTATCGTGACTCGTTTGCAATCCTGACCGCCTCTTCATCGGTTTCGTAGGCGATGACACACAGGACGGGGCCAAAGATCTCCTCCTGGGCGATCGTCATGTCATTCGTGACATTGACAAACACCGTTGGCTTCACGAAGCAACCTTTCTCGAGACCCGGCGGATGGCCTTCGCCGCCGACCAGTACTTCTGCACCCTCGGCGATACCTTTGTGGATATAGGACTGCACGCGCTCATACTGCTTCTGGGTCACCATCGGTCCGACAGCAGTCTTCGGGTCGGCCGGATCGCCAACGGGAAAGGCCGACATCGCATCCACAATGGCGCGCTTGACCTCGTTGAGCCGACTCTTCGGCACGAGGAGCCGCGTCCCTGCCGCGCAGGCTTGACCGCTGTTCAGGAAGGCGATGCCCAGAGCAGTCGGAATCGCCTTGTCCAGCACAACGTCGTCAAGCAGGATGTTGGGCGACTTGCCACCCAGTTCGAGGGTGACCCGCTTCATCGTCGCGGCGCCGTCGCGCATGATCCTCTCGCCAACGGCAACCGAGCCTGTGAACGAAATCTTGGCCACGTCAGGATTGCGTACCAACTCGGCCCCAACGTCCTCCCCGCGACCCGTGACGACATTGCACACGCCCGGCGGCAGTCGTGCCTCGTGCAGGCATTTCAGCAACACGTGCGTCTGCAACGCGCTGAGCTCGCTGGGCTTGACGACGACCGTGCACCCGGCGGCAATGGCCGAGGCCAGCTTGAGACAGATAAACAGCGCATTCGAATTCCAGGCCGTGATCAGTCCGGCGACGCCGACCGGCTCCAGGGTCACCGTCGTCTGACCCCAGGTCCGAACCAACGGCAGTTGGTGGAGCGCCTTCTCTGCGTGCAAGAACGAGTCGGCAGCCATCCGTACAATGAGCGAGGAGAATTGGACGGTGCCGCCATACTCATCGACCATGGCCAACGTCAGATCGTCGATGCGCGCCGCGACGACCTCATGCAGTCGGCGCAACAACGTCGCGCGCTCTTCCCTGGTCGTCCGGGCGAAGCCGGGAAAAGCATGCCTGGCTGCGCCGATGGCGCGTCGCGCATCTTCCGCATCGCCCATCATTGCGTAGGCGATCGCTGTATCGTTGGCCGGGTTGACGCTGACCATGACCTCGCGGCCGTGGGATTCAACGAACGCCCCATCGATGTAGTGTTGAGTGATTGTTTTCATCGCGCCTTTCCTTAATGACCTGCGGTCGGGACGAAGGACGATGGCGCGAGTGAACAACAGAATGCCTCACGATCGTCCGCTCTGCCCCTGCTGCGATGCTTCAGCAGGGGCCATGCGATCTCTGAGGCAATTACTGAGCCAACGGCAATATGTTGGATTTACAAGGACTTTAAGGTTGCACTTTGGCGATATTTCGCCAATGGCGAACTCCTGTACAACAGCCGACTGCTTAGCTGTTCGCCGGCCGCTGCCGAAAGCGGCTCTTGTCGATCCGTAGCGCGCGAATCTTCGATTCGAGCGTCGAGCGCGGAATGCCGAGCCGTGTCGCCGCCCCGGACGATCCATAGACCCGGCCGTCACAGGCGCGCAGCGCGTCCTCGATGATCGTCTTCTCATGTGCCGCTAGCGTGCTTGACAGGGCGAGCCGGCTGTCGACCGGTGGTCGTGTCGGCAGCCAGCTATCGTCGATCATGAATTCTTCGGAGTCGCACACAATCACTGACCGCTCAATGACGTTCTGCAGTTCGCGCACGTTCCCCGGCCAGGGATAGGATTGAAGGCGATGCAGTGTCCGCTTGTTGACGCGCTTGAATGCTTTGCCCGCCTTGCGCGCGTAGTGGTCGATGAAATACTCCACCAGCAGGGGAATGTCCTGTATACGCTCCCGCAACGGCGGCATCTCAACAGGGAAAACGTTCAGACGATAGAAAAGGTCCCGGCGGAAGCTTCCATCGGCCACGGCTTCACTCAAATCACGATTGGTAGCCGCGATAACGCGAACGTCGACGCGGATAGCCTCCCTGCCCCCAACGCGCTCAAACTCGCGTTCCTGCAGTACCCTCAGCAACGCGACCTGCGTGTCGGGCAACAGTTCGCCGACCTCATCCAGAAAGATCGTTCCGCCGTCGGCGAGCTCAAAGCGGCCGAGTCGCCGCTGGGTGGCACCTGTGAAGGCCCCCTTCTCATGCCCAAACAGTTCTGAGGCAATCAGCTCGCGCGGAATCGCGGCGCAGTTCACGGCCACGAATGCCCTTGAGGAGCGGCGCGAACGCCGGTGAATCGCACGGGCGACGAGCTCCTTGCCGGTCCCGGTCTCGCCAGTGATCAATACCGTCGAATCGCTGGCTGCGACCTTGGAAACTCGTCCAAGCACGGCCGCCAGCGCGGGCGAAGTACCGACAATCTCTTCGAACATGGAGGTCTTGTCGATTTCCTCGCGAAGCGCCACATTTTCCTGTTGCAGTCTCTCCTCGGCCCGCTTGCGCTCCTCGATATCCGTACATGCAACATACCAGCGGAGCAGCCGTCCGTGCTCGTCGCAGACCGGGTTATAACGAGCCAGAAACCAGCGATAGCTTCCGTCGTTCTTACGCAGGCGCAATTCCACCTCAGGGACGGAACCGACCGACAAACGACTTGCAAACGCGATTAACCGTTCGCGATCGTCAGGATGAATGTGAGATCCAATGGCTCCGTGCAACCAATCGTCCAGAGGGGTGCCGAGATAGGCGAGCGCCGTACGGTTCGCGTAGAGGCGCTCGCCGTTCGGGCCCAGTACGCCCACGTGTTGCGGCGCGAGATCCACAATCTGCCGGAGTTCCTCCTCGCTCTTGCGCAACGCCTGCGCGAGTTGCTCCTGCTCCGTTACATCCATCCCGGTTCCGACGAACCCCCGGAAAGTCCCGCCGTCGGTTGCCGGCCTACCGACGCAACGGATATGACGAGTGCCTCCATCAGGCCGCACAATCCGTTTTGTGAAGTCGAAGCCACGATGGTCTGCCAGCATCTTCCGAATTTCGTGCGCCACGAAGTCTCGATCATCGGGGTGCACGAGCGCCATATATTCCGGAATATTCGGCGCCTTGCCGCCCGGCTCAAGGCCATGGATCTGAAACAACCCGGCAGACCAGTATTCAAAGCCGGCAGCGTTGAATGCCCAGCTGCCGGTGTGTGCAAGGCGCTGACCTTCCGCCAGGTAGAACTCGGCCCGCTTTCGTTCTTCAATATCGACGTTGATGCCAATCCAGCCACGCAGCGTTCCATCATTCGCCCGGCGAGGTTCAGCGCGACTGAGGAACCAGCGATATCCGCCTTCAGCGTTACGCATCCGAAAAGTCACTTCACCTGCGGATCCCGATCTGACGCATTCTGACCAGACGTTGCGTGCGGCCTCGCGATCGTCCGGATGGAGAAACGCGAGATGGGCGTCCCATGCCGCGCCTGTCTCAATGCCGAACCGAAGAGGATGGTCCTTCGCGAGACCCAGGTAATCCGCGCTTCGTTCATTCAGGAACGCAAGGGCACCGGACGGATCCGCGTACCAGATGTGCGCCGGAATCAGATTCAAGGTGAATTGCAGCGATTCCCTGATGAAATCATTCATGAGGCATCCGTCGGCGCGAGAACCGGTGAGAGCGCTAACCGTTGTTCAGGCGCTCCCCATCCGGTTTCTGGGAGTCAGTGCCGATGACGGGACTCCCGCTTCCCGGAGACAGTGCGCTTGTTGTTCAGCATATCGTCATTGGCGAGATTTCGCCAATCATTAGTTGGTTAAGCATCTGTAGATTCCGTCACTTGCGCCTTGGTCAGTTGGCGCATAGGCGAGTTATGCAAATGCCGAAAATACTACGCATCACAAACGTTGACGTTGTATTCACCGCGATCGGTCAACTCGAGGCCGACAAGGTGGGTGAGTTGTCAGCGCTACGAATACACAACAGCTTCAATTCGACGACAAAAATTGACCGACATGGAACCAGGATTTTGTGAATCGACGCCAACCGGGATATATACAAACACATCCTCGATTGACGCCGATTGTCTACAACCAATTTCAACTGATTGGAACGCAGCCTTATAAATATTACTTACCGGGAAACACCGAGCGAACAAAACTCTCATATCCTTCGTCATCGAGTTCGCGCTTTGCCTTGACAAGTTGTTCAACACCATAAGGGGCACAATAGCGAAGCCTGTCAGTTCCATCGGTGGCTGCAGCGTAGATATCTTCCGCAACCTTTTCAGTAGTCGCCGCACCGGCTGCCAGTTTTGCCAATGATGCATTTGTGCTTTCAAGGAATTGATCGTAACTCTCAATCCCACCATCACCAATATGTTCGCGCGCGGACCTTTCGTGGAACGGAGACAGAATCGCACCGGGTTCGTAAAGTTTGGTGATAATATTTTGGGATGCCAGTTCGTGTGACACCGCTTCAATAAAACCCTCTAGAGCGAATTTCGTGGAAATATAGGCTGACGATGCCGGTATGCCGATCAGCCCTCCACAGGAACTAACATTCAGAATAATCCCTCCTTTTTGCTGACGAAAGATCGGAATAATTCCTTGCATCACATTCATTACACCAAAAACATTGACCTCAAAATTTTTCCGAATCTTTTCCATCGGTGTTTTTTCAAAGACCCCATATTGACCATAGCCTGCATTATTAATTACGAGGTCAATGTGGCCAAATTTCTCCTGAGCAACCTTAATTGCACGGTCAATACTTGCCACATCTTCCACATCAAGCCGCTCTACAACCATATTAGAGAGGTTGCCAAAATCCGGAGAATTTCCGGGATTTCGCATAGTAGCTACGACATTAAATCCGCGTTCCGCGAATAGCTTTGCAGTGGCCGCCCCCACGCCGGACGAACTGCCGGTAATCAGCATTGTTTTCGCCATGATAATCTCCACGTAATAAGGTCTGTGACAATAAGATGAAATCTGAAATACGATAATGCCCTCATACCGAAACGACTCATCGCGTGAAATACATCATTAAGCCGCTCCGGGGTTATCGAAGTCTGAAACCAGACCCTGATAATTTCCTGGGCCGAGGTCGTGGCAGTGCACGACGGCCGGGCACGACGATTTCGCTGACGCCCCCGGCTTCCAGACACTCACGTACCATGCCAGTCGCTCCGGTCAGGACAATGCGAGTGGCCTTACTCCGACGGCCACTCGGGCGATGCCGCGTCGAAATCGGCAGCGAGGGTCACCGGCTTCCAGCGCGGCATCGTCTCGCGGCGCGCCTGTTCCTCGGCTTCGACGACCTGCCAGGCGTCCGAGCCGAGCAGCAGCCGCGCGGGCAGCGGTTCGGCCACCATCAAATCCAGACCATTACACCGGGCGACTGGGCCTTTCAGGACGACTGCTATCCAAGCGGCGACAATAGACCTAATATAGCGACGCCTGTTCAGGCTGAATTGACAACCGCCCCATGGACCTGAATCTGATCGGCCTGTTCGTCGAGATTGTGGAATCGCGCAGTCTCAGCGCCGCCGCGCGCCAACTTGGCATGACACGCGCCAATGTCAGCCAGCGGCTGAAACTGCTGGAACGCGAAACCGGCGCACAACTCCTGCGTCGCTCGACGCGAAGTATCGAACTCACGCAAGCCGGACACACGCTGTACGACTGCGGCCAGCGCATGCTCGAGGATCTGGGCACGGCGCGAGCATCGATCGACAGCCTCGGGCAAACACTACGCGGCCGGGTGCGGATCAGTGTGCCGACCGGCTTCGGCAGGATGTTCATCGGTTCGAAGCTGCTCGAATTCGCGCGCGCGCATCCGGGCATCATGCTCAATGTCACGTTCAACAACCGCATCGACGACCTGATCGCCGCAGAAGTCGACGTGGCGGTGAAAATCACGTCGACACCCCCGCTGGACTATGTGGCTCGCAACATATGCTCGATTGACTGGAACCTGTATGCATCGGCGAGCTATGTGGAGAAGCACGGTCCGATCGCGTGTGCCGAAGACCTCGAAAGGCAGACACTGGTCGGTTCGCCCTATCCGGGCCGGCGCGTGACGATGACGCTCACGCACCGGGAGAACGAAGCCGATGTCCACACCATAACGATGCAACCTGCGTTGCAGTCGTCGGACTACCCGTTCCTGGCTGAGGCCGTGTCTCAGGGCATGGGTATTGGGCTATTGCCGGCCTACGTGCCGCATGCGCCGATGAGCCGCGGACTGCTGCCGATCCTGCCGCAATACCGTGTCGCCGGTCAGCAGAACACGCTGTATATCGTCACCCTGCCCAACCGCTATCCATCGCCATCGACGCAAGCCCTGATCGACTACCTGCGCGACGAAATCCTTTCGCTCGCACAGACATGGGCCTGAAGTAGTGCGCTCGGGCGGTCCGCCGCCGCGCTCGAATCCGTCACCTCACCCTTAGCGCGCCGTCGGGCCGCAAATTCCCATATCGGGGCAATCCAACCCGTAAGGCTTTGCGGTAGGCCAAACGTCAACTTTCAGTTAACAGTTCGTCAATCCCCAGTGGAATTGTCAATGTGACCGGATTATCCCAAGATTCGTCCAGATCAAAAGCCAATACACGGAGACAAGGATAGTGAATCCCGAATTGTCTGAGGACATCGTTACGTCCGAACTGCGCGACAGGATTCTCGTCGTGACCCTCGACCACCCGCCGGTCAACGCTCTCGGCATCCACGTACGACGCGGCCTGTTCGCCGCGATCGAAGCCGCCCATACAGATCCTGCCGTCGAGGCCGTCCTGATCGTGGGTGCGGGACGCAACTTTATCGGCGGCGCCGACATCCGTGAGTTCGGCCTGCCGCTACTCCCGCCGTCATTGCCCGAGGTCTGCAACCGGATCGAGGCTTGCCGCAAGCCTGTCGTCGCGGCAATCCGCGGCGCCGCGCTCGGTGGCGGACTCGAAATCGCACTCGCGGCCCACTACCGGATCGCCACCGCTACCGCGAGACTCGGCTTGCCTGAGGTCACCCTCGGCCTGCTGCCGGGTGCTGGCGGCACGCAGCGCGCGCCGCGTCTCATTGGCGCCAAAGCCGCATTGGACCTGATGTTGAGCGGCCGTCACGTCGACGCCGAGGAAGCACACGCGCTGGGTCTCATCGACCTGATCGGCCAGACCGACGACGTGCTGGCCGAGGGCCTCATCTATACGCGCGAATTGCTCGCCGCCCACGCCCCAGCGCGACGCACCCGCGACGCCGCCGGACTCGACGACCGCGCGGCCAGTCGCGCTGCAATCGAAGCGGCGCGCGCCGAAACGTCGAAAAAATCGCGTGGCCTGTTCTCGCCGCTGAAAATCGTCGACGCCGTACAGGCTGCGCTCGAACAGTCATTCGACGACGGCCTGCGACATGAGCGCCAACTGTTCCTGCAATGCATCGACAGCCCCCAGCGGGCTGGGTTGATCCACGCATTCTTCGCCGAACGCGAAGTACTCAAGGCGCCGGAAACGCGCACGGCCAGGCCACGCCGCATCGCGAGCGTCGGTGTAGTCGGCGGCGGCACAATGGGCGCGGGGATCGCAGTCGCGGCGCTCGACGCCGGCCTCCCCGTCACCATGGTGGAGCGCGATGAAGCGTCGCTGGCTCGCGGCCGGGCACACATCGAAAAGGTCTATGACGGCCTGATTGCGAAGAGCCGCATGACGCCCGAAGACAAGGCCGCGGCAATGAGCCGGTGGACGGGCAGCACCTCCTATGACGCGCTCGCCGCCGTCGATCTGGTCATCGAGGCCGTGTTCGAGGACATGGCGGTCAAGCAGACCGTGTTCGCCGAACTCGATCGCGTCTGCAAGCCGGGTGCGGTCCTCGCGACCAACACGTCGTATCTCGACGTCGACGCCATCGCCACCAGCGTCTCGCGTCCGGCGGATGTGATCGGGCTGCATTTCTTTTCACCCGCCAACATCATGAAGCTGCTGGAAGTCGTGGTGCCCTCGCAGGTCAGCTCAGATGTGGTCGCCACCGCCTTCGAGCTGGCGAAGAAGCTGCGCAAGGTGCCGGTGCGTGCGGGCGTGTGCGACGGCTTCATCGGCAACCGCGTGCTCGCGGTGTATCGCGCCGCCGCTGATTACATGATGGAAGACGGCGCGTCGCCCTACCAGATCGACCGCGCCGTGCGCGAGTTCGGCTTTCCGATGGGACCGTTCCAGGTGGCGGACCTCGCAGGCGGCGACATCGGCTGGGCTACGCGCAAGCGCCGCGCCGCCACGCGCGATCCGAATGCGCGCTATGTGCAAATCGCCGATCGCATCTGCGAGCGCGGATGGTTCGGCCAGAAAACCGGGCGCGGCTACTACCTGTACACGGACGGCGGGCGCGTCGGCACGCCCGACCCCGAAGTCGAAGCCATCATCGATGCCGAGCGCGAGCGCGCCGGCATCACACCGTGCGCCTTCACCGACGAGGACATCATGCGGCGCTACATGGCAGCCATGATCAACGAAGGCGCGAACGTCGTGCATCAGGGCGTTGCGCTGCGGCCGCTCGACGTGGACGTCACGTTCCTCTCCGGCTACGGCTTTCCGCGCTATCGCGGCGGCCCAATGAAGTACGCCGACAGCGTTGGCCTCGCCACAGTGCTGGCCGACATCCGCGAGTTCGCGCAGGAAGACCCGCTGTTCTGGCAACCGTCGCCGCTCATCGTCGATCTCGTCGAGCGCGACGCCGACTTTGCCAGCCTCAATCAATCCGCTTGACCCATTTATCCGCTTCAGGACTCCGACCATGCGCGAAGCCGTCATTGTCTCCACCGCACGCACGCCGATGACGAAGGCGCATCGCGGCGAATTCAACATCACCCCTGGCCCGACCCTCGCGTCTTTCGCCGTGCGCGCCGCCGTGGAACGCGCGGGTATCGACCCGGAACTGATCGAGGATGCGATCCTCGGCTGTGGCTATCCGGAAGGCATCACCGGCCGTAACGTGGCGCGCCAGACCGTGATTCGCGCGGGGTTGCCGCTGTCGATCGCAGGCGCCACCGTGAACCGCTTCTGTGCATCCGGTCTTCAGGCGATCTCCATTGCCGCAGGCCGTATCGTCATCGACGGGGCGCCCGCCCTGATCGCGGGCGGTGTCGAAAGCATCTCCGGCATCCGCACCCGCGAGGACGGCGCGAGCGGGCTCGATCCGTGGATCGTCGAGCACAAGCCGGCGCTCTATCTCGCGATGATCGATACCGCGGATATCGTCGCGCAGCGCTACGGTGTCAGCCGCGAAGCGCAGGATCGCTTTTCGGCCGAAAGCCAGCGCAAGACTGAAGAGGCCCAACTCGCCGGGCGTTTCGCCGACGAGATCGTGCCGGTCACCACCACGATGGCCGTTACCGACAAGGAAACCGGCGCCGTCAGTCAGCGCGAGGCCACGGTTGCCGCCGATACCTGCAATCGCCGCGGCACGACTTACGAGGCGCTCGCGAAGCTCGCGCCAGTCAAGGGGCCAGAAAAGTTCGTCACGGCGGGCAACGCGTCGCAACTGTCCGACGGCGCATCCGCCTGCGTGATGATGGAAGCCAAGACCGCCGAGCGCGCCAACCTTATCCCCCTCGGCGCATTCCGCGGCCTCGCGGTGGCAGGTTGCGAACCGGACGAAATGGGCATCGGCCCGGTGTTCGCCGTGCCGAAGCTGCTCGCGCGCCACGGCCTCACGATGGACGACATCGGCCTGTGGGAACTCAACGAAGCGTTCGCGTCGCAGGCGATCTATTGCCAGCAGCGCCTCGGCATTCCCCAGGAACGCCTGAATGTGAACGGCGGCGCGATTTCCATCGGCCATCCGTTCGGCATGACCGGCTCGCGCCTCGCCGGACACGTCCTCATCGAGGGCCGTCGACGTGGCGTGAAGTACGCGGTCGTCACGATGTGCATCGCCGGCGGCATGGGTGCCGCAGGGCTCTTCGAAATCTATTGAGAGAAGCGAAATCATGGATCTTAATTTCACGCCCGAAGAGGAAGGTTTTCGCCAGAGCGTTGCGCGCTTCCTGCAGGCGAAGCTGCCGCAGCGGCTCTCCGACAAGGTCCGCAACGGCAAGCGGCTCACGCGCGACGACATGGCCGAGTGGCACGCGATTCTCAATGCACAAGGCTGGCTCGCCAATCATTGGCCGAAGGAGTACGGCGGCCCCGGCTGGAACGCCGTGCAGAAATTCATCTTCGAGAACGAATGTGCGCTCGCGGGCGCACCGCGCATCGTGCCGTTCGGCGTGAACATGCTCGGGCCGGTGCTCATCAAGTTCGGCAGCGAGGCGCAGAAGGGCTACTGGCTGCCGCGCATTCTCGATGGTTCGGACTGGTGGTGCCAGGGCTATTCGGAACCGGGCGCCGGCTCCGATCTGGCATCGGTGAAGACCACCGCGGTGCGCGGCACCGATGCGAACGGCGCGCACTACATCGTCAACGGCCAGAAGACGTGGACCACACTCGGCCAGCACGCAAACATGATCTTCTGTCTGGTGCGCACGGCAACCGATGTGCGCAAGCAGGAAGGTATCAGCTTCCTGCTCGTGGACATGAACACGCCGGGCGTCGAAGTGCGCCCGATCATCACGCTCGACGGCGAACACGAGATCAACGAAGTGTTCTTCACCGACGTGCGCGTGCCGGCGGAAAACCTCGTCGGCGAAGAGAACAAGGGCTGGACCTACGCGAAGTACCTGCTGACCTACGAGCGCACCAATATCGCGGGGGTCGGCTTCTCGGTCGCGGCACTGGAGCGTCTGCGCAAGGTCGCGGCCAAGGTTCTACGCAACGGCCGCCCGCTTGCCGACGATCCGCTATTTGCGACCCGTCTCGCGCGCGTCGAGATCGACCTGGAAAACATGAAGACCACCAACCTGCGCGTGATCGCGGCGGTGGCCGGCGGCGGCGTGCCGGGCGCGGAAAGTTCGATGCTGAAGATTCGCGGCACCGAAATTCGCCAGGAGATCTCGTCGCTGTTGCGCCGTGCGATGGGGCCGTATGCGCAGCCGTTCATCGAGGACGCCCTTCACGACGGCTACGACGAGCCGCCCGTCGGCCCCGAAGAAGCCGCGAGCGCGGCCGCGCTCTACTTCAACAACCGCAAGCTGTCGATCTTCGGCGGCTCCAACGAAATCCAGAAGAACATCATCTCGAAGATGATCCTGGGACTGTAAGGGGGCGCTCACCATGAATTTTCAGCATACCGAAGACCGCCGCATGCTGGCGGATACGTTGAACCGGTTTGTCAGCGAACAGTACGGCTTCGAGACGCGCGACAAGCTCGCGCGCAGCGACGTGGGATTTAGCCGCGAACTGTGGGGCCAATTCGCTGAACTGGGCATTATCGGCGCGTTGTTCAGCGAGGCCGAGGGCGGCTTCGGCGGCGACGGCTTCGATATCGCCGTCGTGTTCGAGAGCCTCGGACGCGGCCTTGTGGTCGAACCGTTCCTCGGCGCGCTGATCGTCGGACGGGCTGTCGCCCACGCAGGCAACGATGCGCAGAAAGCGCTCATTGCGAATCTGATCGACGGCAGCGTTGTCGCAGCACTTGCACATGAGGAGCCCGGCTCGCATTACGAGCTATCCAACGTGACAACCCGTGCCGTGCGCCGCGCGAACGGCTGGGTACTGGCTGGTGCCAAGGCTGTCGTGCAGCAGGCCGAGGAGGCCGGCGTCCTGCTCGTCTCGGCACGCACGAGCGGCGCCGACGACGCCGAAGACGGCATCTCGCTCTTTCTCGTCCCGCGCGATGCAGCGGGCCTCACGGTACGAGGTTATCGCAAGATCGATGGCGGACGAGCCGCCGAAGTCGTGCTCGACGACGTGTGTGTCGGCGATGATGCATTGCTCGGCCCGCAGGACGCGGGATTCGCGACACTCGAATACAGCATCGGGTTCGGCGTGCTGGCGCTGTGCGCGGAGGCACTCGGCGCGATGGATGTCGCGAAGGACTTCACGCTCGAATATTTGCGCACGCGCAAGCAGTTCGGCGTCGCGATCGGCAGCTTCCAGGCACTGCAGCACCGCATGGCCGACCTGCTGCTGGAAATCGAGCAGGCGCGCTCGGCGGTCATCAACGCCGCCGCCGCGCTCGGCACGGGCGGCGTCGCGCGTGAGCGCGCGCTGTCGGCAGCGAAGTACAGCATCGGCCGCATCGGAGCGCTCGTCGCCGAGGAGTGTATTCAGCTGCATGGCGGTATCGGCATGACGTGGGAACTGCCGCTCGCGCATTACGCCAAGCGCCTCGTCATGATCGACCATCAACTGGGCGATGAAGACCATCATCTCGAGCGCTACATCGCGTTCGGCCGGAGTTAAGACCATGAACGAAGCGGCCGAAGGGATCCCGCGCCGTCTTCGACAAATGTCCCGCCGACTTCTTCGCGTTGCGTCGCGGGACAGCCGGGCAGTCGCACCAGAAGTGCCCTCCTCGCCACGACCCCCTGTCAATCTGGATTTGCCATGTCGAACCTGACCTCCTCACTGCCGCTCGCCGGCATTCGCGTTCTTGATCTCTCCCGGATACTTGCCGGACCGTGGTGCGGCATGGTTCTGGGTGACCTCGGCGCCGAAGTCATCAAGGTCGAGCACCCGAAGCGCGGCGACGACACCCGCGATTGGGGCTTGCGCGTCGGTTCGACCGAGACGGCCTATTTCAACAGCGTCAACCGCAACAAGCGCTCCGTGACCCTCGACCTGCAAACCGCCGAGGGCCAGCAGATCGCGCGGGAGCTGGCGCAGGCGTGCGACGTCGTGATCCAGAACTTCAAGTTCGGCGGCGCGGAAAAGCTGGGCCTCGGATACGAGCAGCTGAAACAGGAAAACGAGGACCTGATTTACTGCTCGATTTCCGGCTACGACCGCACCGGACCGGAAGCTACGCGTCCCGGCTACGATCTGCTGATTCAAGGGGAAGCGGGGCTGATGGCGCTCAACGGTGAAGCCGATCGGCCGCCTTTAAAGTTCGGTGTTGCCGCCGTCGACATCTTCACCGGGATGTACTCCGCCCAGGCGGTACTCGCCGCGCTCTTCGAAAGTCAGAAAACCGGCAAGGGACGCCACATCGAGATGGCGCTGTTCGATTGCGGCTTGATGATCACCTCGTACTACGGGCTGGAAGCGCTGATCATGGGCGAGGATCCGCCACGCTACGGAAACGCGCATCCTTCGATCGTGCCTTACGGTGTATTCGACGCGGCCGATGGACCGCTCGTCATCACGGTCGGCAACAACAGTCAGTTCACGCGCTTCTGTCGCGATGTGATCGAACGCCCGGATCTTGCGGAGGACGAGCGGTTCCAGACAAATATCGGCCGTGCGGCGAACCGAGAGGCCCTCGTGCCCGAGCTCAACCGCGAGATCGCCCGGAGAGAGCGCCGGGTGTTGCTGGAGCGCCTGACTCAGGCCGGCATTCCATGTGGCGAAGTGCTCGGTCTTCACGAGGCGCTCACCTCCAGGCGCGCGACGGACGCCGGGCTCGTGACGACGCAGCCGCATCCGGAGGCCGGCAGCACGCATGTCCTCGCTCCGCCCTACCGCTTCGACGGTGCGCGCCTGCCGGTACGAAGGGCCCCGCCGCAACTCGGGGAAGGCACGAAGGACGTTCTTCAGTCGATGCTCGGGATGTCGGACGACCGGCTCTCGCGGTTGAAGGCTGACGGCGTCGTTTGACGCGCATTGCGCCTCACTGCGGGCTCGCAACTCGCCGCGGCGCTCGCGATGGGCGCCTCCGGCGAATGGTCGCAGGGTCTGCTCGCCGCAGGACAGTCGCTCGCGTTCTTCGACTGGACCTAACCGCTCGCCGACATTGTGAACCGCTTCGAGAACGACATACGGCAGGCGCTGGCGCGTGGGGAGATCAACTGATCCGGGCTTACGGACGTCGCACGGATCGTGCAGACTTCGATCATCAATTAGAGGAGAGCAGCATGAAGATACTGGTGCCTGTGAAGAGAGTGGTCGATTACAACGTGAAAGTCCGGGTCAAGTCGGACGGCACGGGCGTCGACATTGCCAATGTGAAGATGTCGATGAACCCGTTCGACGAGATCGCGGTTGAGGAAGCCGTGCGTCTGAAGGAAGCGGGCGTGGCGACTGAAGTGATCGCGGTGTCCTGCGGCGTCACGCAGTCGCAGGAAACGCTGCGCACGGCGCTGGCGATCGGTGCGGACCGCGCAATCCTGATCGAGTCGAACGAAGACCTGCAGCCGCTGGCGGTGGCCAAGCTGCTGAAGGCGCTGGTCGACAAGGAACAGCCTTCGCTCGTTATTCTCGGCAAGCAGGCCATCGACGACGACTCGAACCAGACCGGCCAGATGCTCGCCGCGCTGGCGAACCTGCCGCAGGCGACGTTTGCCTCGAAGGTGGTGGTGGCGGATGGCAAGGCGACCGTGTCGCGTGAAGTGGATGGCGGCGCGGAAACGCTGTCGCTGACGCTGCCGGCGGTGATCACCACCGACCTGCGCCTCAATGAGCCGCGCTACGTGACGCTGCCCAACATCATGAAGGCGAAGAAAAAGCCGCTGGAGACGCTCAAGCCCGAGGACCTCGGTGTCGATGTGACCCCGCGCCTTAAGACGCTGAAGGTGGTGGAGCCGCCGAAGCGCAGCGCCGGCGTGAAGGTGCCGGATGTGAAGACGCTGGTCGAGAAGCTGAAGACTGAAGCCAAGGTGCTCTAAGGACATGGGACCAGAGTAAGTGCTCTGCATGGGACCAAAGTAGGCGCTAAAGCGCCAACTCTGGTCGACGCTCTGCATGGGACCAAAGTAGGCGCTAAAGCGCTAACTCTGGTCGACACAGGAGACGGAAGAAATGACGAATCTGGTAATAGCGGAACACGACGGCGCGTCGATCAAGGCGGCGACGCTGAACACGGTGGCGGCCGCGCAGAAGATCGGTGGCGACATCCACGTGCTGGTCGCCGGTCACAACGCGCAGGGCGCGGCTGAAGCGGCAGCGAAGATCACAGGCGTATCGAAAGTGCTGCTCGCTGACGCGCCGCAACTGGAAGCAGGTCTGGCGGAAAACGTCGAAGCGACGGTGCTAAACATCGCGAAGGGTTACACGCACATCCTCGCGCCGGCCACGGCTTCCGGCAAGAACATCGCGCCGCGTATCGCGGCGAAGCTGGATGTCGCGCAGATCAGCGACATCACCGCGGTGGATTCCGCTGACACATTCGAGCGCCCGATCTACGCGGGCAATGCGATCGCCACGGTGCAGTCCGCAGACCCGATCAAGGTCATCACGGTGCGCACGACCGGTTTCGACCCGGTGGCAGCCGAAGGCGGCAGCGCAGCGGTCGAGAAGATCGAAGCGGCGGCCGACAGCGGCCTGTCGCAGTTCGTGAGCCGCGAAGTGACGAAGCTGGACCGTCCGGAGCTGACTGCAGCGCACATCATCGTGTCGGGTGGTCGCGGCCTCGGCAGCGGCGAGAACTACACGAAGGTGCTGGAACCGCTGGCGGACAAGCTGAATGCAGCGCTGGGCGCATCGCGCGCAGCAGTCGATGCGGGCTTCGTGCCGAACGACTACCAGGTGGGCCAGACGGGCAAGATCGTCGCGCCGCAGCTGTATGTGGCGGTCGGTATCTCGGGCGCGATCCAGCATCTGGCCGGGATGAAGGACTCGAAGGTGATCGTGGCGATCAACAAGGACCCGGAAGCGCCGATCTTCAGCGTGGCCGATTACGGCCTGGTAGGCGATCTGTTCACCGTGGTGCCGGAGTTGGTGAGCGAGTTGGGATAAACAACAGAAGCGCAGAGGATCCAATACGGGAGCGCTGCGCCAGAACAGCCGCCCTCGCCTCACCGGACACCCGACCTCAACGCCACTTCCTTGAGGCGCTTACGGATTGCCTTTTGCAGGACTGCACTCTCCTCATCCACGGGAGGAACAATTGGCGCGTGAAGTACAAATTTGGGCGGCACAGGTCAAGCTCGCACGGGTGACTTTCGATTGAATAGGAACTGGAGATTGCGCACGGTTCGCGCTGCGCACGCCCAGCCCCCAACACAATCGGAGACGTATTCCATGAACACAGAAGCTACGCAAGTCCTCAACGATGTTTCGGCGATCGACACGGTCCATATCGCTGGAAACGCCACGCCGTGGGTTCCCTTCGCCCCTGTCAACGACAAAATTCTGCTCAAATACTTCAAGATCAATCCCGTCACGGGCGAAGTGGTATTGCTCATGAAGGCGGCCAAAGGCGAAGGCGCGCATATTCATCGCCATACCGGCACGGTGATGGTCTACACACTCAGCGGTCGCTGGAAATACGACCAGCACGACTGGATCGCGCAAGCCGGCGATTTCGTTTTTGAGCCGTCGGAGTCGTCACACTCGTTCACGAATCTCTCCGACGACGACAATGGTATGGCGCTCGTGGTCTCGACCGGTGAGCTCCACTTCCTCGACGAAGACGGCAAGGTCACGTTCGTCGAGACGTGGCGGACAGCCTTGAGCCGCTATCAGGACTACTGCAAAGCCAATGAGTTGCCCGAGATCGACCTGATCGGCTGCCAGGGCGGCCGCTAAGCGACGTCGACGCACATGATCCACGCACCTGCCTCACGGACATCACGTCGATGACCCACCTTGCACCCTCCGCACCGCTTCCGTCCCTGGAGGCGCTGACACTGGCCTGTGGGCCACATACCCACACAGCTCTGGCCGCGGGGCCGCGGAGCGGGGAGTGCGTTCTCCTGCTGCACGGCTGGCCGGAATTCGCCGACTGTTGGCGCGAGATTCTGGTCGCGCTCGGCGCGGCAGGCTACCGGGCAGTCGCTGTGGATCAGCGCGGCTACGCTGAGAACGCCCGGTCAAGGGACATTGCGTCCTACGCAGCCGGGCATCTCCAGTCGGACGCCCTGGCATTCGCCAATCAACTGGGCGCAGGACGCTTCCATCTGATTGCCCACGACTGGGGCGGACTGGTTGCGTGGGGGCTCGCCTCGACGTATGCACGCCGCGTGAGTTCGCTGTCCGTGCTGGCGACGCCACATCCGTTAGCGCTGCAAGCGGCGCTCCATCATGAAGACCAATACCAGCGCCTGGATTATGTTCGCGCCTTTCGTCAACCAGGGGGTGTCGCAGAGCAACGCCTGCTGGCGGACGGAGCGGCGGTGCTGCGGGCCGCATACGCGGGACGCGTTCCAGCTTCGCTCGTCGACGAAAACGTGCGGCGTCTCAGCGAACCGGGCGCGCTTTCCGCGACGTTGAACTGGTATCGCGCGCTCCCTGACGACCTGTCTTTTCCCGCAGGCCGCGTTGCCGTCCCGACGCTCTACATCTGGGGATCCGAAGACCGCGCCCTGGGGCGCGAAGCCGCACTGCTCACGGGCGGCTTTGTCGACGGGCCTTACCGTTTCGAAATACTCGAGGGGGCAAGTCACTGGCTCCCGGAAGAAGCGCAGGACCGGATCATCCCATTGCTGCTCGACCATCTCGCCGCCTCGCCGTTGGCGTGAATCCTCGTACCGGCAAAAGGTCCGACCCATCCAATATACGATACGCACCGTACCCGTCACTCATGCCTACTCCTTCCCTAAACGACAACCAGCCGATCGCACGCGTCATGGTGGCCGGCACCGGCGTGCTGGGCGCGCAAATCGCCTTTCAGTGCGCGTTTTCCGGTATCGACGTCGTAGCCTACGACGTCGATACCGCCTGCCTGGATCGCGCGAACGCCCGTTTTGATGCGCTAGGGCGCATCTACGCTGCGGACCTCGGCGCTTCTCGCGAGCAGATCGAAGCCACGCTGGCACGCATCGAGGGCAATACCGACCTCGGTTCGGCCGTTGCCGGCACGGACCTCGTCATCGAAGCCATCCCCGAGGATCTGGCAATCAAGCAGTCTTTCTACCGTTCACTCTCAGCTGTAGCGCCGGCCGGCACCATCTTTGCGAGCAACTCGTCGACGCTGGTGCCGAGCCAGTTCGCCATGTTCACCGACCGGCCCGAGCGCGTGTTGAGCCTGCATTTCGCGCACGAAGTGTGGAAGAACAACATCGCCGAAATCATGGGACATCCGGGCACCGACCCCGCCGTATTCGCGCACATGGTGCAGTTCGCACACCGTATTGGCATGGTGCCTTTACCGCTGCGCAAGGAGCAGCCCGGTTACCTGCTGAATACCATGCTCATTCCGATGCTGATCGCCGCGCTGGGTCTGCTGGTCAACGAGGTCGCCGACGTGCAGACGATCGACAAGGCGTGGATGATTGCGAAGGCGGATCGAATTGGCCCATTCGGCATTCTCGACGGAATCGGCATGACGACCGTCTATAACGTCACGCGCGCTCTCGCGGAACGCACGGGCGATTCGACGCATCGGCGCATTGCGGAATACGTGAAAACGCATTTCATCGATACCGGGTATATCGGCGAGGCAGTGGGACGCGGCTTCTATCGATATCCCGATCCGGAATTCCTGAATCCAACGTTCGTCGCCGCGTGAAACCCAGGGCGGGCTATTGCTACTCAGCAGAACGTCCGGGGTCAGCCGCATGACGCGCTGCTCGAAACTGCCGGGGCGTGACGCCCCGTAGTCGCTTGAACGCACGGCTAAACGCGCTTTGCTGCGAATAACCGAGTAGTTCGGAGATCTCGGCGAGACGCAGGTTTGACTGCTGCACATACTTCAGGGCGAGATCTTCGCGAACTTGTTCCCGCAGTTCATCGAATGTCGTGCGGGCCTCCAGGAGGCGACGTTGCAAGGAGCGCGGCGAAATGGCAAGCGCTCGCGCTATGGCGCCGAGCGAACTGTCAGTGAAAGGCAAAAGTGCGCGAATCATCGTTTGCGTGCGTACCGCCCATAGCGCCTCCACCTGGGCCCTTTCTCGCCGCAAATGTGCCTCGAGCACACGATGCGCGTTACGGCGGAGTTGCGTCACCGGACGTGTCACCGTTCCGCGATCGAGGACAATCGCATTTCTGTCCTGATCGAAGTTCAGGGACGGTCCGAACGTGCGCCTGTGCATGGTGCAGTCCGCAGGCGCCGAATGGCGGAATTGCACAACGGCCGGTTGCCAGGCGGTACCGCAGATGGTCCGCAAATACTGCATACCATTGGCGAGACCCAGTTCGACCGCCTGAACTTCTCCAGGACCAGAAGCGTTTTCAAGGTCGTAAGTCAAAACCATCCCCTGCTCGTCCCGCACAGCCCGTATGGAAGACATCGATGTATGTAGCACGTAGAACTCGGCAAGCGTATCCATTGCCTCGCCGATCGTGCGCGCGCCATGCATCATGACAAGGATCGGCCCCAGGACCGCCAGGCCCTGATATTCGGCGAGTCTCAGTCCAAAGTTCCGGCATTGCGTAACTTCAGCAGCCAGCGAAAGGAATCGAAGCACTTGCGCACCCCGGATCGGCACATCGGCGGAGCGGAGCGCAAGCTCCGGCAGATCGGCTCCGGCCGCAACCGACCCGGGTTGAACGCCGAGTACCTCGAGCAGATCAGCAGCTCCGGTCAACACAACACTGGGTAGGTAGCCTTGCATTCTATATACGGGTCGTCACTTGAGATGGTTCGCCGCGGCAGGTAGTGCACATGCGGGCACCGAAGCGCGCCGCAGACAGCAAGCACAAACTTCGCTAGCGCGAAGATCTCGCCATTCTGCTCAAACGCGCCGCGCGAGGGAATTTACCCGATGGTATCGCGTTGGCGAATAAAAGAGTACGCGCCTTCGGCATGGTGCCCCACTCGCGCCGATTTTTTCCTTTTAGCGCTGGCGGGCTTGAAGAGCAAATGAGCACCGTGACGCCGTTTGTTATACCGCGAAACTGCGCTCTTTACGCAGGACGAGCGACTTCAGCAAATGGAATAGCCCCTCCATCCGCGCAGGTAGATCACGCCCGCGCGGCTCCCAATCGACGAAAGTCGGCCAGCTTCAGGATGGCGTTCGGCACACCGTGACGCACGTCGTTGCACGGGCCGTCGTCGATGATCCGACTACCTGGCACGCTGTCTGGCGAGATGTGGCGCTCAAAGTACAAATACCGGCGGCACGGGTCAAGTTCCCACGGGCGAATTGCGCGTAAATAGTGACCGGAGATTGTGCAACAGCGACGCTGTCGAATCGACAACGATCTACGCAGGGTGATCGCCGCATCACGTGGTCGGGACGTTTGGGCTGTACGAGCGGGAGCACGGAGATTCGTTGTTGCGAGCGGGTCTACTTGTGACGTGGCGGGTGCCTGGTTCCGAGTTGATCTGCTAAAACAGAGGCGAAAAGATCGGCGAGTACATGCAGCATGATTAGGTCTCCACAATGTACGACGACATGTACAAGATGTCAGTCTGGTCGCGTCTACGCGCAACGTTCCACTCAACGAGACGACGCCAAACCACACCTCTGTTCACCCCGGTACCACGCCATTCATTCACAAATATGAACTACAGGAGACTCCCTTCATGACGAAAAAGATTCCCGGCACTCACGCCATTCGAAACGCCGCCGTCGGCGGCGCCTGTACACTTGCCGTCACATTGGCCGGTGCACCCGCCGCCCACGCGCAAAGTAATGTCACCCTCTACGGCATCACCGACGCCTCGATCCTCTATACCAGCAGGACGTTCAACCTCGCCACCGGTGCCAGCGAAGGACACCAGTTTTCCCTCCAATCCGCCGGCGAAAACGCGTCCCGTTTCGGCCTGCGCGGAACCGAGGATCTCGGCGGTGGACTCGCCACCATCTTCGACCTCGAAAGCGGCATCGACATCTCCAATGGGGGATTCGGGAACTCCAACGGCGAGTTCTTTGGCCGCCAGGCGTGGGTCGGCGTCACCGGCGGCTTCGGTACCCTCACTGCGGGTCTCCAGTATTCGCCTTTCCTGTTGTCCGTCGACACGAATGACCCCCGCGACTTCAAACAATTTGGCAGCGGGCTCGTCAGCTACGTCGACAACGTCATCGTCACCGGCCTTTTCAACCCCAACTCCATCATGTACACGTCGCCCGAGATCGCCGGTATCCAGGGCCGTGCGATGTACGCATTCGGTGGATCTCCGGGAGACTTCAAAGCCGGACAACAGTATTCGGCCGGGCTCGTCTTTCACTACAGCGGCTTGCTTCTCACCGCCGCGATGTATAGCGGCAACCCCGGCGGCTCCGCAGCCGCCATCCCGAACCCCAGCACCATCGCCTTCTCGGGGCGGAACATCGGCGCCACCTACTACTTCGAGCGCCTGACGGTCAAAGCCGCCTACACCCTCTACAAGGTCGCTGGCTCCTTCGACAACCGCGTGATCTCCGGCGGCCTCGCCTACAAGCTCACACCCTTCCTCTCCATCGACGGAGGCGCCTGGTACACCCGCGACGGCAACGACTCGAACAACCATTCGATCCTCGGCTCGCTCGGCGTCGAATACTCGTTGTCCAGGCGCACCACGCTCTATAGCCAGGTCGCCTACGTCAACAATCATGGGGGCATGAATACCGGCCTCGCGATCAACGGCGCGCTCTTCGGCGTACCTGGCTCCCAGTTCGCTGCCGACCTCGGCATTCGCCACTCGTTCTGAACGCTTCCGGACGACTGCGGCCGGGGCATGCCGACCGCAACGCGACCAAAGCGACCGGTACGAAGATGTGAAGGCGTTGTTCGCCAGGCGACTACGCCCGGTCAGTGTGTTAACCGCAAGCTTGCGCAGATGCCATTCAAGCTGGCCGACCCGGTGTGGATCGTCGTCAGGCAAGCAGGCGTGACGGCCGTCCCGCCGGCCTCGCGCCCGCACCGAAACAGCGGCACGGCACACGCTTTCCAATTGTAGCGACAGCACCGCCGCAGCAGCGTCCCAGCGGCCGCGACGACACCAGGCTTAAGCCCGAAAGGAGACAATTCATGAAATCTGCCGCGATTACCAGCGTTCCGCCATCGCAATCCTCGCTTGCCAAGGCGACCGATGCAGTATTTCTAAAGATCAGTTGGCGAATCCTGCCGATACTGATGGTCTCGTACATGATCGCTTACCTGGATCGCGTCAACATAGGCTACGCGCAGCTACAGATGAAACAGACGCTGCCGTGGAACAACGCGGTCTATGGCATCGGTGCCGGCATCTTCTTTCTCGGCTACTTTCTTTTCGAAGTTCCAAGCAACCTGCTACTAGCGAGAATTGGTGCACGCAAGACGTTGCTGCGAATCATGGTGTGCTGGGGAATCGTCGCTGCCGCGACAATGTTCGTCGCAACGCCGACAGAGTTCTATGTCGCCCGCTTCCTGCTTGGTGTCTTCGAGGCAGGCTTCTTCCCCGGCATCATTCTGTACTTCACATGGTGGTATCCACCGGTGCGTCGCGGCCAGGCGATCGCAATCTTCATGTCGGCGACAACCATTGGCGGCGTGATCGCGGGGCCGCTGAGCGGCGCGATCCTGAAGTACCTGCATGGTGTCAACGGCTCGTTCGGCTGGCAGTGGCTGTTTCTGCTTCAGGGACTTCCCGCGGTAGTACTCGGCATCCTTATCTTCCTGTTTCTGGAGGACAAGCCGGCGGACGCGAAATGGCTTTTGCCTGCCGAGAAAGGCCTCGTGTGTTCCAGTCTCGAACACGACAGGAATAATGCTCAGAGCGAGATCCACCCGAAGTTGGGGGAGATCCTGCGCAACCCCAAGGTCTGGCTGCTGTCGCTGGTGTATTTTCTGCTGCTCGGGGCGACCTATACGATAGTGTTCTGGGCTCCGACCTTGATCCAGAGCTGGGGGGTCAAGGACGTGCTGGTGGTCGGTACCCTGGCGGTGATCCCGAACGGATGCGGCGTGATTGGCATGATCCTCATTGGCCGCAGTTCTGACCGACTGCATGAGCGCCGCTGGCATTTCGCGGCCTGTGTTGCCGTCGCGGCACTCGGCCTGTGGAGCACCACACTGCTTCAGGGCAACCTGGTGGGCGGGCTGATGGCGCTGTCATTCGCCGTAATCGGCATCGCCGCTGCGACGCCAGTTTTCTTCACGCTGGTTAGCGAGTGTCTGTCGGGAGGTTCCGCCGCCGCAGGCATCGCACTGATTAGCAGCCTCGGCAACCTTGGCCCAGCGGTGAGCCCGACGATCAACGGGCTGATCACACAGCACACCGGCAGCACGGTCTACAGCATGTATGTGGTGGTCGGGCAGTACCTGCTGGCCGGGATCATCCTGCTAGTCTCGGCGCGTTCAGCAAAGGGCGTGCGGTATGAAAGCCCAGCTCGAGCGGACCATCCGCGTTGACACCGTGCGAACAGGTTTGCAGCGTCGCGATGCCCCGCCTCGGGCGGCATCTTCAACGCGCGACATCGCTCAGCCGCTGGCTCGTTGCGGGCCAGTTCAACGAGCAGCGCCGCTGGTCGGCATGCGTCGCCATTGTGACCTTCGGCGAAGCGCCTGATCTGAAATGGTCAAGATTTGGGCCACCCATTGCCCAAAAAATCCGGTTCCGCTCTCGAAGACATGGCACGATCGGCCTGAGAGCCTTGTCAGAAAATCGACAGGCAAAAGCCACCTTCCGTGCAGCCGAGCCTTGCCAGATCCATGCCATACCCGACGCCCAGCCAGCCGGCGCCGTCCTGCAAACGGACCTGCCTGAACGCAAAACTGCGCCCTTCCTCGGAGACGCCGACAAGTTTGCGGAAAATTGCGCGATTCGGATCTTGCCGCAAAGCTACATGTCAACCGCATCATATAAGCCTCAGCACCGAGAACCGAAAGGAGGACCTGACATTAAAAGAGGCCTACCCGGTCACCGAGTGACCGGATGTACCTTAATTTAAAGAGGCGTGCTACAACGTCCGGGCGATCAACTCTTTCATGATTTCATTCGAGCCACCGTAGATCTTTCCGACTCTCGCATTGACATAGAGCTTCGCGATCGGATATTCGGCCATGTAACCGTATCCACCATGTAGTTGCAGGCACTCGTCAATGATTTCGCAACTTTTCTGAGTGCACCACCACTTCGCCATGGCGGCCGTCTCCGGATCGAGTTCACCACGCAGCACTTTTTCCATACAGCTATCGACAAACGCGCGCGCAATGGTCGCGTTCGTCTTGCATTCCGCCAACTTGAAGCGCGTATTTTGCAGACTGATAAGCTCCGCGCCAAACACCTTGCGCTGACGCACGTAGGCGATGGTTTCCTCAAGCGCTCGCTCCATTGCCGCCAAGGCGGCTACGGCGATGATCATCCGCTCTTGCGGCAATTGCTGCATGAGCTGGTAGAAGCCCCTGCCCTCTTCGTTGCCCAGTAAGTTCTCGGTCGAAACACGTACATCGTCGAAGAACAGTTCCGTGGTGTCCTGTCCTTTCAGACCGATTTTCTCCAACACCCGCCCCCGACGAAAGCCCGGCAGATCTGCGGTTTCGACGACGACAATCGAGACACCTTTTGTGCCCAACCCCGGATCCGTTTTGGCGACGACGCAAACAAGATCCGCGTTCAGACCGTTTGAGATGAACGTTTTCGAGCCATTGATCACGTAGTGATCTCCGTCACGTACAGCCCTTGTCTTGATGGACTTCAAATCGGACCCCGCGCCGGGTTCCGACATCGCGATGGCGCCGATCATCTCCCCCGTGGCCATCCTGGGAAGCCACCGTTGCTTTTGTGCTTCCGTCCCGTACCTCAAGATATAGTGCGCAACGATGCCGCTATGCACACTGTTACCGAGACTGCTCGCCAGCGCTTTCGCTTGCTCGAACATGATAATCACCTCGTGAGCAAACGTTCCTCCGCCTCCCCCATATTCCTCTGGAATGCTTGCGCATAACATGCCAACCTCGCCGGCTTTGCGCCATGCTTCGCGATCCACGTGGTGCTGATTGCACCAGCGCTCCTCATTCGGTAGGAGTTCGCGTTCGATAAATTTCCGGATCGCATCCTGGAAGATCGCGAGATCATCCGTGATCCACGGGCTTCGACTTTCCGACATAGAATCCATCCCAGGTTAGCTGCAGATTTGGTTCGAAATGACGGACAACCAACGCCGGCGTCCGTCCGCAGGCTGTCTGGCGAGACCTGAAACTGCCGCCAACGAAGGATGCAGTGGTCGTCAGACACTCATAAGTTGCTCAACGTGGATGCTGACCGTCGTCGACCTTCAAGATCGTACCGGTAACGAAATCGGACGATGGTGACACCAGGTACAGCAGCGTACTGTCAAGCTGTCGAGGGTCGCCCATCCGACGACGTGGAAAACGATCGGTCACCTCGCCGACCCGTTGCAGCATTCCACTCATCATCTCCGACTCAAACATGCCAGGTGCAATGGCGTTCACGTTTATGCCGAACTTTGCCCATTCGACCGCCAATGCCTCGGTCATTCGTACTACTGCCGCCTTGCTGATTGAATACAGCGCCGCCCCATTCCCACCATAATCGAAGGCAGTCATCGAAGAGATGTTGACGATCCGGCCAGGAAGTCGTGCGGCCATCAGCCTGCGCGCAACTTCGCAAGAAAGGATGTAGGGAGCGCGCACATTCGTAGCGAGGACGCGGTCGATCAATTCCACCGACATCCTGGTGGCATGGGTTGCATCTGGAATCCCCGCGTTGTTGACGAGTATGGATACGGGACCAAGCACCTTCCCGGCTTCCCCGACTGCCTCGATCAGTTGCGCTGCATCCGTAACATCAAGCCGGATAGTCACCGCCTCACCCCCAGCGCTTCGGATCTCGCTCGCCAGCTCCTCCAGTCGTTCGAGCCTTCGGGCTGCCAAGGCAACCCGCGCACCGCAACTGGCGAGCGTCTGCGCGAAACGACGCCCCAGTCCCGACGATGCGCCCGTAACAAATGCAGTCTGCCCTGAAAGGTCAATCGAAAAGTTGGTTGATGGCATCATGTTAGTCTCCACTCTTGTTTAAAGGGCTCAGTTCGTTCAGTTGCTGCGTCCTCGGGTCGGTATTTCGGAAAAAGGTATCGACTTGTCCACGCGAACCTCGCTGGGCAACCCCAGAACGCGTTCCGCGATGATATTGCGAAGTATTTCGTCTGTTCCGCCCTCAATCCTGGTTCCCGGCGAACGCATAAGCATTGCCTGGAAACGCCCGCCCGACGCCGCTTCGTCCGCGTTGGTCATCACGCCCGCCGGCCCTTGCAAGTCCAGGGCGAACATCGCGAGTTCCTGCATCGTCGTTCCGGCAACCAGCTTGCCTATAGAGTTCTCGGGTCCTGGCAATTGCCCCTTGGACAGGGCGGTAATCGACCTCATCGCGGTATATTTCAGACCGTTCGCACGCGTCGCAAAGCTCGCGAGCCGCGCTCTAACCATCGGATTGTCGATTGCAGGATGCCCGTCGAGTTGAGCATTCATGCAGTACCTGAACAGTTCTGGAAAGCCGGTGGGCATCCCCGATCCAATCGACAGTCTCTCGTTCATGAGCGTCGTGAGAGAGACTTCCCAACCCTGGCCCACCGCACCCAAACGTTGACTATCGGGAATCCGCACGTCCGTGAAATAGACCTCGTTAAAGTCGGAATTGCCACTTGCCTGCTTGATGGGGCGCACTTCGATTCCCTCGGAACGCATGTCCACGAAGAACATGGTGAGCCCTTTATGTTTGGGCAGGTTCGAGTCCGTACGAGTCAACAACAGGCCATAGTCCGCGTAGTGCGCGCCGCTAGTCCATACTTTCTGCCCGCTTACGATCCAATCTCCGGAGCCATCAGGCATCGGTGCTGCCCTCGTCCTCAACCCTGCAAGGTCTGACCCCGCTGACGGCTCGGAGAACAGCTGACACCAGATTTGCTCGCCTGAGGCAAGTGATGGCAGCAGGCGTCGGTTATGGACCTCGTCAGCCCAGGCGATCATCGTCGGCCCGCACATGCCATGGCCAATGTTGAACAGACGGCTAAGCGCTGTGTAGATCCCCTCTTCCTGATTCCAGATCACTCGCTCAATCGGACCCAAGCCTGCACCGCCGTACTCCTTCGGCCATTGGAGACAGGCAAAGCCGCCTTGGGCCTTCTTTTTCTGCCAGGCTTTCGAAGCAAGGATCGGGTCCTCACTCGTGACGCCGCTATGTCCGAAGCTCGCCTTAAGCAGTTCCGCGTCGAGATGGCTCGGTGCGTTCGCGTCGATCCATTCCCGCGCGCGCCGTCTAAAGTCCGCCTCTGCTAGGGTGTCGCTGAAATCCATGTTAATTCACCTCAGTTAGGTGCCAAATCGCGCTCACGGGACACCATTCGCTCAATCAGACGGTCTTCCCACGTCCAAAGCGAACCCACGGCAAGACTGAGTGCGTTGGAACGGCGGTAATAGAGGTGACAGTCAAATTCCCAGGTGAAACCCGCGCCGCCGTGCACCTGAATACTGTTCCTGGCGCAGTGCTGAAACGCCTGCGTCGCCGACACCCGTGCGTTTGCCGCGGCGACCGGCAATTCCGCTGCTTCTGCAGACAGCGCCCAAGCTCCGTAGTACGCATTTGAACGCGCCAGCGTTGCCGACACGTACATGTCGGCCAGCATGTGTTTGATTGCCTGAAATGACCCGATCTGGCGGCCAAAAGCCATTCGATCGAGGGCATAATCCCGCGCCAGTTCGATCGAACGATCGGCCCCCCCCACCTGCTCGAAGGCGATCAAAATAGCCGCTCGGTCGAGAACGCGTTCGATCGCCGTCCGACCCTCGCCCACATTGCCGAGAGGCTCCGCAGGCGCACCGTCGAATGTCAATCTGGCCTGACTCCGGGTCGGATCAATGTTCTGCACCAACTCACGCACGACGCCGGGTCCGCTCAAATCTACAAGAAACAGCGATATGTCATTCGATGCCCCGTATGTGTGATCGTGTGCAGCCACTATCGCAAAGTCGGCTGTATCGCCATCAGGCACAGGAACTTTGACACCGCGTATGCTGCCGTGCTTCGCAATCGTGCGCGTCCCCTCCGCGGCACCATCCCGCCCTGGGAATTCCGCCATTGCAAACGTTCCAACGATGTCGCCACTTGCTATTCCGGGGAGCCACCGCGACTTTTGCGCATCGGATCCCGCCAGCAACAGGAATTGAGCCGCAAGATAAATAGACGATAAGACCGGTACTGGAGCAAGACATCGCCCTAGTTCCTCCGCCAGGATACATAACTCGAGAAAACCGAGTCCCTCGCCACGATAGGCCTCCGGAATTGCGGCCCCCAAAACCCCAATTCCGGCCAATTCCTTGTATAACCCGCGATCGAACGAGTCCTTGCCCTCCAGGACGGACCGCACGACCGAGATCGGACACCGATCGGTCAGAAACCGGCGCAATTGATCCCGCAACATGATCTGTTCGTCGGAGAAATCCAGATTCATCGCTATTGACCCTCTTGACCATGGGCATCCTCACCCGTCTGAAAATTCACCCAGTGAAAATCCACGTTCGTTTTACGAATAGTTTGGTGGACGGTTCTCAAAGAAGGCGGCGATACCCTCCTTGTAGTTATCGTCACGCGCGCAGAGCACCTGGTTGCGGTCTTCCATTGCTATTACCGATTCCAGCCCTTGCGCGTCGACTGCATAGTTCAGAACGTCCTTCGTCAGGCGCAGTCCCAATGGCGTGGCATTCAGCATATCCTTGACCAACGCGCGACCCTCGTCCTCAAGGGCGTCCGGCTCCACAATCCGGCTGAATAGTCCGAGTTCGCGCGCTCGCTCGGCGTCCATGAAGCGACCGGTCAACATGAACTCCGCCGCAATCGAAGCGCCGACCATTCGCGGAAGAAAGTAGGAAACGCCTACATCACAGGCACTAAGACCGATGCGGATGAATGCTGCGTTCATCCGGGCTGACGGTGTGGCGACGCGCACGTCCGACGCAAGCGCTAATGCAAAACCCCCACCGCACGCTGCGCCGTTGACAAGCGCCACAATCGGTTGTGGGCAGCGCCGCATCGCCATGACAATTTCGGAAATGCCGCGTTGACCATCCATGTGTTCGGAAACGCTGTTGTAACCGCCCGTTCTGCGCTCCTTGAGGTCAAGACCTGCACAGAATGCCCGGCCGGCACCGGCCAGCACAACGACCCGAACGTCGCGGCGCCAGTACAGTTCGGAAAAGAGTGAACGAAGCTCCTCCACCAGCTTTGGATTCAGTGCGTTCAACTGGTCCGGCCGATTCATTGTGACCCATAGCACGGCCCCCTCCTTGCGAACAAGCAGATGTTCGTACTCCCTCATCGTTCTATCTCCCGGTGGAAATTAACCCACTCAAGCTGTCAGGTTGTTCTCGCTCGAATCACCGAGTCCGGAACCACCATCGCAATTCAGGATCGTGCCGGTGATATAGGACGCCGCGTCGGTACACAAAAAGACAGCACTGTCGGCTACTTCTTTTGCCTCACCGAAGCGGCGCATCGGAATGCGCGCCGCTCTTTCGGCAGCCGCTTCATCCGTCGGTGCAAGTCGTGCCATGCCTTCCGTTCCACGGATCGGCCCCGGTGATATCCCATTCACCCTGACGCCATGCGGGCCCCACTCCATCGCCAGCACGCGCAGTAGCTGATTGATTCCCGCCTTTGCGGCGCAGGCGTGTGCCTGCATCATGGTCGCGTTGACCGCCTGATTAGCGGTGATAGCAATCAGCGAGGCCCCAGGTCGATTCAAGAGGTCATAGCACGCGCGGAACACGTTGAACGTACCGTTGAGATCAATATCTACAACCGCGCGAAACCCCTTGGCCGACATTCCACGCGCCGGTGCTGTGAAGTTTCCCGCCGCCCCGGAAATCACGATGTCGAGCCCATCAAATGCTGTTGCAACATCTTCCAGGACGGCCCTGGTTGCGTCGAAATCACGAACGTCACACGAACGGCCGAGCGCACCTGTGCCGATCTCCGCAGCTGCAGCTGCAGCCTTATCCGGGTTCCGGCCAGCCACCGCCACGCGCGCGCCGAGTTGCGCAAGACGCTTTGCGATGCCCAGGTTGATTCCGCTGGTGCCGCCCGCGATAAACGCGCTGCGTCCAGATAAAATGTTCTCAGAATAAACGTCCACTTGAGGTGTCACCTTTATTACAATAATTTGGATCGCTAATTTTTTAAAATGTGTTCTATCTATCAGCGTTAACTTTCATCCGAAACAGCCTCATTGATCACTTCATCCATGAAGCTCCTGCCTTCCGACACAAGATACTCAAGGAGCGCCGCCGGCTTGAACCGCTCGCCGTAACGATTTTCGAATTCACGCATCTTTGCGAGAATCACGTCCAACCCCACAAGATCCGCCCAAAACATAGGCCCCCCTCGATACACGGGCCAGCCATAGCGCTTGATCCATACCGTGTCAATATCGGAAGCACGTACGGCAATTCCCTCTTCCAGAATCTTTGCACCCTCATTGATCATCGGGTAAAGGCAGCGTTCAAGGATCTCCTGATTCGAAATCGAACGCTGGGGGATTTGCCGGTTCAATGCAAGATCGCGCACAACTCTCTCGACAACTGCGGAAGGTTTCCTCCTGCCGTTGTGGTCGTAGTCGTAATAGCCAGACCCAACCTTCAGACCCACGCGACCCATTTCACAAAGGGCTTCGCAAACCGGCGAGGCAACCGTCACGTCCTGATCCAGTCCGTCATCAAGGCCGGCCAAATCACGCCGTGCAAGGGGCCCCATGGGAATCCCGAAATCATAGATGACACGATCGATATCCCAGGGCAACGCGCCTTCGAGCAGCAGGTTCTGCACTTCGATCGTCTGCTGCGCAAGCATTCGATCTCCGACAAGTCCATAGCAATTCTTGACGACTACAGGTACCTTGCGGATCTTCTTGCCCAGCTCTATAACCGTCGCGATGACCGTCGCGTCTGTTTTCGCACCGCGAATAACTTCAAGCAACCCCCTGTCGTTGGCTGGCGAGAAAAAATGCAGGCCGATAACATCTCGCGCTCGAGTCGTCGCTGCAGCAATCTCGTCAATGTCGAGGGAAGAAATGCTAGTCGCGAGAATCGTGCCCGGCGTGGCAAGGCTGTCCAGCTTTCTGAACAAGTCGACCTTCAGATCCAGGCGCTCAGACACTGCTTCAATGATCAGCTCGCAGCCGCTAACGCTGTCGAGCTTTATCGAAGTGTTCAACAGATTTGTTCGGTGGTTAATATCCTGTTGCGTCAACTGTCCCTTCTTTGCGGCAATCTCATAGCTCCGTTGTATCGCAGAGCAACCTCTTCGCAGAGCCGTCTGATCCGTGTCGATCATAGTTACCGGAATCCCGACATTGAGAAAATTCATCGCAATGTCCGGGCCCATCGTCTTCGCACCTATTACACCGACGTGCTCGATTTTTCGCTTTTCCGTTCTGACAGGTATGTCAGGAACCGTAGCGACCTTACGCTCTGCAAAAAATGCATAACGCTGCGCTTTGGATTGAGTCCCGTTCAGCAACGTTCGAAACAGTCGTCGCTCCTCATCCAGACCCTCTTTGAACGAAAGATTCACCGCCGCTTCGATGGCTTTGATATTCGCTTCCGGCGCATGGAATCCTCGGAATTTCCGGGCGTTCTCCGCCCGAAACTCGTGAAAAATTTCCGGCCTTTGGCGCGCTTCCTCAAGCTTGTCATTGAGGTCGGACAATTTCCTTAGCTTCACGCCCTTGGCGATAACACGTTTTGCGAAATCGATAGCGCCGTCACGTAGGTTGTCTTCATCGACCAGCTCGTCAAACAAACCTATCGCAACAGCAGTCTTCGCAGAAATTTGCCGTCCGGAAGTAAGCAGATCCAGCGCCCTTTCAACGCCCACGATACGCGGCAGACGCTGCGTTCCTCCAGCACCGGGCAAGAGTCCGATATTGACTTCAGGCCAGCCGGCCTTGGCCGATGGGACTGCGACACGAAAATGTGCAACCAGAGCGAGTTCCAATCCGCCGCCGAGCGCGGTGCCGTGAATTGCCGCAATGACAGGTTTCGATATGCCCTCCAACGTCTCTTGCACTTCGCGCAGACCTGATTCGACTATAGGTTTGCCGAATTCAGTGATATCCGCACCAACGATAAAGGTTCTACCTTTACAGACGAGAACGATTGCCTGTGCTTCCCGGTCGGCGCTCGCGCGTCTGAACGCATCGACCAATCCCCTGCGGACTTCAGCCGACAAAGCGTTTACCGGCGGCGAGTCTACCGTGACGATTGCAACATTGCGCTCGATCGAGACATCAACGACAGCATTGATGATACTCATGGTCTAAACCAGTCTTCCAGTGTTATGTATGCAACTTCGATCAGGTCGGTCAAGTCCACCAGGACTCTTTGGGTGCTACTACCGAATCTGAGAGAACGCTGCTCACTCTGATGCCGCCGCATCTTATCGCCGCGCATGCCCTTTAAAGTTTGCAGGACGCTTCTCACGAAACGCGGCAACACCCTCGTCGAAGTCCGGATTCTTGCCCGCGATGCGTTGAGCTTCCCGCTCAAGCACCAGTTGATTGGAGAACGGTTCATCCAAAGCTGACCAGGCCAGCTTCCGAATCAGCCGAAACGTCTCAGTCGGCCCACTCGCGAGCCGAACTGCAATCTCGAGTGCCGTGGAGACTGCTTCGCCATCAGGCACAACGCGATTGATCAAGCCCCAGCTCTTTGCCTGTTCGGCACTGATCTTTTCCGCCAGAAGCATCATCTCCATTGCCCGAACGCGCCCAGCTGCCGACGCGAGCAGATACGCAGACCCACCGTCAGGCACAAGTCCGACGCGTGAGAAGGCTTGCAGGAAATAGGCGCTCTCTGCGGCAATGACGATATCGCCCGCCAATGCGAAAGCACATCCGACTCCGGCGGCAGGTCCATTGACCGCAGTCACGATAGGAATGGCGAGATCGCGAAGATGCAGCATGAGTGGATTAAACTGCCGCTCAAGCCGCTCTCCCGCATCGCGCTCATCGACAGATTTTCCTGCCGCTCCGGTGACAAGGTTCACACCCGAGGAAAACCCTCGCCCCTCCCCGGTCAGGACGATGGCGCGAGCCTCTGCTTCGGCGCGAGTAAAGGCTTCCTTGAGTTGATCGGCCATGGCCTCCGAGAATGCATTGAGGGTTTTGGGGTCGTTCAATCGGAGGATCGCGACATCATGCTCCAGGGTGTAATTTACCAATGCTTCAGACATCAAACGTCTCCTCTATCTACTTTTCGAGAGTCCCTTAAATGCCCGGCAAATAACCTTAACTCTCGGGAAATGCCGCCGCGATGGCGTTGGCGTACGCCCCGGGCTCGATTGGGGTTGCTGGGCGAACAGGTACCTGATCCCGACATCGAAAGTCAATTCCGAATCGATGTATCCGCGTGTCTTGCATCTGTCCAAAATCAGTTACCGGAACGAATAGCCACTACGGATGCGTTTCGCTTCATCCTTCGGCGGTCTCGTGCCCAACCAACCGGAGTAGCAGACAGGTCGATAGATCTGGACGGCATTTCGCCATTCGTCACAACGTGCCAAATTCCACTTGCAGCTTCCCGGCGTGGCCTGTTCGATACATCCCGACTATTGCGTTTGGCAGATTCTCAAAACCCACTACCATATTTCTGATGGGCTTTAGTCTCCCTGCGAGCATCAGACGGGACAGGTCGTCTTCCGCGCGATGGCGCTCGTGATAGAACGCATCGACAATCCAGGCCTCCGACTTGATGTTCCGTTCGCGAAGAATCGTCTCGATCTCATCTGTAATCCCGACCATCTGACGCAGTGTCGTGGGTACACTGCCACTGTCAAATTTGTCGGCATAGAGTGCGGCGGCCGCCCCGTAGGACACCATGCGCCCATTGCGATTCATCAGTCCGACTACGGCTTCGGTAAGCGTCCCACCTACACCGTCAAAATAGACGTCAATCCCGTCGGGGAAGGCGTCAGCAATTTCGGCTTTGAGGTTGCCCGATCGATAGTCTATGCAACTGTCAATACCCAGAGTATCGACGACCCATTGGCATCGGTCAGAACCACCGGCAAACCCAACCACGTAGCTTCCGGAAATCTTCGCAAGCTGAGCCGCAATCGAGCCCACAGAGCCGGCGGTACCAGCCACGGCGACCTTATCGGACGGCATGAGCGGACCACACTCTCGCACCCCGAAGTACGCGGTCATGCCAGAGGTGCCGAACATTTCCATCAGCACCGCAGGCGACCACATCTTCACCATCGCGGGCCTGAAGGCGTAGGTCCATTGTGAATTGGTGCCGTTTAACGCCTTGACCAGTTCGCTCGGGGATGGGTAACCGATGGCCTTATCGGAGCTCGAGATCACCTGAAAATCTTGCCAGCCCGTCTGGCATGTAATGACATCACCCTCTTTGAAGGCAGGATCACGTGACTTGATCACCACCGCACATGCATAGTTCGACGGGTCAGTTTCGCCAGGTTTCGTGATCCCTCTGGCCATCCGCATGCGAGTGGCCGAATGAACATTGACGAGAACCACCCGGACCAGAGCTTGTCCGGGTTCAAGTTCCGGAATCGTGCATTCTCGCATCTCGAACTGTTCCAGTTCGAGCGTATCGTTCACCACAGGTTTGGCGTAAATCCACTGCCTAAAGGTCTGAGGCATTCGCGGCCTCCTTGATTTCAATCCGTGGTCTGCTCACAATCATCGCCGAAAGCTCTCAAGAGTGCGAAAAGGGCGGCTTCGCGTCTTCGTGGCATTTGCTTTTCACAGACAGGCATAGAGTGCATCGATCAATCCACGTCGACGCGGGTCGAGGTCAAATTGGTCGCTCATACGATTCATGGTGTAACCAACCGCCAGGTCAGCCACTGGATCGGCGAATGCGAACGACCCACCCCAACCGCTGTGTCCAAATGCTTCAAGATTCGGTCCATACAGCCGTCCGGGATTCAACCAGAATCCCGCGCCCCACCGCGTATAGCTACCCTTGACCAGGTCCGTACCTTCGAATCGACTGCGCGCCGCCTGTTCCACCGCTGCACGTCGTACTAGCACCTTTCCGTCTTTGCGCTGCCGCAGAAGCAGATCGTACAAACGAGCCAGCGCGCCCGCGTTGCTGTACCCGTTCGCAGACGGCAGATCGGCAGCACGCCAGGCGACATCGTTTGAAAGAGAGGCGGGGGTAAATGGATTCGTGAACGCTGCCTGCTGGGCGCGATTTTCAGGATCCAGTTTTAACCCATTCAAATCTGGCACAGGTAACATTTCAGCCACACGATCCTCGTCTTTCGGCGGCACACCGATCGAAATGTCCAGGTCAAACTCAGCAGCAAACTCCTCCGCAACGAACTGCTTGATCGACCGCCCCTCAATCCGGGAGAAAAGCGCGGTAGCAAGAATCCCGAGAGTCATGCCGTGATAGCCCGCCGTGGTCCCGGGCTCCCAAATGGGTGCCTGAGCAGCCAGCCGCTGTGCAGCCACCTCTCCAGACAAGAGATCATCTATCGTGGCGGGCGTCGTGAAACCACTCAGCCCTGCCTGATGCGCAAGCAGCATTCCGATCGTCACCTTGGACTTTCCTGCTTCAGCGAACTCCGGCCAATACTGCCGCACCTCGTCGTCGTACGACATGAGACCGCGATCAACCAGAATTGCAAAACACGCCGCCATCACACCCTTGGTTGTAGACCAGACATTCGTTATCGTGTTGCGCTCCCACGGCTGCTGGCGCGCCACGTCCCGATGCCCAGCCCACATATCGACAACCACTTCTCCTCCGACTATCAGTGCGAAGTCAGCGCCTAGTTCCCCATGTTCGCGGAAGTTCTCGACGAACACCTCCTGGACGCGGTCAAATTTCGGAGAACAAAATCCGTGTATATCAACGATAGGCGAATTCATTCGTGTCCACCTTAAGATGTAATCTGGTTTTCTGGAGGATAGCGTTTGATAGGCGCCATCCTGTTCATTCGTTCAATGCACGACCATCAATTCGCTTTTCTACTGGGAATCAAATAGTTTCCTGACGCCCCGTTGAAACCCTCGTGCGTTGCTCACGGCGGATCAAAAGCCACGATTGCGAGGCATGAACTCGAAGTGCTTACCCATGCCTCGCGGATCTGTGCCTAAGCATTTCTCTTTCCGTAACGGCCGCTCTCGGGCGGGAACACGCGCCAGTTTCCGTCCTCGTGGTGAAAGAAAGCGATGGTCAGGGGACCAGCGAGCCTCACCACCTCGACGCACACATAGCGCACACCTTTGGCTGTGCGCCCAAATCGGGCGACACGCAAGGGACTTACCCGCGTAGGTGCAAGCGCAAGCCATTTATCAACCTGCGAACGCAGGGATCTTTTGCCTGTATCCATGGTCGTAATCTCATGTCATGCATTTACGAATAGTTCAGTAGATAGTTTTTCATTCAGAAGCGACCTATCTCTGCGTCGAAAACCCCACTTTCGACTGCGGAGATTGCTCGACGGCCGCTCTCAAGTGAGTAGACATCCAATGCTTCACGGTCGAGATCGTGCTTCCTCCCGGGTCGCCAACCCGGACTACCGTGGCGCCATTCGAAGCGCCCCGTCCAAACGAATGGTTTCGCCATTCAGCATCGAATTCGCGATGATATGTTCCGCAAGCGATGCATACTCCTCGGGCCGGCCCAGTCGAGCAGGGTGCGGTACGGATTGCCCGAGCGCTTCCCGTACTTGCGGAGCAACGCGCGCCAGCATCGGCGTATCGAAGATGCCGGGAGCAATACTGCATACCCGGATTGCCCGATTCGCCAGGTCGCGTGCCGCGACGAGCGTCATTCCGACAATGCCCGCCTTGGCAGATGCATAAGGGATCTGGCCAATTTGGCCTTCGTAGGCCGCCACCGAAGCCGTCAGAACAATGACACCTCGTTCCCCGTCGATCGGATCTGCTTTTGCCATGCTGGCCGCAGCAAGACGGAGAACATTGAAACTTCCGACGAGATTGGTCGTCACAATCGCAGCGTAAGTCTCCAGTGATCCCGGCCGCCCTTCCTTATCAAGCGTCCGCAATGCTCCACCACGACCTGCGCAGTGAACCGTCGCCCGGACCGGACCAAACTCCTCGGCCGCTGTGAATGCAGCTTCCATTTGACTCTCAGAGGTGACATCGGCCGCCACGAATGCCACTGCCCCGATCTCCGACGCGACGACCGCCCCCTCCGACCCTGGTAAATCCACGATTACCACCTTTGCTCCGGCCTGAACAAGGCGCTCGGCCGTGGCACGACCGAGACCCGACGCTCCGCCTGTGACGACGGCAGTCTCCACAATCTTCATGATTTTCCCTTGCTCCAAGCTCTAAATAAGATCCAGACGGTCTAAACAGCCTTCAACTTCAGGATAGTCGCAACATACCGTGCTGTCAATGTTCGTGACTACATAGGATGTTTATTTTATCGAGTTGCAGCCCCGAAGCGAGGTACCGGAATAGGGAAGGCATCGATGCAGGGTGTTGAGTAGAAGGGGTTCCTGACTCGCCTTACACGGCCGAAGCCGAGTGAGTGAGCGGCAATGGCTTTTGGTGCATCACCGTAGAGATACCGAAGCGTCCAGAACGATTCGGTTTAGAGCTCGTAGGGTACCCGCGTAGGAACTCTCCATCGGCGGAGTCGCGACAAGCGGCGACGAAGACTAGTTGCTGGTCACACGCGTCGCAAATGCCATGGCGCCCTCTCCCCGGTACAGCATTTACCCGAAAGCACCACATGCCGCAGCAGATCGACGGTCGGTGCGCTATTACCGCAGTTCCGGTGATTAAAAGTTCCTTGTCAACAGTGTGCGAACCACGCAAAATAGCCTGACAAGAGGCGGTAAAGTTTTTTCGCTTTAACCCACGAGCGGCCCGGATCAAGCAACCCTTCGCGCGATTGTGTGGCTGCACCCTTAGGGCCGAAGATGGATTCCAGGGAGCAGAACATATGGTAGGTTTTCTGTGTTCGGAGGTCTCGGGCGTGGACATCCCCCTGTGATTTGATCGAAGTCAATTGGCATTTTCATCGATCCAGGTTCGCGTCTTCTACAGCATTTGAAAAACACTTCGACCGCGAAATGCAAGGTAATTGGCTGTACCGGTTCTTCAATAGCCTTGTGACGGGGTCGACCAACTTCATTCATCCGGTCGCGATTCTTGGTCTGGAAATGTGATGCGGTCATTAGCAGACGCGGCGCGTGCAGCGCGACATATGGCTGTCCTCGATGAAGCGACGGTGGAATTTAACCGTTCTGGAGTTGCAGGGGCCAGCCTAACGGCGATCGCCCGCCGTGTTGGGCTCGGCCGAGCTGCCCTTTATAACTATTGCATCGATCGGCAGGATCTTGTGTATCAATGTTACTCGCGAAGCATCGCGTTGCTTCGCGAGGATCTCGATCGCGCTGCGCAAGCGAATGCAAATGGTTTAGGTAAGGTCGTAACATTTCTTCGCCTGGCGCTTGATTCGAGCATTAACCAACCCCGGGCTGTCCTGACCGAACTTGCCTTTCTTTCGCAAACCCAGCAGGACTTGGTCGAGAATTTGCGGTCAGAAAACGTTGAGGCGTTGGCGCTACTGATCAGGGAGGGAATCAAGGACAAGTCCATCAGAAATTGCGACGTCGAAGTTGTATGCCAGGCCATATTGGGCATTTTGTCGTGGTCAACGTTATCTCTCTTATGGATAAGTGCCCCCGACGAGGACTTTGCGGGTCGTATGGCAAATGCCATTCCCGACCTCATAACAGATGGAATGGCGTCTGAAGGGATGGAGGTCCTGCCGTCGCGACAGCGTATCCAGGACGTGATCCAAAATCCGCATGTTTCTGATTGGGACGATCGTCGTGAGTTGCTCGCTCTGGTAGCGTCGCGGCTTTTCAATAGTCGAGGAATAGATGGCGTTTCTTTGGACGACGTCGCACTAGAACTAGGCGCCACGAAGGGCGTCGTTTACCACTACTTCCAAAGCAAGCCAGCTCTCGTTGCCTATTGTTATGAGCGTGCTTTCAATATCTATGAGCAGATCATGTCGGTGGCGGAGAACGGTTCGACGGGCCTCGAATGCACGGTAATAGCGATCGAATTGAACGTGGAAGCCCAGCTTGAAGACATTTCCCCTCTTTGGATGAGCACCGGTGCTGAAATGTTGTCCAAGCAGCTTCAAAAGGAGATTGTTCGGCGCGCGGGCGAGTTGTGGGCCAGGTCAGTGAAACTGGCCGAGCGTGGCGTCAGGGACGGGAGCTTGAGACGCCTGGACTTTGAACCCGTCAAGCAGGCATCCGCAGGTTCCTTCAACTACTTGATATCGTCGAAAGACAATGGCAAACGCTCAGTGTCAGACGTTGCGGCCGAAATCAGTCGGCTCTTGCTTCTCGGACTTCGCCCACACAAGACCAGCTTGAATAGCGAGCAGGCGTCTTACAGGACGCTCTGATTCCATTGACGTCGTCGCGTCCCTCACCTCTTCTACACGTTGACCGTATTCGAAAATGTCCTCAGGCTCGCCGCGCAGAGCGGTTATCGTCCAATCAAGACGCCGGGTCAATGACTACACCTGGCCGATAAATTCCTGGATTCGAAGAAGCCGCAACCAGTTGTTATAGACACCTATGCCAAACGGATTGTCGACTCACAAGCCGGTCGACAATCCGCCTATGTGCATTTCGGACGATTACGAAAGGGAACGGGGCGATCCAACTCCGGCTCTGCTTGAAAGGCGTTGGCTGCATTGGAAAAGCATTGCCAAGCTACCACCCGTTCCGAGAGGCTTCATAATCCTCCGTTGACAGCGATCTCGGAACCGGTCATATAGCTCGATGCGTCAGAGGCGAGGAAAAGCGCGGCATTCGCAATCTCAAGCGGCGTGCCGAGCCGTTTCATCGGAATATTGGCCTTAACCATCTCCATGAACTCCGGGGGGTTCTTGAGGAGCATCGGTGTATCAATAGCACCAGGGAATATTGCGTTAACGCGTATTTTAAGGGGTGCATAGTCGAGTGCGGCGTATTGCGACATGCCGCGAACGGCCCACTTGGAACTCCCATAAGCGAACATTCCAGGCCCTTTAGAGATCCCCGCCTGCGATGAAACATTTACAATCGATCCGCCACCGCCCTCGGCCATAGCATTGGCAACCGCCTTCATCCCAAGGAAAACGCCTAGCTGATTCACCCGGTAGACAAGATCCCATAGCTCCCGGGTCGTGTCCGTAAGAGTGGCCGGCTCATAGAGTCCTGCATTGTTGACAAGAATATCGACGCGACCGAATCGCTGCAGCGTCTCAGCAACTGTATCGGCCCAGCTTGCTTCGTCGCTTACGTCATGATGTTTGAAAAAAGCCAATTCACCTATCTCCGCCGCCAATTCGCGGCCGGCGTCATTGACATCGGTGATGACCACACGGGCCCCTTCGCTAGCGAATAGACGCGCCTCAGCTGCTCCCTGTCCGCGACTGCCGCCCGTGATAATCGCAACTTTTCCACTTAGTGTACCCATTGTCCGCTCCTATGGTTAATCTGGGTTGGCGCTCCGTGTTGAGCGATTCAAATGTTTAACGTGAGTACACCGGATCTTGACGATTGCGGGTGCCGAAGACATAGGCGGCTGGCCATCGATCCCACAAACGCTCAGTCGCCGGCTCTTTGCGTGCCCAGTCGTAAATTGTCCGCCGAATCTTTATACGCCATTCGTCTCCGCGCTTCTCGAAGAGATCGACGTATCGCCCACCCACAAACTCGTCCTCGGCGGTTTCGCCCTCCAATCTATGGTATGCAAGAAAATAGCTCTCGGCATGTGCCGTTTGTCCAGCATGTTCAATCAACACATTAGACAACGAATGCTGCGTCACCTTGATCACCGAGCCCTCTCCCGCATTGCTTTCGACGAACGCACAGAAGTCCGATGCGCTCCCGTCGAACGCACCATGGAAGTCCTGGCCATCTGGCCAGAAGACACTTCGGAGCAAGTCGATGTCGAACCTATCCAATCCGCGGCAATAGCGATGCATTACCTCAGTTATTGCCTGCTTGTCCAACAGAATCTCAAGTCGGTTATCAATCATCACAGCCTCCGTTGTCTAAACTGCTTCTTAATTCAAGCAATAGGAAACCAAACCCGCGCCGAATCTGGAGCATTCCAAATCTATACCGACCATTCGCTTCAGCCTGTCAGCGGGCAACCCGTCGAGCACCGCGCATCATCCGGCCACGGCCCCTCAGTTATGCGGCAATGCAGGCGCTGGTGTTCAGGCCGAACTCGACCAGGAGCCGGATGCGCTGCCATGGATTCGACATTTTTTTCGAATGATCGGCATCAGCAACGCCCTGCAGTAGCTACGAAACGACTACGCACTATCGGGGTGCCCCTGCGTGGATGGCGAACAAAGTGACCGGCACTTCCCAGATCTGCCGCTAGAGCGGCGCCAGTCTCGTTGATATCCGTGAGTGCAACCTTGGCACCTTGCCCACTGGCTGCCCCAGTGACGATTACGACCTTGTCACCCATGTCCGTCATGCCCTTCCCCCTGGCAGCGAGGCCACACGTTCAATCGGTGACACGCGAACTAGCAGAAAGTGTGATAGTGCGGGAATGAGAATCAACGCGCCAATCATGTTCCATATAAACATGAACGCCAGCAAAATACCCATATCGGCTTGAAACTTGATTGGCGACAAGCTCCATATGCCAACCCCTGTTGCAAGCGTGATGCCGACTAGCGCGACCACCCTGCCCGTGAACCCGACCGCATTCGCGTACGCTTCTCTCAACGGAAGGCCTGCGCGCTGCTGCGCCAACTGAACGCTTAGCAGGTAAAGTGCATAATCCACACCGATGCCGACTCCGAGGGCGATCACGGGCAAGGTTGCAACCTTTGTACCGATGTTCAGCATCACCATTAACGCCTCGCACATAATCGACGTCAACGCCAGTGGAATGATCGCGACCAGTACCGCGCGCCAATCGCGAAACGTCACCATACAAAGAACGATGACCGCACCGTAGACGAGGTACAACATGTTTCTGTTGGCTTTTTCCACGGTGATGTTCGTCGCCGCTTCGATGCCCGCCGATCCCGCTCCGAGCAGGAACTTGAGCTGGCTGTCATTGTGGGTATGACTGAAACTCTCGACCGCCTCGACCACCTTTCTCAGGGTCTCCGCCTTGTGATCCGTTAGATACGCAATCACCGTTCCGACGGACCATTCCTTGTTAATCAATTCTGGATTGCTGTCCGACACGATATTGATTGCCGGCGCAACCACTGATGGGTCACGGTTGATCGTGAGCCATTTCGGCGAGCCCTCGTAGTTGCCAGCGGTCGCGAAGCGTACCAGGTTCGATGCTGAGACGACCGTCTGCACGGATGGCAGCCCGCGAAGCACCTGCTCCAGACGGTCCTCCTCGATTAGGGTCCGATATGTTCCGACACCGCCAGGAGGAGTCTTGACGATAACAACGAACTGATCGCTCGACAGCCCATAGTGCTTCGTGAAGAAAGCGTCGTCGTGGTTATAACGTGAATCCGCGCGTAGCTCCGGCGCCCCGGCATCCACGTCACCAACTCTGAGGTGCTGGCTGATCGCGTACGCGCCCGCGCCCAGGCATGCTGCGACCAACAACGCACACGTGGCGTATCGCCTTTGCGTAAAGCAGGTCAATTTCTCGATCCAGGGTGATCCGCTCGACTCTTCCGACCGCTGCATCAGGCGCCGCACCGCAACGGGGCTCACGCCTGTGAACGACAGCAACACCGGCAGCAGTACGAGATTGGTGACGACGAGCACCGCAACACCCACGCTCGCGGTGATCGCCAGATTCCGTATGACAGGGATATCAATGACGGCGAGTACCGCGAAACTTACCGCATCGGCAACCAGGGCGGTAAGCCCGGCGAGGAATAGGCGCCGAAACGTATATCGGGCGGCAACATATTTGTGCGTACCCGCCCCTATGTCGAGCATGATGCCGTTCATCTTCTGCGCACCATGCGATACACCAATTGCAAATACCAGGAACGGCACAAGTATCGAATAGGGATCGAGATCGAAGCCGAACAGACGAGTTAGCCCCAGTTGCCAGAGCACGGCCATCAGCGAACACGAAAGTATAAGCACCGTGCTTCGCATGCATCGTGTATAGAACAGGATGATTACGCCCGCTATGACTAGCGAAGCTGCAAAATAGGTCATCACCTGCGTGAGACCATCGATCATGTCCCCCACAAGCTTCGCGAAACCAACGACGTGAATATGGACTGAGTCGGTTTGATTGACGCGGATCTTATCCTCAAGGTAATGCGATATTCTCGCGTAGTCGAGAGGCTTGCCGGTCTGCGGATCAGTGTCCAATAGTGGCACGAATACCGTGCTCGATCGCTGGTCGTTGGCAACCAGGCTTCCGATCAACCCCGCACGCGCGACATTGAATTGCAGCCTGCGGCTCATTTCTTTCGAACCATTGAAATCGCCCGGCATCACGGGGCCGCCTGTGAAACCCTCCTCCGTGAAATCTGTCCACCGTACCGATGGCGTCCACAGCGATTTCATGAAAGCACGATCGACACCCGGCATGAGATAGGCCGCGTCATTGACACGTTGCAGCACCTGAAGATAGTGCGGGTCGTAGATATCGCCCCTGGTGTTTTCGACGTCAATGCGAATTGCATTACCAAGGCTCGCCAACGAGGTCCGGTTCTCGAGGTAATTCTTGATGTATGGCTGTGACTGAGGCAGCATGTTCTCAAAGCTCGCATTGACTCTGATCCTGATTGCCTCGTAGCCCAGAAACAAGGTCAACAGCACACAGAGGATAACGACCAAACGGCGATTATTAAAAATCAATCGCTCCAGCAAGATGCCGGATCGGCTATCAAATCTGTCTGGATCACTAATTACGGACATCGAACCCGGTCTGAAAACTGCGGCCATCACACCTTACCTCCGGTCAAATTCTGCACTGGGCGAAATTTCTTACGCTCGATACCCTGATAGCCCGCGAATACAAACCAGTCGCCACTGCCGGCCACGACATCGGCAAACAGCATTGGCTTGTCTACGTGCAGCGGGCCAAAGGTCCGGGCGTCGTCTGTGCTATAGATCACCTGACCGCTCTCCCCTGTGAGCACGACGACTTTGTCATCGACAGACAGAGCGGCGGACGTCAGATTGGTTCGCACGCCCGTATTCACCGCCTCCCATTTTTGACCGCCGTCAACGCTGCGAAATGCCGTCCCATTCAGCCCAATTGCCAACAAAAAGCGCTCGTTACCCACAATATGGAAGAAACTTCCTTTGTACCCCGGGGATATAGCGATGAAGCGTTGTTGTTCGCGGTCGAGGCGGTAAACGGTCCCCTGCTCGCCGGCAATATAAATATCGTGACCGATCTTGCGGATATCGCTCAGGTGCAGAAAATTTGCGTTATCGATATGGTCAAGCCAGGGCTGCCATGTTTTTCCACCATCCACTGTCCTTACCAACATGCCGAAGGAACCAACCGCATAGCCGATCTGGTCGCTTTCGAAATAGACACTGAGGAATGGCCAGGTCGGCCCACTTTTCGTGTTCAGCTCGACCTCGTCCAGGTATGGCTGTAGTCCCTTCTCACCATTGGCAATGCGTGTCTTATAGGAACTTACGAGGGTGTCTTGAGCGACTTCGCCGTCGAACTGCTTTTTCCAGGTCTGGCCGCCGTCGTCCGTATGAAGAATCACCCCTTCGTGGCCGACGGCCCACCCCTGTTTTGGCGATACGAACGACAGTGATACGAGGTCTGACTGAACCGGAACAAGGCCCTGCCTCCAGTGCGTTCCGCCGTCATCCGAGAACAGAATGACGCCATGCAGTCCTGCAGCTATGATCCGTTCACGCGAACCTTCATTGACCTTTGCCAACGCGAGGATCGGCTGTGCGGAAAGATTCACCGTAACGGAAGCCCGGACATCGGCTGGCGTCACGAGTGGATCTTTGAATACGGTGCTCGAGGTGCTGCCCGCAGCATGTCCCTCGATTGCCATGCAAAGGAACGTCATGGTTACAGACACGCAGGCGAACAGGAATCGCATTTTGAAAAGCTCGGAAAGATCCATCGTCTCGGTAGCCCTACGTTTGCAAACGTCCGACGCAATCGTCGAACATCCGCGACATCCCCTACCCGGCATCACTGGTACCGGCACGGCATATCGAGTTCGGCAATCGCAAGCCATTTTCGATATTCCCGCACCGGTGCCACCAGCGCCAGTTCGCTGCACCGGTTCGGCTAACGCAAGCCACTCGATGTCAACGCCGCGGGTGTGAATTTATTGATGTCGTCCAGATGCTCAGAACCCTTGATGAAATCGTTAGGTCGTGCGTGCCCTTCGATGTATGTAGAACCCTTGCTGAGATCGTAAAAAATCATGCCTTGGCCAAAGGATTGTTCATCCCAAAGCGGTAGGAGCGGATAGAAGCCGACCTTGAACAGCGCCCCGCCCTGATCGTAGGCATCGGTTGCGACGCAAGCCCAGGTATCTTCATCGATGTACAGTGTCCTTCGAGGCTGCACATGTCGTTTGCCCGCCTTGAGTGTCGCTTCCACCACCCAGACGCGATGAAGTTCCCACCTCGATACGTCCGGATTGATCACGCTCTTCGCAAGCATTTTGTCGACCGGTGCGAAGATCATGCGATTTGAGTTATACATGACATAAATCTCTTTCTTGCCGACAAGCTTGAAGTCGTACCGGTCCAGTGCACCGGCGAATCCGAATAGCTCGTCATAGTTGATCGCTCCACCGTCCGGTGCGATCGGCGTGTCATAGGTATAATCGGGAGCCACCCGTGTGCGCCTTTGGCCGGGGAAATACACCCAGGTAACCGTCCCTGTCTTGTCATAGTCCACGGGAACCCGCTGAAGGATTTTCTGGCCGACTTGTGAAGGTGGCCCGATCCAGGTCCCGACCTGCAATCTGTACGCTCCGTCGTCCAGTGCGTCCTTTTTCGGATCCTGGTAAGGTTGGGCGAACTCGGCGTCTAATTGGCCGACATCTGTCAGATGCCCGTCGGCATCGATATACCACGTCGACTGTCGGATAGCGGTGTCGACCCCCCAGAGATCCGTGGTTGCCATATTCCACATGACCTCCGCCCCTGACACCGGAATCGGGAACGGCACGCACGAATACGCACCACTGAATCCATTCCCCGTGGTACTGAGCTTCGCCTCGACCGCGTTAGTCTTGCAATGAGAAAGCCAGTTACTACTATGCGCAACGCTCCGGTGCGTCGGATAAACGTCAACTCGAAACTGCGGATATTTCTTGAGCATCGCGATCGCGCCGGCCGATAGACGACCCTCATATTTTTCGTAGTTGCTCGCAGTAATCGAGAACAATGGTTTCTCGCCATCATAGGGACCGACGTCATATCGCCCGCTTCCTTTGACCCATCCCTCAGAGGCGGTAGTGGTCGGCAAGCCTCCGGTATACGCGGGGATGGTCTTGTCGGCGTTGCCTGCTGGATCCGCGCCCCACAGAGTTAACGATTTGCCGAGCTGGTCCGCCTGCTGCTGGGACACACCGGCCAATGCACTGCCGACGGCAAGTGCGAGTCCCGTTCCGAAAATAAGCTTTTGCAAGAGTCGCATCTTCTGTCTCCGATTAGAATTGGGCAGACAACGTGAGAGAAATCCATCCCTTGTCGTTATAGAAAAACGGTCCATTTCCGCCGGCGTAGAACGCTGGTCCGCCCGGACCGAACGCCGTCATGCCTCCGCTTGTGTGAGCGTGGTAGCCGTTATACTGCAACGTCACGTTGTATTTCTGCTGAATCAGCGCGTGCAGACCTACCGTGTAAATCAGTTCGCCCTGAAATGTGCCGTTCAGGCTTGGGGTGTTGCCGAAAATTCCATATTCAGCGAATATCGGCATGTCGAGGTCAACGCCTGGAACGACCTGTAGCCACTGGGGGTCGAAGGAAATCGCGGCAGCAACCGAATTGTTCGTCGAGCACCCGCTCCATTTATTGCCCGTTGGGCATGCGGCAGCGTTTCCAACCCCATTGTAGAGAGCGCTGTTGCTTGTGGTTCGTAGTCTCTGGGTGAACGCGACCTCGGCGATGGCGGTGCCGGTGTCCCAAAGGCGCGATCGACTCAGGCCGGCAAGGACATTGGCGACGATGTTCAGCGTGTCACCACGTGCGCCAGCTTGCCCGCTCGGGTCACTGGGTAACGGGCCCAGACCACTGTTCAGCGCGGTGTTATGCCGATACGTCACATCGAGGCCGGCGCTGTAATCGCCTATCGGCAAATCGAGACTGTATCCGTATAGCTTGACGTTAGGCGCATACGCCAGGTGATAATTCGTCGCGCCCGTTGCGGGATTGGCACCCGCCAGTACCCACGGCGATGTTTCCGTGAGGTTACGATAATAAAATCCCATTGTTCCACCCGGAAGCCAAGTGGGCGACCACGAGAATTTAAAGCCATAGTCGTTGTGAAAACCGTTGTTTGGCTTAACGTCCCCGGCTCGCGGAATGCTTCCCAAAAGCTGATTAGGGCCGTTGAACAGGAAGCCCGCAGTGCCGAGATACGTTCCACCTTCAGGAAAGCGGCTCGCGGCATATTCAAAAAAGTACTCCGCTGCAACCGCTGTTGTCTGAGTCAGTTGTGTCTCGAACAAAACCTGGCCGCGTGGAATCGCGAGCTGTTTCGCCTGGGTCCCGGGGGTTGCCGCCCCCTGGATGCCGTCCGAAGCGTTCTGCCCATAGCTGACACCCTGCGTACCAAAGAACAAAGTGTTACCCCAATACTGCGTCAGGCGTCCAACCTTTAGAGACGCAGGTTGACCGTTTAACTTGAAATTCCAGAACGCGAAGGCATCGAGGAGCTCTCCACCCAGTTGATAGTACCGCGTGGTGTAACTACTGAATTGGTTGCCGGAGTACGATCCCAACGCTGAATATGGCACTCCGAAAGCCGCATCACCAGGGTGATTTGACACCCCGCCACCGTAAGCGAAGTCCTTCCAGAAAGAGGCGCTTAGCCTGAACCCGTACTGATTCTCGTGGTTGGCGTCAAATTCCATCAAATCCGACACGCGATTGGTGACCACGTTGCCAGCGTGTGGGAATTTGTAGTCGGACTCGCTATACAGCGGGTTATTGCCAATGCCAGGATTGATCCCTTGCGCGCGAACGCCGAGGTTGTAAGCGATCGTGTTGTCCCAATTGATCTGCCAGTCTGGCACGCTCGTGATCGGAAATGCGTACGCGGATGCAGTGTAGGTAAGCAGCACGCATGCCGCAGTGCCCCCAAGCGTCCGGTTTGCCGACTTCAAACGGCATTTAACGTGATGCATGACTCCTCCAGGCTACCAAGCCTTATTTCTGATCCAGTCTTCACGAGCCAGTATTCCATCCAGGCACAGCCATACCGAGACGGCGATGGTCTATCAATTCGGGTTGGTGGCCGCAGGATGTTCCAACACCCCGGCTCACCCGTTTGTTTTGTAAGTAGCTCGTTTAATCGATTCCTCAGATGCGTTATTGAACGACCGAACAACGACGCCCTGCGAATCCTCAGCGAATCACCCGATTGGGCGCGGTGTAGCCATGACCACCTTGCAATCGCAGACATGCTTCGACGACTTCGGAGCCTCCAAAAGGAGCATTGGTACGGGCCACGGATTCAAGGTACTACACTGCCATAATCAATGACATTCGGGTATGCCCGCACCTGTCGCCAGTTTTCATTTCCGGCAAACGCCTCGGATAATTGCAGGGATATGTTTGATACCCCCATTCGGTCTGTCACGCACATCGAACATACATACTATCTTGTGATTTTTTTCGTCTCTTTAGTATGTTGTTCACACCGACTACCAGGAAAAGATGAGGCTATGGCAACTTCCGGGCCGCCGAAAGGGCGTCAAGGTTTTTGAGTTTGCGGGTATCTATTCGCGTGCCCGATGCCGGCGATATGGGAACGGATGTGCTTCGCATGGAGCGCATCGGCGCGCTCCCGGCCTCGACATCGCATATCGACAGTACATTCTTACATGCCATAGCATTGATCAATGGGTACGCCCTCCTCACGCCGATCGGAGTGTCCATGCTCTCTCCACATCCTTACTTGGTGATATGATTGACAAATGGGTATACTCGGATCGACACTTAACCGATGACTGACAGGAGGGGAATGCTATGGCTCATTTTCTCGTCGAAATCCAGTTCGTGGCCGCTGCGGAGCAACAAGATCTTCTTGAGCAACGCGCCTTTCTGGAACGGATTGCGAACGATCGCTCGCTCCTTTTGGCGGCGGTCCTTCCACAGTCGCCAGGCAAGGGTTTGGCGATCATCCGGGCACCTTCGGTCGAGGCAGCGAAGGCGATCTATAACGATGCGCCTCTTTTCAAGAAGGGAATCATCGGCTGGACCATGACCGAAATTACGCCCACTTATGGAATAGCTGCCAATCTTGCGTGAGGCAGGCGACGAGTGTTCAATCTGAGCGATCCTGTCGGCCCTGTGCACGCCATCCCGATTGGATCGCGGCTGCGCTGGTACTCACGATGCTCATCGCCGGTAGCGCTTCAGGTTGAACTTGCCGGGCGCCGAGCACAACTTTATGTTTGCAATGCGCTCGGCGCTGGGCTTGAGCCCACTGCTCGAATGTAGCAAAAGTCGACGCCGAGTCGCGCCCAGGTATTTCGGCTGAACAAGTGCGCTCTGAGGAACGAGTCGAGTGCGCGTGGCGCGTCCGCGCGCGCAATGCTTGTGACTGGCGTCATTCTCCAATAGTGAACGCCACCAGGCACCTTACCTCTGTTCGAATCCCTTCGGGATCGCGGAAGTGAATTGAGTTCAGCCAAAGCCCAGATCCGTGACAGATCAAGAATGAACGCATCATTGTGATTTCAGTTCACGCGCCGCTCGCGCCCCACCCAGTACGGTTCGCGCAGCTCGCGGCGCAGAATCTTGCCCGCCGCATTGCGGGGAAGGGCATCGACGAAATCGACGCTCTTGGGCGCCTTGAAGTGGGCCATGCGTGATCTGGCGAATGCAATTATTGCGCTTGCATCAACTGCGGCGCCGGGATGTAGCACGACGATCGCCTTGACGGCCTCCCCCCATTTCTCGTCTGGAACGCCGATCACCGCGACGTCGGCCACTGCTGGATGATCGTGAATAACATTCTCCACTTCGGCTGGATAAATGTTCTCGGCCCCAGAGATGATCATGTCCTTTATGCGATCGCTGATGTAGAGGTAGCCGTCCTCGTCCAGATACCCTGCATCCCCTGTGCGCAACCAGCCGTCGGCATCGAGCGTGCGAGACGTGGCTTCCGGCAGCCCCCAGTAGCCGACCATGTTGGCCTGGGAGCGCGTAACGATCTCCCCGACGGTGTGGGGAGGCAGGTCGTTGCCTTGTTCGTCGACGACCTTGAGCTCTACACCGGGCATCGGAATGCCGGCCGCGCGCATGCGCTGGTTGCCCGCAGGATCGTGATCTTCCGGCGGAAGGTAAACGATTGTTCCTGATGTCTCCGTCATCCCGTAGGTCTGGCAAAAACCGCAGCCAAAGACGTCCAGGCATTGCCGAAGCAAATCGAGCGGCATCGGCGAAGACCCATAGATGATATAGCGCAGCCGACTGAAGTCCACCTGGCGCGCACGCGGCTGGTTCGCCACGATCCGGAGCGCCGCCGGAACCATGAAGATCTTGGAGATTCCGTCCCGTTCGATGAAATCTAGCACCTTCAGCGCGTCGAATTCCCTGGCGACTACCGTCCTGGCGCCGAAGAAGAGGCCGACGACACCCCAGACACTGCCACCGACATGGGATATCGGCATCGCGTCGAGGCTGACATCGTCCGGGCTCCATCTGTTCCAGTTCATACCGGCTGCGGCGGCCTGGCGGCGCACGCCGAGGATGCCTCGATGTGCCAGCATTGAACCCTTCGGGCGCCCCGTCGTGCCTGACGTGTAGAGTTGCAGTACAACGTCCTCTTCGTCCGGGCGGAACTCCACGTCCCGGGGATTTCCCTCGCTTCGCCAGTTCTCGTAAAGTTCGGACCAGGCACCGCCGGGCTCGAGAGCGATCGCGTCCACGGGTTGTTTGAGCAGGCGCACGGCCTGCTGCACCTGCGGCTCGACTTCCGGCCCCGCGAAGATCAGCGCGGCCCCGCTGTCTTCCAGCATGAACGCCATCTCGGCCGGTGCGAGCCGCCAGCTGATGGGAGTCAGGACGACGCCTATCTTCGCGGCACCGAACAGAATCTCGAAGAAATAGTCGCTGTTCTTGCCGATATAGGCGATGCGTTGCCCTTTCGAAATGCCCTGGGCGAGTAGCCTGTTCGCCACCTGGTTCGAATGGCGTTCGAACGTTCCATAGTCGGTTTCACGCCCTTCGAAGCTGAGCGCCACGGCCAGAGGACGATGTTGCGCATGATATCGGGCGATATCGCCAAGCGTTCGCATGGCGTCGAAGTCGACGGCTTCACCCATCATGGCTTCGGCCCGAAAGCAAAGAGCACACGCCAGTCCACGACCTGCTTTCCGAAGCTAAGCGCTGGCCAGGCACCCTTCATGGCCTTACGACAAGGGCTTGTCATCATGCTGTTTCTCTCCTCCGCATCCGTCCAACCCGCCATGACGATATCATACCTCATAGACATTTATGCTGACAACAAGGTATCTTATCGAACAGACTATCAGACCGCTGCCCGGAAGGGCTAACAGGAGGATGAAAATGACAGTCAGTGGTCCAATCTCTGGTGTAAAAGTGCTCGAATTTTCCGGTATCGGCCCAGGGCCATTCGCGGCGATGATGCTCTCCGATATGGGGGCGGACGTCATTCGCATCGAACGTCCGGGTGCAATGGACCCAACGCCCGATCGGATCGACCTGCGCGGCCGTCGCACGATCACTCTCGACCTGAAGGATGCAGCCGCTGTTGCGCTCTGCCTGGAGCTCTGTGCGTCCGCCGAAATCGTCATCGAAGGGGGCCGTCCGGGGGTGATGGAGAGGCTGGGACTTGGGCCCGAGGTTGTGCTCGCAAGCAATCCGAAGCTGGTCTACGGGCGGATGACGGGCTGGGGCCAGTTCGGCCCTCTGAACCAGGCAGCCGGACACGATATCAACTACATCGCCTTGACCGGCGCGCTCCATTCGATCGGCACGACGGACAAGCCGGTCGCGCCGCTGAACCTGATTGGCGACTTTGGCGGCGGCGCAATGTTCCTGATCGCGGGTCTGCTAGCCGGCCTCATCCATGCACGCGCCACCGGGCAGGGCCAGGTCGTCGACGCTGCGATGACGGATGGCACCGCCTATCTGTTGACGCTGTGTTACAGCATGCTGGCAGGGAAGCGATGGACCGATCAGCGCGCCATCAACACGCTAGATGGCGGCGCCCCCTTCTACGACACCTATCAGTGCGCCGACGGACACTGGATCTCCGTGGGCTCCATAGAGCCCCAGTTCTACGCGCTGCTGCTCGAGAAGTCAGGCGCAACCGGGCTTTTGACCCAGCCGCAGATGGAACGTGCCGCCTGGCAGGAGATGAAGGAGGCCCTCGCCGGCATCTTCCGGACGAAAACCCGGGATGAATGGTGCGCGATCATGGAGGGCACCGATGTCTGCTTCGCGCCTGTCCTGTCACTGCTCGAGGCGCCACGTCATCCTCACAATATCGCGCGCCAAACCTTCGTAGAACTGGACGGTGTGACCACACCAGCGCCGGCACCCCGCTTTTCGGCAACGCCGTCCACCATCCAGTTCGGCCCCCGTACCGGCCGCTACGGGGCAACGGAGACGTTGCAGGACTGGGGAATTTCAACGCGCCGGATCGAGGAGCTCGTTTCCGGGGGGATTCTTCCATGACCGGATTCGACCCGACGCCGCTCGAGTTGTTGCATTGACAGCATCGACCACCCGATCTGCGGGTGGCGCTTTTGGGGCTCGCCCACCACATTGAGACAGTGCGCGAGCGGGTGGAGAGCCGACTCGGCAGTTCAGTGATCTGTGATCCGGACGCTTCCAGGACCGCGTTGCAGTCCGCGCCGACGCTACGCCGCAAGACGTGTCGCAGCGGCGGCGATATGCTCGCGCGCCTCGGTGACCATGCGCTCCAGCAGTTCCGCGCAGGTCGGCACGTCGTCGACGAGACCAACGGACTGGCCCGCCGTGATCACGCCGCCATCCACCTGGCCCGCTTCGAGCGCTGCGCGTCCGCGCGCGCCAGCGACCAGCGGCCGGATCTCTTCGAACGTCGTGCCGCCCGGGCGCCGCTCCATGCTGACGACCTCTTCCGAGATCGCGTTGCGCAGCACGCGTGCAGTGTTCTGCATCGAGCGGAAGATGAGACGCGTATCGCGCTCGCTCGCGCCCACCAGCGCCGCCTTGATCGCGTCGTGAATCGGCGCCTCGCGAGTCGCGCAAAAGCGCGTACCCATGTTGACACCCTCCGCGCCTAGCGCGAGTGCCGCCGCGAGGCCGCGTCCGTCCGCGATGCCGCCGGATGCGATCACCGGCACGCGCAGCTTGCGCACGGCGGCTGGAATCAGTACGAGGCCGGAGATGTCGTCCTCGCCCGGGTGGCCTGCACATTCGAAGCCATCGATCGACACCGCATCGACGCCGTTGCGCTCCGCCGACAGGGCATGCCGGACCGCGACGCACTTGTGGATCACAGTCGCGCCCGCGGCCTTCGCACGCTCGATGAACCGGCGCGGGTTGTTACCCGCGGTTTCGAGCACGCGCACGCCTGAGTCGAGAATCACGTCGAGATAGCGTTCGTAGGGCGGCGGATTGATCGACGGCAGCATCGTCAGATTCACGCCGAAGGGACGGTCCGTGAACTCACGGCAGCGCTCGATTTCCTGCGCTAGCGCTTCGGGCGTCGGCTGCGTGAGCGCCGTCACGATGCCGAGACCGCCCGCGTTCGACACAGCCGCGGCAAGTTCCGCCCGGCCCACCCACATCATGCCGCCCTGGATGATCGGGTAGCGGATGCCCAGCAATTCGGTAATGCGCGTTTTCATGTTGTCGTCACCCGTCACTGCGTGACGGCACACGCGTGCCGCACGGGTTTTCACAGGCTGCTTCCTGATCGAATGAGATTCGTGGGCTCCTGGAGAGTCTTGAATCCCCGTCCCTCGGCCACCAGCCTTTCGAGCAACGGCGCCGGTTTGAAGTCGTCGCCGTGCACCTTCTGCAGTTCACGCAAGCGACCCAGGATCTTTTCGAGCCCCACCAGTTCCGCCCAGTACATCGGGCCACCGCGATACACTGGCCAGCCGTATCCCTTCACCCAGACGACATCAATGTCGGATGCTCGCAACGCGATCCCTTCCTCAAGGATCTTTGCGCCTTCGTTGACCATCGGATACAGGCAGCGTTCGAGGATCTCCTCGTCGCCGATCTCGCGCTGGGTGATTCCGCGCTGGGCGGCAAAGTCACGAACGACCCGCTCGACGAGCTCCGAGTTCGATCGGTTGCGATTGCCGTCATAGTCGTAATAGCCGGCGCCGGTTTTCTGTCCGCGCCGCCCCATGTGGACGAGGACCTCCCGCACTGAGTTCGGTGTCTTGTTGTCCGGGTCGAGTCCGAGGTCGATGCCCGCGAGGTCGTTCATGGCGAACGGCCCCATCGGCATCCCGAAGTCGTAGATCACGCGATCGATATCCCAAAGCTTCGCGCCCTCCAGCAGCAACTTCTGCACCTCGCGCTGTCGCTGGGCCAGTATCCGGTTGCCGACGAAACCGTGGCAATTGCCAACCAGCACTGGAACCTTGCCAATCTTCTTGCCCAGCATCATCGCGCTCGCGATTACATCCTTTGCGGTGGCGCTGCCCCGGACCACCTCCAGCAATGTCATGACGTTCGCCGGTGAGAAAAAGTGCAGGCCGATCACGTCCTGCGGACGAGACGTCGCGTCCGCGATTGCATCCAGGTCAAGATAGGAGGTGTTGGAGGCCAGGATGGCGCCCGGCTTGACGATACCGTCGAGCTTTTCAAAAACCTCCTTTTTGATGTCCATCCGCTCGAAGACGGCCTCTATGACCAGGTCGCAGTCGGCCAGATCGCCGAACTGCAGGGACGGGGTCAGTAAGCCCATCCGGGCGTCGACATCCGACGGCTTCAGCTTACCCTTGCTCAGGGTGTTTTCGTAGTTGCGCCGGATTGTCTCGATGCCGCGATCGAGGGCAGCCTGTTCAGCCTCGACAATCGTCACGGGCACGCCGGCATTCAGGAAATTCATCGCAATACCGCCGCCCATGGTGCCCGCACCCACGATGCCTACCTTCCTGAGCGGACGCGTTGGAGTGTCCTCCAGCACGTCGGGAATCCTGGATGCCTGGCGCACGGCGAAAAACACATGCCTTTGCGCGCCGGATTGCGTGCCCGTCACGAGCTTGCGGAACAGGCCGCGCTCGATCTCCATCGCCACCTCGAACGATTCGTTGACGGCCGCCTCGATGGCCTGGATATTGGCTTGCGGCGCGTCAAAACCTCGAAAGCGCCTGGCGTTGGCCTTTCGAAACTCGGCGAAGATTTCAGGGTGGCTCCTGGCTGCGTCGAGCTTCTCGTTGTTGTCGCGAATGCGACGCAGCGGTTTACCTTCCGACACTACCGAGCGCGCAAACGCGATCGCACCTTCGCGCAGGTCGCCATCGACGAGAAGATCGAAGAGGCCCATGCGCTGCGCCTCCTGTGCCGGCACATGGCGGCCGCTTGTCACCAGATCGAGCGCCGTTTCAACGCCAACAATCCGCGGCAGCCGCTGCGTGCCGCCCGCCCCCGGCACCAGCCCGATGTTCACTTCTGGAAGTCCGGCTTTGGCGCTTTTCGTCGCCACCCGGTAGTGCGCCGCCAGGGCGATCTCGAGCCCGCCGCCCAGGGCCGTGCCGTGGATTGCCACGATCACCGGCTTCGCTGCACCTTCCAGCAGGTCCTGGATTTCGCGAATCGTGGGGCCAGTGCTGGGCTTACCAAACTCACTAATATCCGCACCCGCGATGAAGGTCCTCCCCTCGCAGATGAGCGCAATCGCTCGCACCGACGTATCAGCATTCGCCCTGGTAAACGCCTTATACAGCCCCTCGCGCACCATGGCCGACAGTGCGTTCACCGGCGGCGAGTTCACTGTAACGATCGCAATGTCGCGTTCCGGGCTTAGATCGACAACTTCGTTGATGGCAGCCATTGGTATTCCTCAAATAAATCCGGGCCGCGGTCAGAGGCGCTCGATGATGATCGCCGGTGCCATGCCGCCCGCTGCACACATGGTGACCAGTCCGCGGCGGAGGTCTCTCCGTTCGAGCTCGTCGAGCATGGTGCCGACAAGGATGGCCCCTGTAGCACCGATTGGGTGGCCAAGCGCCATGGCGCCGCCATTCACATTCACCTTGTCCCGGTCGAGCTTGAGGTCGCGGATGAATTTCTCGGCAACAACGGCGAAGGCCTCGTTGATCTCGAACAGGTCGATATCGTCGAGTGTGAGCCCGGCCTTCGCGAGAACCTTCCAGGTCGCGGGCACCGGTGCATTCAGCATCAGCGTAGGACAATCGCCCACATTGGCCACTGCAACAACGCGTCCGCGCGGCTTAAGCCCGTGGGCGGCAGCATAGGACGGCGACGCCAGCAGCAGGGCCGCGGCGCCGTCGACCACGCCCGAAGAGTTGCCCGCGTGATGCACGAACTGGATGTCCAGATCAGTGTACCGGTCGTTGATAAGCTGTCGGAAGGTCTTACCGGTCGCGTCGACGGCCACGTCAGCGAGCGCCTCGAATGCCGGCTTCAGCAGGGCGAGCCCCTCCAACGTCGTTTGCGGTCGCGGAAACTCCTCGTGGTCAAGGGCAAGCGTACCGTCATCACGATAGACGGGAACCAGGCTTCGAGAAAAATGGCCGCCTTCGATCGCCTTGGCTGCGCGTTGCTGGCTCTCATAGGCCAGTGCGTCGAGATCGCTGCGCGGAATCCTCTCGAGCGTGGCGATCGCGTCGGCACAAACGCCCTGATTCGATTGCGGATAGAGCGCGCGCAGATGCAGGTTGCCGTTGTCGAAGACGTTAGGACCATCGTCGGGGCGCTTGCTGGCGGTGTTTACCGACATCATCTCGGTACCACCGGCAACTACAAGATCCTCGAATCCCGCGCGTATCGAGGCTGCCGCGATAGCGACGGCCGTAATCCCCGACCCGCAGAACCGATCCAGCGTGACTCCGCTGGAGCGGAAGTCATATCCGGCATCGAGCGCGGACATTCGACCGAGATCATTGGCCGTCTTGCCGCGCTGCGTATTGGCACCCCAGATAACGTCGTCGACGTCAGCAGTGTTGATTCCGGTCCGCTCCGCAATTGCTCTGAGCACCGTTGCTCCGAGTCGCTGCGGGTGAATTTCACAAAGGGCGCCCTTGCCCATTTTGCCGGTGCCCCGAGGCGTGCGGCACGCGTCGATGATCATTGCTTCGGTCATTCCGAGAACTCCTCGTTTACAGGTATGTAACAAAACACACGACAACATACTCACTCGTCAATGTGCATTACTCTGCAGGATGTCGCATAGAAAAGCAATACCAGAGTCTGCGAAAGCTTGGCGGCGGGTTACCCTGACATGCCATGCGATGCCGTGCCATCATGAATTGAGGCGTGCGCAGGTCAAGAATCGGTCCGAATATGGCAGAAGATCATGTTGGCGTGCCGACCCAGGATGGTCCAGGTATTTTGGCCATTGACGGATGAACCCTTTCGCCACCGCGCATTGCGCGCCTCCCAAGTGCAGGGAGTTCCGAATCGGCGGCGGGCTTGGAGAAGCCCTGCGCCCACCAGTCTCGACCGTCGAGCACGCGCGGCAGCCAATGACTTCGTTATGCTGCGGTCCCGAACCTGGTGAACACGGGTCCGGGCAACTCGAATCCGTAGAGAACGATGCGCTGCACAAAGGCAAGGGGCCGAGTTATTTCAGAAGATAAAGCGCTGCACAACAGACCAACCAGTTCCGCCGAAATCCTTCGGCCGGTCGGTGTCCTGCCAGCCGCTGCTGCGGGAGGATGCGATGCCACGACGCCCTGTACTCTCGCGACATTCGCAGTCCGTCACGTACCTTCCTCGCTAATCGCGCCGGCAGTTTATCGCGCAGGAACGGTCACACCCGGTCCTGAAACCACTGCTCATCCGGACTATCAGGTCCATCGTTATCTCCCTCACATGCGTCCTCTGGCGTCCAGCGCACGATGCCCAATCATAGTACATACCTTAAAGATTATTCTCTTGACATTGTGGTATGTTACGAGTCTCAATACGCAAAGCGCAGTGCTGCGGTGTCCTCCAGGAACACCATGGGAAACGCGCATGCACCGGCTGCCGCAATGCCCGAACAGAGCGCGTAGAGCGGTGGGAATTGCCGAGCCAAAGAATGCTTGACACGCTATTCGGAGCGCTAGATGACAACAGGATCGATTGCCATCCACGGACATTGTTCGCCGGCGTTCGCGCTCCTTCGCGATACTTTCGTAAGGAATTTGGCGGGTGATCGCGAAAGCGGAGCCAGAATCGCCCTGATCGTGGGCGGGGAAACGGTTACCGATCTATGGATCGGTTGGGCTGATCCCGCGCGCACGCGGCCCTGGACGCAAGACACGACCGTGAAATGGTCGGGGCATAACATCAACGTCAACGCGATCGCGCCGGGCGCTTTCTATTTGGAGATGATGGATGCGATGATCAAGCGCACTGGCGAGTTCGCCGACCGATCCCGCGCAATCCCATGGGCCGCCCGCTGCTATTGGCGGGACCCATCTCTATCGGGCATCCCCACCAAGTGACTTCGTAACCGGTGCCGTTATCAAGGCAGACGACTGCCAGCATCCGCGATGACCCGCGCCGCCATATCCCCAGGAGGATCGTATGACCCAATCGTCGAAGAGCAGAATTGACATCGTGAAGTCCTATTTTCAGGAGATCGACGAAGGCCGCTTTCCGGATCGACTGTTCACGCCCGACTTCGATTTCTACTTCCCGAAGTTTGGCGTCGGACGCGGTCCAGTGGAATTCGGGGAACTTGCCGCAGGAATGGTCGCCAGCGGCAACAAGGTCGGCCATTGCCACGACTCGTTCAGCTTCATCGAAACGGACCGGCATGTCGTTGTCGAGGGCGCAACCCGTGGGACCAGCAGCGAGGGTGTCGCGTGGAAAGGCGGCGATACCCCCGGCGGCAGATTCTGCAGCATTTTCGATTTCGACGAACAGGGCTTGATCGAACGGATGTTCGTCTACCTCGACCCAGACTATGCCAGCGCCGACAAGGCACGCCTCTACTGGAAGCGTGAGAAGCCGAGTTGGTAAGGCATTGCTGAATTCCTCGATCAGCGCCGCCGAAGACCCAGGAGCAGGAAGCGGCTGACTTCCTGAGCGATTTGCGCAGCACGTCGTTCATCTGCAGGAGGCAGCCACGTCGAAAGATAGGTAAAGCTACCCGGCGCGGCCAGCTTTACCGGTTCGAGATCGAAGGGACGCAGGCTGCCGTCTGCGATCCCTCGGCGTGCAAGCTCAAACGATCGTGCGGCCAGACGCTCGTTTCGCTTCGCAAGCTTCAGCCGCATCTTCGCCGGGACGGTTCCAAGGCCCGTCGTAAGCCATAGCGGATAGATATCCGTGAGCTGCGCCTCGACGTCGAGCTCGATCGCCGTCATTGTCGCTTCAAGGCCTGTCTCGCAGGCCTCGGCCGCATCCATGACGCGCTCGTAAATGTCGAATGCGCGCGCGTAACAAAATGCGACAAACTCCGGCTTGCTCTCGAAATGATGGTAAAGCGCCCCCTTCGTCACGCCCATTTCCAATGCGATTTCGTCAAAGGACACGCCCGCAATGCCGCGACGGTTGAACAGCCTGGACCCCGTCCGAGCGAACTCCTCCAGACGCTGCTCCCGCTCCGTCCGCGGCGTATCGTCCAGGATTTCCGCAATCCGACGATGGGCGGTCGGAAACCGGTTGCCTAGCGGCACCACACCGTTCATGACCATGTCCGGGATCGCCGCAGCCATTCTGCCGGCGAACTCCTTTTCGTCCTTCTTCAACCAGATCCGCGCCAGCGGCCCCCATGACAATACGCCGAAAATCGCCTGACAGACAACGTCCAGATCGCAGTCCCTGATCGAGCCGTCCTGTTGGCCTTCACGCAGCAAGGTCTTCAGGAGTTCGACGTTCTTCGCCCGGTCCTTGCGAACGGTCGCTTGCTGTTTGTCATTGAGTACCGCGATCTCGCTCAAGACAGCCACTGGGTAGTGATCGAGATCGACTGAGACCTTGAGGAACATGCCGAGTCGCTCGGCTCCACTCGCCGGCGTCTGGTAAGCCCGCAACAGGTCATTCTGGGTGAGTGAGCAGGCGCGCCGATAGCACTGGAAAACCAGGTCCTGGCGATCCGTGCAGTAGTTGTACAGCGCCGCGCGCGTCAGGCCCACCCGCTTGGCGATCGAACTCAGGCTCGCGCCAGCCACGCCATCACGGGTGAATTCCAATGTCGCTTCGTCGATAACCGCAATGTGACGCGCCGCACGCGCTTCAGCCATCAGTGAGCGCATCATGACCTCTCATCGGCAACGGAATCGCCAGGCATATGACATCCGGAACGGGAAATTTGCGATGAACGTACTACATCGGGGTCGCTATTGACAACTGCGAATTGGGTCCAAAATGCATACATATGTGACATTGAAATTGACGACTCGGTTTCTAGTGTACCATTGCAGCTTTCACACTGGCTGCTCCGGGCCATATGCTGGCACCGGAGAGATATCATACCGCAACGATTCGTCCCCGAAACGGGCCGCATTGACCAAAACCTTTCGCGAGTGGGTATTCTCAAATCCACTACCGAACAGTTCGCTCGAACACGATCACTTCGAACTGCGCGGGGCGCTGCTGCCTGAGCCTGCGCGGGGACAAGGGCTGGTCCGCATCGCATCCTGGTCAACATCCACTCCGCAGCGCGCCAGTTTACGGTTAGCGGCGCCACGAAGAACTGCAAAACCAACCCAACCAACTCGGCTGCAGCGAGCGTTCCCGGAAGGCATCGACGTGTTTTCGGAGGGCGTTGGCGGTCGCGTGACCACGGCTGCGGTGCATCTGATGGACACGCACGGCCGCATGCTTCATTCAGCGCCGCTGCTGCCCTCTATTCAGATGGCGCGCCAAACCTGCTTCGCCGGGTGGCAGGCATCACGTGGGAGAACGAGGAGGTTCTGTCACAGCGGAAGATCAAGTCCGAGGCATGGATCGTTGATCCTTTCTATCATGAAAGACGCAAAGCCGAGGATGATCTCTGCCGGCTTATTCTCCAGGGCCGGCTGAAGCCGGTCACTCATGTCGTCGAAGGCTTCGAGAACTCTACCGCGCAGGCCGATCCGGCAAGCGCAGGTTCAGTTCGGAACGCTGTAACCAGATAAAAACCAGGCTTGGATAGGCGGAGCGCCTCGTTTATCTCGACGATATCGAAGTCGCCGACACGCAGATGCTGGCGGCTCATCAGTCTTCGATGTGGAGATTTCACGCTGCAACTGCGGCGTGATGCATACAATCGACATTGACCGGGTCACGTTTGGAATGCCGACAAACCGATATAGTCCCACCCGCAGGGACGATGGCGTCGCACACCGTAGCACTGAGCGCGTTCATCTTCGCCAGTCGGTTGAGAGACGTGCCTGCCATGGCCTCGGCAAATGCGATGGTCACAAGCTGATCAATAGCAGCCTCCCGGCGGGTAAGTCGGCGCCCATGGGGACGTCACGTGCGACGCTCCTTGCTCAGTCCACAAAGTCGGTCGCAAACATGTGGCCCCAATAGTCGCCGACAGTGTGATACTCAGATTGCCAGGTTGGCGAAGAGCCCTCCGCACCATACTCGCAGAACCATCCTGATGGGGTACTCATGTAGAACGAGAACATGTTGTCATCGATATGGCGCCCGATATCGTTCAGGATAGGTATTTTCTCTTTCCGGACAATGTCATAGGCAAGACCAACGTCGTTCTGCTGTTCGACTTCGATCATAAGGTGATGAATCCGCTTGGGCGTATTGCCTGCACCAAACGCCACCATATGGTCTCGCCCCCCCTCGGCGGCCATGAATGTCAATTCAAAACGTCTTTCCCCCACCCCGAAGCGCATCTCCACATTGCCGCGCAAATCCATTACGTCGCGGTAAAAGCGGTAAGAGGCCTCTACGTCAACGTCCCGCACGATCATGTGGCCGAGGCCGAGAGCGCCGGTCCTGAATTTGCCATGCATCCCGCGGCCGGGTCGATAGGGCTGGTGCGCATCGACGAGTGGTCCATGAAAAATCTCTACAGGAAGACCGGCGGGGTCCTTTAGTCGCACATAATCGAGCACGCAGCGCTGCTCGGCTTCGGACGCCGTCGCACGTTCGAAAGCGATTCCCAACTCTTCGAGACGATTGATCGACGCCTGTAACTCCTCGGGGCCGGCCACGCGAAAGCCCGCATAAAGAATGTCGTCGGAAGGGTCTTCATGCACGCGGATGCGATAGTGCCAATAGTCGATCCGCAGCCGCGCCCCACCCGGCTCGTCGATCCAGTCAACTCCCAGAACGTTCGTCGCATAATGCCGCCAAGCTGCAAGATCGCTCACACCGATGCCAAGATAACCAAGCTCGGTGACACCATAATCCTTTCTGGCCATCAGCTTCCTCCTCACGTGCGCCATCGTGCACTTACCCAAGGGTTATGGCACGCGGCAGATAAAGATTAGCAGTTCCACTTCTCCGCGCAGCACCGCATCAGATGTCGTAAACCGCTTTGACGAGATTGATGCGACGCGGGTTGCGTTCCATCTGGTCGCTCATGTGATTCATGACGTAACCGACGGCGACGCCGGCAACCGGGTCAGCGTAGCAAAAGGCCCCTCCCCAGCCACCATGGCCGAACGCGGCCGTGTTCGGCCCAAAATCGCCGACGTCATTGGTCAGGAACCCGGCGGACCAACTCCGCCGCATCTGGCGCACTTCGTCGATCCCGTCAAACCGTAACTCCGTAGCTTTAGCAATGACCTCTGGCTTCACAAGTCGGGTGCCGTCAAGACCCGTATCCAGCAGTAGGGCGCACATACTCGCCAGACTTCGTGCGTTGGCGAAACAATTGGCGGCGAAGAACTCCGACGCCTGAAATTCGGGTGTCGCCTGCAGCGGCACGTCTACAACAGGATTGACCAGCGCTCGCTGCGCCTCGCTAGCGACCAGCACGGTCTTCGTCGCATCCAGTTTCCTGGATTCGACAAGCTCTGCCACGCGAGACCGGTCGGCAGGCGGAAGGCCGACGGAAATATCCAGCCCCAGGTTGGCCTTGAGCTCATCGGTCACAAACTTTTTGATCGAGCGGCCCTCGACCCGCCTGAACAGAGCGTCGGCAAGGATGCCGACAACGTTGCTATAGCCTGCTCGCTCACCGGGATTCCAAAACGGCTTCTGAGCCGCGAGCCGACAGGCGGCGGGCTCACCGGAGAAAAGATCCATGAGTGTGGCAGGCGTGTCAAAGCCGGTGATGCCGCTTTGGTGCGCGAGCAGCATGGCGACGGTGACGTCGCCTTTGCCTCCGGCTGCGAACTCCGGCCAATAGGTGCTCACCTTGTCCTCATAGGCAATGAGGCCCCGGTCGACCAGAATCGCGAAGCAAACGCCTGCAACTGCCTTGGAGACGGACCAGACGCAAGCCACCGTATCGGCGCCCCAGGCCTCCTGCCGCGCAGCGTCTTTCCAGCCGCCCCAGAGATTGGCCGCCACCACGCCATCGGCTATTACCGTGTAGCTGGCGCCCACCTCGCCGAGCTCGCGAAAATTCCGAGCGAAGGCCTCGCGCAGGCGCTCATATTTCGGCGCGCAATAACCGTGAAGTACAACGTCACCTGCCAGCATTTCATGCGAAGTCGTCACTGTCACCTCTGTTTGATAGGTAGCGCGTGCATGTGATCCATCTCGTCACTGGCCTCGATTATACGACATCGCCATATTTATTGACAAGTTCGTATGTATCATTTTTTTGTGGACATGCTGAGGGATCCGAATGTTTGCGACGACAGGACGCGATAGACCCTCCGACGCGCATGGTCCTTCACTGAAAACAATCGATATTGCTCGGCGCCTTGCAGGGCGTGGCCTCAACGTTCTCGTTGTCGCCCGGCTCGCCGCAGGGGCTCAAGCACCCGTGACCGGACGTCTTCCTTCAGACGCGGGCGACGACGCCTATCTAAAATCCCTGATAGAGCCCATGGGGCACGCGCCACACCAGGAGACGGGGCTGAAGCGACTGGATAGAGTCAGCTACCCCGCTTCTGGCCTGCGCAATCCGTACAGCAGCAAACTGCTGATTTCGCGAGCCAATATTGTGCTGGGAGGGCGTCGTGCAGGGCCCCCCCACCGCGAAACGTAGGCGAAAGCGCCAACAGAAGCTACCCGCACCGGGGCGATGTCAAATCTCCGCAGGCTGCCGTCCTTGATGCCGCGCTCACTGAGCTTCAGCGTCCGGTCCAGGATCATGTTCATCCTTGACACGAGTTGCTTCCTGAGACGAGGAGGAAAATTTTCGACACCGGTCGTAAACCACAAAGGCTGGATATCAGAGAGTTGAAGCTGCACATGAAGTTCGACGATCGCCCGCGTGTATTCGATTCCGTCGGCGCAGTCGTCTACTGCATCGAGAATTCGTTCCTGGATATCAAAAGTGCGGTGGTAACAGTAAGCGACAAACTCGGGCTTGCTCTTGAAGGCGTGATAGATCACTCCCTTCGTCAGACCGACCGCAGCCGCAACCTCATCGAGCGAAACCCCGTCGATGCCTCGTTGGTTGAAGAGGCGCGATCCGGCCCGCGCGAGCTCTGCAAGCCTCTGCTCACGCGCGGTCGCGGGCGTCGGCATTACGACGTCGGCGAGTCGCTTTCGGACCGCCGGGCGCTCCTCATTATTGGCCGCGATGCCCTCAATGATCATTTGAGGCACCGCCCTGGCCATGCGTTCGGTCAAGGTATCATCCGACACGTTCAACCACAATCGAGAAAGCGGAGCCCAGGTCAAGACGCCGAAAATGGCTTCGGCCACGATATCGACGTTGCACTTACGTATCGAACCGTCCTTGACGCCGGCGGTGAGCAGCGTTTGCAGTTCTGCCACATTTCGCTGTTGCGCGACGATGATCGATTGGTGCTGTTCGGCCGAGAGCAGTCCGAGCTCACTGAAGACAGCCATTGGACGATGGCCAGGGCTGCTCATTAGCTCGACAAAGGTCGCGACCTTCGCGAGTCCCGGGCCATGCGCAACTCCGGCACGCTGGAGGTCCGAGTGAATGAGCGCACATGTCCGCAGATAGCATTGATGGACGAGGTCGTACCGATCCGAGCAATAGTAGTATAGGGCCGCTCGCGTCAGGCCGACGCGCCGCGCGATCAACGTCAGTTCAGCGCTGGAAACGCCGGCCCGCATGAACTCTATGGTCGCCTCGTCGAGAACCGCCCCATGCCGCGCCTCCCGCGCCTCATCGCTCAGTGAGCGCCTCCATGTCCTCCGCGGTGACTCGTCTTCTCCAGACAGTCTTGAAGCCCCGCCCTTCGGCGACGAACCGTTCGTGCAGAGGCGCTGGCTCACGGCCATTTTGATTCCCGCGGCGATTACGTTGCGAGGCTATTTGTCCAAGGGGATCACGCCCCTGAACCGGGGTGCGCGCTTTTCCCGGAATGCAGCGACCCCTTCCACAAAGTCAGGACTGCGCCCAGCCTCACGCTGCACACGCCGCTCGAGCGCGAGCTGGTCGGCAAACCCTTCCTCTAGCGCCGACCATGCGACGCGACGCACCAGGCCCAATGCGTGGGTCGGCCCCGCGGCCAGACGCAGGGCGAAGTCCATCGCCATGTCGAGCGCTTTCCCATCGGACGCCACACGATTGATGATTCCCCACTCAAGCGCCTGGGACGCACTGATTTTCTCCGCAAGCAGCATCGCCTCCATTGCGCGGACGCGCCCCGCAGACTTCGCCAGCAAATAAGCCGAGCCCCCATCGGGTACGAGGCCAATGCGGGAAAACGCCTGAAGAAAGTACGCGCTCTGCGCGGCGACAACGAGGTCGCCGGACAAGGCGACTGAGCAGCCTACGCCCGCCGCAGGACCGTTGACGGCGGTCACGAACGGAACTGCGAGATTGCGGATGACCGTCATCAGCGGATTGAATAGTCGCTCCAGTCGCTCGCCGGCGTCGCGCTCGCTCGCGGGCTTGTCGGCGGGGCTGACGTTGAGATTGACACCGGAAGAGAAGCCGCGGCCATTGCCCGTCAGTACGATTACCCGCGCTTCGCGTGCGGCCCGCAGCAACCGTTCGATTAACAGCTCGCACATCGCATCGGAGAAGGCGTTGAGCGCTCCCGGGTCGTTTAGACGAAGGATCGCCACATCGTCCACACATTGATAATTCACGAGACTTTCAGACATTTGCTCTTCCTTTTAGAGTCACGCAAAGGTCCGCCAGGTCCTATGCGCTCGATGATGATTGCCGGTGTCATATCGCCCTCCGCACACATGGGAACCAGGCTGCGGCGCAAGCAACGAGAGTGAGGCAAAGCGCGTCACATGGCGCGTAGCTGGCACGGCGCCCCGCCGCATCATGCGCTCACACACCCCGCTACAATCGCTACACAATCGCCTAAGCCAATAGAGCGGAAACCTTCTGCATAGGCAGTGGCTGTCAAACGGATTTCGTCGCTGTCTTCAAGATAAGACCGCAACTCCCCCGAAGGAAGTTCAACAGGCTGCTTTCCGTTCAGGCTGATCTCCAGAAGACAGCCGGCGCCCCCCGGATGCGCTGATGAGATCGTTCCGCTGCCCAGAAGGTCGCCGGGCATCAGATTGCATCCATTCACCGTATGATGAGCGATCATTTGCGCGACCGTCCAATACATGTCGCTCGCCGGGCCAGCACTGAGTTTGTAGGGTGGGCGCCCCTGCTGCCGCATCCGCTCCGTGGTCAAATAGACCTCCAGTTGGATCGAAAGCGCGTCGCCGCTTCCACCGGTCGTCGTGACAAGATAAGGCAAGAGTTCGGGATCGTCGGCGGCGCGCGCATCGTGCGGCATCAAAAATGGGATCATCGCCTCGGCCGTGACGACCCAGGGCGAAATAGTGGTGTGGAAACTCTTCGACAGGAACGGCCCGAGCGGCTGAAATTCCCAGGCCTGGAGATCGCGCGCCGACCAGTCGTTGACCAGGCAGAATCCCGCAACCCGGCCAAAAGCGTCGTCGACCGAAACGGCGCTGCCTAGATCATTCTCGCCGGCAATCCAGACGCCCAGCTCCAGCTCGTAGTCCAATCGCTGGCTTGGGCCGAAGACGGGCGCAGTTGAATCGGGAGGCTTCCGCTGGCCGCGGGGACGCCGTACAGGATGGCCTGAGACGCGGATCGAGGACGAGCGGCTGTGATAGGCGATCGGCAGGAACTTATAGTTCGCCGGCAAGGGAGAGTTGGGGTTGACCAGCCTGCCGCCGTTTGTAGCGTGATGGATGCCGGCGAAGAAGTCGGTGAAATTGCCGACACGCGCAGGTACGTGCATTCGGCATCCGCCGGCCGGGTAAAGGTGCATTTGCACCTCCGGCTGTCGCTCAGGATCGGTGAGCAGGTCGAACAGCGCGTGACGCAAGGCACGGCGCTGCGCGGCCGGCGCCGCGAACAGAGGGTTGAGTTCAGCGGCGGCCAGCAAAGGAGCGACGTCCGGCGGCAGTCGCCCGTCCTGCGCCAGACCGCGCAGGTCCACGATCTCATCGCCTATCGCACATCCGATCCTCGGCTCCTCTCCCGCGATGCTGTAGACGCCTAGTGGCAGGTTCTGGATTGGGAATTCCCGGTGAGCCCGGGCGCTGTCGACCCACGTCTCCGCGTCCGGGTTGTGCGTCCGATCTGTTGATGTCATGTTCATGGACCCCTGTAGAGCAACCACATTCAGATGATCTTTGCTGTTTCGGCGAACTCTAACCGCGGCTGGCGAGGAAACAGCAAGTGATCCGTGCCGTAGCCGAGATTGCAGAGAAAATTCGCTTCGATTCTTGTTCCGACGAAGAACGTTTGTGTTACGCCAACTGCGTCGAATCCCGACATCGGCCCTACATCAAGACCCAGCGCGCGTGCGGCCAGCATCAAATAGGCACCCTGGAGCGATCCGTTGCGAAAGGCGTGTTCACCATTTGCTGCGGATGCACCCTCATTAGATGTGACAACACCACTCCGACGATCCGCTCGTCGAATGAGCGCCTCTCAATCCGAGCCCTCGCGCGAATTGGCAGCGCTCGATCAGCGGAAGCGGTACGCCTTGGTCCGATGATATATACCTATTTGTCACTTCATTCGTCAATCTCGCATGCTCCCATGGAACAACGGGTGCACCCTTCAACAACATCGCTCAGGTGCGCTCAAAGATCGCCGCGATGCCCTGCCCACCGCCGATGCACATCGTCTCAAGTGCATAGCGGCCCTTGCGCCGCTGCAGCTCGTTCAGCATCGTTGCCAGGATGCGTCCACCGGTCGCGCCGATCGGATGGCCGAGCGAGATTCCCGAGCCGTTGACGTTAAGTCTGTCGGGGTCGTGCCAGACCCACGCTTTCAACACCGCTAGCACCTGAGCGGCGAAGGCTTCGTTCAGCTCAACGAGATCCATGTCGTCAAGCGACAGGCCCGTTTTGCGAAATAGCCTTTCCGTCGCCGGCACGGGGCCGATACCCATGCGAGACGGTTCACAACCCGCCACCGCCCAGCTAACAAACCACGCCATGGGGTCGAGTTTCAATTCGCCGAGCAGATCCTCTGCGACGACGATGCAAGCGGATGCGGCGTCGTTCTGCTGGCTGGAATTGCCTGCCGTGCAGACACCCCCCTCATGGACCACACGCAACCTGGCCAGCCCTTCCATACTCGTGTCGGCGCGAATGCCTTCGTCCCGATCGAAGATAACGGGTTCGCCCTTGCGCTGCGGCACTGGCACTGGAACCAGCTCGTTGGAGAACCTCTCCTCTGTCCAAGCCTCCGCGGCCCGACGGTGGCTGCGCATCGCATATTCGTCCGCCGCTTCGCGGCTGATCCCAAACTCCTTCGCGAGATTGTCAGCGGTCTCCATCATGCTGCGGACCACCCCAAAGCGCCATTCGGGTTGCGACCGGACGCGGCCACGTTCCAGCCGGTCGTACAGCGTGACGCTGCCGGCGCGAGAACCCCAACGCTGCGTGGTCGAATAGAACTCGCAATTGCTCATCGATTCAGCGCCGCCCGCGATCACGACATCGGCCGCGCCGGTTTGCACCATCATCGCAGCTGTCGTTATGGCCATGAGGCCGCTGCCGCAGCGCCGTTCCGTTTCCATACCGGCGACGCTGATCGGTAAGCCGGCGTTGAGCGCGCACCAGCGCCCGAGCGCCGGCGCCTCGCCGCTGCCATAGGCGTGGCCGAATATGACGTCGTCGATGCGTCCGGGGTCGATGCCTGTCCGCTCTACCAGCGCCTTGAGCACAATCGTGCCTAGATCCTCCATCTTCAGCGGAGTCAAGGCACCCCCGAATGCGCCTACGGCTGTTCTTAGGGGAGATACGATGGCTGCACGTCTCAAAGGAAAGTCTCCTGCTCAGTGATATCAACCGAAGGTCGCGCGAAGCGCACGCCACTCCTCTTCCAATTCCGCGCGAAACCGGGGCGACGCAACTGCGATCAGCGCCTGCGCGCGCTCATCGATCCCCTTATCGCGCAACTCGGCCACGCCATGTTCGGTGACGACCGTATCGATGTCCGAGCGTGCCACGCTGACGCTGGGTCGGGCGAGGCGCGCAACGATGCGCGACACCATTCCCCGCTCCGCCGTTGCCGGGAGCGCGATGATTGATCGTCCTCCAGGCGAGAAGGTCGCTGCACGCATGAAGTCCGGCCCCCCGCCAACACCGCCAGACAAGGCGCTCCCTTGCCACTCGACGTTCACCTGGCCGAACAGGTCCACTTCCAAAGCCGAGTTAATGCTATGCAATCGTGGTGTGTCGATCAGGGCAGGCAAGCCGTGGGTTTCGAGGGTCGTGGCGAATTCCACAAGATCGGTGTCCCGCAGCCAGTTATAGAAATCCACTGAGCCGTAAGCGATGCCGGCAAGATGGGCTCCGCCATCAGCCAGCGCGCCGGCCTCGGCCAGCTCGCGCAAGCCGCCATTCGCCATACCCGACCGCAGAACGAGTCGGCGATGATCGCGCAGAAACGTCCAGACCCTGTCTGGCGCGCTACCGATCCCCGTCTGAATGTGAGCGCCGTCAGGAATCAAAGCTGCAACTGTTCGTGCAATGGCGGCGGCCGTTTCTGTTTCCCTCGCGACCGGCGCCTCGACCAACGGCCCCTCTAGCGTCACCACCAGATCGGCATCAGCGACAGGGAGCATGCGAGCGCGCGACAGAATGGGCATTGCCGGATTGATGAGCAGCACCTTGAGCATCGCGTTCGGCCACACCAGCGGCGTGAAATCGCTTGCGACGCCAAGCGAGCACAAGCCGTCAGCATTGGGCGGCGCTACGTGTGCGATAGCTACGTCGCAGGCGATCGCCTGAAGATAACGCGCTGCGCCCCAATACGTCCGCGGCAGAAGCGTTACCCGCCCCTGGGCGAAGCTGTCACGCATACAGGCTGGCAGCATGAAGGTTGTGACAGTGCAGTCAGGGGCGAGTCCACCATAGTCCAACGTCTCGTTCATGCCAGGAACCAGGCCACTAACGAAGCGCACGCCCGCGCTTACCTCCGTCTGGTCCCGCAGCGCAGCTGCCAGCGCTCGAGATTCTCCGGTTGCACCGGGAATATAGATGGTCCGGCCAGGCTGGAACGCCGACAAGAGGACGTCAAGATGGCATGTCATAGCTTATGTTCCGTACACCTGCCAATTCGACTAGCCAGCGACAACATGATGGCGCTGACCGCGTCGTTGGACATTGCGGCTGGGCCAGTACTACACCCCGACATTGCGGATGACGCACTCATGCGGTAGCGGCGTTGGTTCATTGCGGCAACCGTCAGCCTCTCTGGTTGAAGCGGCGCCCGACAAGGGCGGAGGCAATATTGGTCTTCTGGACGTCGATGGTGCCGCCAGCGATACCCCAGGCATAGCTGTCGCGCACGCGCTGCTCCATGCGGTATTCCTGGGAATAACCATAGCCGCCCATAATCTGCAGACCTTTCGACGCGACCTCGACAACCATCTCGTTGGAGAAGCATTTGGCGAGCGAGGAATCGAGAATCGAAGGCAAGCCCCGGGCTGCATTGACCGCCGCGCGATAGATGAGCAGGCGCGCCGCCTCAACCTTCATCGCCATTTCGGCAAGCTTCATCTGGATCGCCTGAAAGTCCACGATGGGCTTGCCAAATTGTTGGCGCTCCTGCGCGTAGGCCGTGGCCTCTTCGAGCGCAGCGGCGGCGATGCCGAGGCCCATGGTGGCGTTGCCGCAGCGTTCCAGGCTGAACGCGTTCATCAATTTGCTGAAGCCGCCCTTGGGGACGATGACGTTGTCTTGCGGCACGCGCACCTCGTCGAGGTAGATGTCGGCGGAGGGAATGCCACGGAAGCCCATGAGCCGTTCCGGACGGCCAAAGCTGATCCCCTTGCGTTCCTTCTCGACCAGAATCGCTCCGATACCCTTCGCGCCCGGCTCGTTGTCGAAACGGGAGTAGACAATATAGAGATCCGAGTGACCGCCGCCCGAGCACCAGCGTTTCTGACCGGTGATGACGATCTCGTCGCCCTCAATACGTGCCGCGGTTTTGAGGTCGGTAAGCGCCGTGCCTGCCGATGGCTCCGACATGGAGACCGCGACGATCGCTTCGCCATTAACGACCTGAGGGATAATACGAACCTTGAGGCTGTCGGATGCGAAATGCTCGATCGTGCGCACGGGGCCGGTCGCACTCTCAAAGATCGGCCACGCGACGGCCGGGGAGATCATCGCGAACTGCTCCAGAATCAGCAACGCTTCCAGATGACCGAGCCCAAGTCCGCCGTAGATTTCCGGCAGGTTGACGCCGAGAAATCCCATCTCGGCATAGCGTTTGCGCATCGATTCGGGGAGGGGCATCCCCTTTTCCTCCATCTCCCGCGACAAATCCATCAGTTCCGCGCGCGCGAACTTGCGCGCCGATTCCTGCAGCTCTTTCTGTTCGTCGTTAAGCTGAAAATCCACGGGTCGATTCCTTACTCTCTTAGCGTTTCAAGTTAGATCGCCACGTCGTCCCTACGACTTGACGTGCTGTCAACCCCGCTTTCGGCCTGGGGATCGACATGGAGAACCGGCAGTTGCCGAATGCCGTCCTCATAGCCGCGCGGCAGGACCCTTCGGAGAAGCGCTCCTCAATCCATTGCGTTGATGCACACCACTAACCCAATGGTTCGCGCACCCCGTCCCTGGCATGTCTGGGACCGCAGAGGATGACGGACAGCGTGGCGCTGGTGCGGGTTTGATCACGCCGTTCAGATGTCATCGCGGCGAAGGGTCCTGGACCGATGCCGGCGATTCCCAACACTTTCACGGCGGAGATCGAACCCCTAGCCATCATTCCATCCCTTTCCTGAACACACCGTTTGCGGTTGGAACCATTATATTTCCATTAGATACGCTGTTGTCAAATGTATTTTCGTTCTCGTATCATGCGAACGCCGGACTGACAAACCTGCGACTAGAATTGAAGACAGGAGCGCACATGATAGCCAGCAGGCCTCGCGTCGCGGGCCGGGAACTCGCCGGAGGTCGAAGTCCAGGTGCGCGAAGCCTTGCAACTGGTCAGGCATCCTGTGGAGGTGGTCGCTCTTGAGCCAGGCGGCCTCTCGGCCGTGCTCTTCGAAGCCTGGCGGAGCCAGAGCAGCTCCCAGGACGTTGAATTCCGGCCCAGCGAAGAACACGTGGTGCTGCAGCTTTACACGTCTGGCACTTCCGCCGGAGGATCATGACCGGTCGGGAAATCAGCGTATGCGCGAGGCGGGCATTCCGATGCCCGGTGAGGAAATCAAAGTCGTCGACGAACAGGGCCGGACTCTTCCTCCCGGTGCGGTTGGCGATCATGACGCGCTCCGAGCGCCAACATGGTGGGTTATTGGGGTATGCCCGACGCCACGGTTCGCGCGCTCGACCCCGAGGGATGGCTGCGAACAGGCGACGCCGGCTATACGGACGAGGACGGCTATCTTTACATCAGCGATCGCATCAAGGACATGATCATTTCCGGTGCCGAAAACATCTATCCGGCCGAAGTGGAGAATGTGATCCACGATCATCCTGCGGTAGCCGACGTCGCGGTAATCGGGGTGCCCGACGAGAAATGGGGCGAGGCAGTGAAGGCCGTCGTCGTGCTCCATCCGGGCGCTGCCACTGATGCAGGCGAGACCATCCGGCGCACCCTCGACGTTCACCGGACTGACCACGTTACCCGATGATGCCTCGCGCCAGATCAGAGAGCCGGCCCAGACAACGACAGACCCCTCATTCCTTGATGATCAGGGCGCGGATAAGGTCGATTGTCTTTTCTACTTCTTCGAGATCGAAGGGATCACGGCCAGTTGTCAGTTTGAACTCGGCCGCAATGGTGAACGGTACAGCGGCGATCGAGAGTATGGCGTAGTAGAGACGCACCGGGTCGATCTGCCGAATAGCGCGTTCGCGCTGCGCCGCCTTGATGATGTCAACGGTTTCCCCGATCCGGGACATCAAGAGGTTGTCGTAGAGCCACGTCAGCCGCGGACTGGGGTGGGCCGCCTCGAAAGTCATGATCCGGTGAACGCCTGGAAATTCCGCCAGGAAGTGGACCATGTCTACAATCAAGCGGTGAAGCTTAACCGATGCGGGCTCACGCCGGCACTCATTGAGCACTCGCCGATGACGTTCGTCGAACCGCTGGACGATGCGGCTCATCACCGCCTTCCAAAGCGCCTCCTTGGAAGGAAAGTGGTAGACCACGCGCTGGATCGTTGTTCCGGCATCAGTGGCGATCTGCCGCATCGATGCCCCTTCGTAACCGTGCGCAGCAAAAGCCTCGAAAGCCGTGTCGAGCAGGTGCTCGAGCATCTGGGTCGGCGGCTTTCGGCCAGGGGATTTGGCGGGCCTCTTCGCAAAAGGAATGTCAGGAAACGTACCCATGGTAAACGTTGTAATTCAAACCCGCAGAAAAGCCAAAACCGATGATGGATGTCCGCAGCGGCGGGGCGCGGCTCCGCGCGCCACCGCGCCCGGTATCTCGGGATAGTGCCTGGGAGCGCCCTGGTTCGGATCCCACCCTCGACCTTCAACTCTACACCCGTGACACACCCCTGCCGAGTCCGATGCCGGGAAAAGGACAGTACGCGCGACCTACTCGGGAGTTCCGGGACGCTGCATCGGAATCATTGGGGAGAGTTGCTCGCGCGCTTCCGGCCGGTTGGCATCGATCATCGGTGTATCTCCACCCTCATTCAGCGCGACCCGTTAGAAAAGTCGTGCTGAACGAATATTGCGCCCCTCAAAGACGATAGCAATCTCCCGGCCTTTTTCGCGAATGCCGGTCAAAATGCCTTTTCGCCGACCTGCGCAAGGAGCCGCGCCTTGCCAACTCCTTGCCCGCCGACCGTTCCGGCAATCAGGACAACCTTGCCTTTGACGCCGTTCAGGACTTGTTTCTCCCCGTGACCCGACTCGACCGCCATCAGGCGCCCTTTCGGAAACACCACTGTTGCGCGGTATCGCCGTCAGCCTCTCTGATCGAATGCAGCCGGTGCATCCGCGCGCGTTGCGGGCTTATGATTAATGTCGTTATCCGTCAACGGACGCCACCAGGCCCCGAACTCCAGTTGAAAACCATCGGGATCGCGAAAGTAAATCGACGTAAGCCACGGCTGCTCATCAGGAGCAGCGCCAATGCTGGCCCCGTCCTTGCCGAAGTGATACATGATCGGCGAGACCCAAATGCCGAGGCTCTCCAGCTTTTCCTTGTATTCCGGCAGCTTCTCGGGTGCGACACGGAACGCGAGGTGGTTCATCGATCCGATTGCCGTGGTGTAGTTGTCCGGATCAAACCCGCTGGACGGATCCCCAACATTCTTCTTCGGCACGGTGACTCCAGGTTCCGCCACATGCTTTTTCGGGAAGTAGAAGAACGCAAGCGAGCTCTTTCCATCCCCCATATCGAAAAAGAAGTGCTGACCACCACCACCAGGAAGCTCCGTCGTCTTGATCAGCGGGAAGCCCAGGACGCCCTGATAAAAGTCGACGGTACGCTGCATGTCTGCCGAAACGAGGGCGACATGACTGAGGCCCTGGATCTCGAATACCGGGTTTTTCTTTTCGGTAAGAAGGTAGTTCACTTGTCGAAGTCTCCGAATCGATAGGCGCAGTATTGCCGCTGCGCCGAAGAATGGCCTCCGGAACGGCATACACAGACAAAAATGCCCGCCGGACAACCACACACTATCGCCACACCTATTCTTTGTCAACTGATCAGGAATATAGCTAATCGATGGCGGTGAGGCCAGAGACGCGACTGGAACCGGATCAGCGGCTTTCAAGCCACAAATGAACCTCTTCCGGAGTTGCTGGGAAATCAGCAAGGAGCCTTCCATTTCGAAATTTATTTTGTTTTCCTACGCGATCGACGATCACGTGTTAGCACCGGCAGATGCCACCACCACGGATGATGCCCACTCTGCCGGCGCAAGGGTCGACGCCAGGAGCATGTCGACTGAGATCGCCAACTACGACGCCGTTGTCGCCGTAACGCCGCGCTCCGGCGCGCGGCGACCCCGCTGGACCCGAAGGATGCCATTGCCGATGCCCCCAGCCAAGTGGTGCGGCACGCACAACTTGTACTTGCCGCGCCGAAACTGCGCATACGTTCAGCCGCGTCCGAAAGGCGAAGCCTGCGGCCACGTACATACCTGTTCGATACTGATATTGACACATTAGAATGTCCAATCTATGCTGTCTGCAATCACCTGACTGGTCGGTCGATTGTTGGTGAATCATGTCCATGCAGTGGCCGCGAAAGCATCGTTAACTTTTGGTCGGGAGCGCGCTATCGAGCCGGCTCAACAAAAGGTGAAGAGAAGAGGTTCCACGAATTGTCGTAAGCTCGCTCGCATCCTCTGACGTGGCGATGGCGCATCAGGGCACGCCCAAACGAGTGGTCGGGGCACAATCTGTTCCGCCGCAAGTCTACGGAGCGACGCCCGCATACGGTGCCTCTATGTCGTTCACGTTCTGGCCTCGAGACGAAATTGATGGAAAGCGCCACTAAAGTCAGCCAGGCAGCCATGAATCGCGATCACTCAGACCATGCCCAATCACCAGGTCCGTCGGTGCCTGGAGTCGATTTCGACCGTCTCGCACGCTGGATGGACGGGAAAGGACTCGGCTCCGAGCCGATCGAGGACGTCCGCTTGATAAGCGGCGGCACGCAGAACATCATGTTGCGATTTCGCCGTGACGCCCGCGACTTTGTGCTGCGTCGGCCCCCGCTCCACCTCCGAAGTAATTCGAACGTCACGATGCGCAGGGAAGCGCGGCTGCTTGGTGCCCTAACGGGTACGGCCGTACCTCATCCTCACCTCGTGACGGCCTGCGATGATGAGGCGGTGTTGGGAGCGCTCTTCTATCTCATCGACTATGTCGACGGATTCAATGCACGCGAAGCGCTCCCCGCGCCCCATGCGGGCTCCGCGAATATGCGTCGGAAGATGGGTTTCGCGCTCGTAGACGGGATCGCCGCTCTGGGTGCGCTCGACTATCAGGCCTTGGGCTTGTCCGACTTCGGCAAGCCCGACAATTACCTCGACCGGCAGATTGCGAGATGGCAGTCCCAGCTCGCCAGCTATGGCGAACTGGCCGGCTGGCCTGGGCCGGAATCGCTGATCGGCCTGGATGCCGTCACGGATTGGCTGAGCCGGCATATGCCCGCCAGCTTCACGCCCGGCATCATTCACGGCGACTATCATCTTGCCAACGTAATGTTCCGCAGGGACGGGCCTGAACTCGCCGCAATCGTCGACTGGGAGCTGGCTACGATCGGTGACCCGTTGGTGGATCTCGGCTGGCTGCTCGCGACCTGTTGGGCCGAGCAGCCCCCGGAGTCCGGTCGTCTTGTGCCGGTGTGGGAGAACTTCCCCCCGCCGGTTGAGCTCGTCGAGCGCTATGCCGCGCGGAGCACGCGCTATCTGTCCGACATCCGCTGGTACGTCGTCTTCGCCTGTTACAAACTGGCGATACTGCTCGAAGGCACCCACGCGCGTGCCTCTGCGGGGAGGGCTGACCGGTCTACTGGCGACCAACTGCACGCGAAAGCGGTGGAATTGCTTCGGCGCGCGCAGCTATGGATCGAAGGGGCGCAGCTTTGACGATCGACGCCAGCCTGGATTTCACTGGCAAGAGGGTGCCGGTCGTCGGCCGGTCCAGCGGGATTGGCAATGGAATCGCCCAAGGCTTCGTCGATACCAAGCTGACGAAAGCGACGGTCGATAATCCCAGGCGGATGGACGCGGCCCTGGCGCGCATCCCTATTGGCAGGCTCGGCACGCCTGACGACATGGCGGGCGTGGCTCTTTTTCTCGCCTCGCCACTCGCTGCTTTCGTGGTCGGCCAGACCATCATCGTTGATGGCGGCCGCCTTCTCTAATGATAAGGAGGTTCAGGAATGGATTTCGAACACAGCGCCAACGCCAAACAGTGGATAGATCGGCTCGAGCGCTTTATGGCGGAGCATATCTACCCGCATGAGAAGGCGTACCACGCCTGGTCGGACGACCCGGCCAATCTGTGGAAGCCTTTCCCCCTCATCGAATCGCTGAAGGCAAAAGCCAAGGCGGAAGGCCTGTGGAACCTGTTCCTTCCGCGCGATTATGGCGATTTCAGTCCTGGGCTCACCAATCTCGAATATGCACCCCTCGCCGAGAGGATGGGTCGCGTGCCCTGGTCATCCGAGGTCTTCAACTGCGGCGCCCCCGACACGGGCAATATCGAGCTGCTCGCCAAATACGGCACTCCGGACCAGCAGGCCGAGTGGCTTCGGCCACTCATGGATGGCACCATCCGTTCCTCCTATGTGATGACAGAGCCGGGTGTCGCATCGTCGGACGCGACCAACCTTGAAACGACGATCCTTCCCGACGGCGACGAGTATGTCATTAGCGGGCGCAAATGGTGGATCTCTGGGGTCAAGCATCCCAACTGCAAGCTGTTGCTCGTGATGGGAAAGACCAGGCTGGACGCGCCGCGGCACGCGCAGCATTCGGTCATCATCGTCCCGCGCGACACGCCGGGCGTGACCGTTGTCCGAACAATCTCGGTGCTCGGATCGCGCAATACGCCCTGGGGCGAGGCGGAGCTGCTGTTCGAGAACGTTCGCGTGCCCAAGGCTAATCTGATTCTCGGCGAGGGCCGGGGATTCGAGATCGCGCAAGGGCGCCTCGGTCCCGGGCGCATCCACCACTGCATGCGCTCGATCGGCCAGGCGCAGCGCTCGTTGGAGATCATGGCCCGCCGTGTGACGCAACGCACGGCGTTCGGCCGCAAGCTCTCCGACCATGGCAGCATCAGGCAGGATGTCGCGCGGTCTTATTGCGAGATCGAGCAGGCCCGGCTACTGACACTCAAGGCCGCAGACGCGATCGATCGTCATGGCAGCAAGGGCGCGAGAGATCTGATCGGCGCCATCAAGATCGTCGCACCGATAATGGCGCAGCATGTTGCTGATCGGGCTATTCAGGCCCATGGCGCAATGGGCCTAAGCGAGGACACGCCGATCGCCGACTTTTTTCTGCGTAATCGCTATGTGCGCATCACCGATGGGCCGGATGAGGTTCACCTGTCGCAACTAGGTAAGCTGAAGATCGCAGAGTACGCCGATCCGGGCGAGCACGCCTGAACTACACACGTTTCGCTGGAATTGCTGTGATGAGAAAACCTATCCACAGCAAATAGGGTAGTCGCGAAACTTCAGCCCTTCGAGACGGAATCGCTCTGTCTCGACATTCGACCTCGCTGGCGAACCATCGGACGATCCGTCTGCGCGCGGGTCCCGCACGAAAACGAAACCGAAATCCGACCCATTCGCCTCGTCCAATCGCCGCTGTTTTCAGAAGCATCCTGGGGATGGTCGAGCGGACAAGTGGCGTGTAGATATCCATTTTCTGGAGCCACGTAAAGCACGAACAGCCTGGCGCCGACTTGCTCGTTTTTTCCCAATATTGAAAAGGTCGGAGAGACTCGCGGGATCGAGCAACTTTGCGACACAATTCACCAGCGCGACGATGGTGAGATCCTCCTCGCATTGAGCCAGCACCGTGCCAGACGCGACGATGCTGCTCAAATCGTTATGCTCACGTTTCGATTCGGGGAACAGGTGGTCCGCGTATCAGGCCGCCGCGCTCAACGATATCGATGATGATCATCGGTGCGCCACAGTGGCGGCAGACGAAGGCGGGACGCGAGGCAGTAGCGGGATCGGCGCCTTCCAGCGGAAGGTCACGCCGCGCTCGCCGAATGCAAGCAGGCGCTGGATCAGCTTTCGCATACGTTCCATGTGCCACGTAGCTCAAGACCAGTGTTTCGACGCTGGGGGAAAGGCGCGCCCTGAATTACGTGCGTAACGGATCGCTATCAGAGACAGGCGTAGAGCGCGTCGATGGTGCCGCGACGCCGTGGGTTGGTCTCGAATTCACTGCTCATTTTGTTCATTGTGTAGGCGAAAGCCACCTTGGCGACGGGATCTCCGAAACCGAATGACCCACCCCATCCGCTATGCCCGAACGTCGCAAGATGCCGACCGTAAAGGTTGCTATGGTTGAGCCAGAACCCGGCGCTCCACCGGTGGAAGTCACCCTTGCAGCGATCTATTCCTTCAAAACGACACTTTATCGCTTCCGCGAGGGCGTCTTGACCGACAAGGCGCCTGCCATCGGCCGATGTTCCGAGCATCAGATTGTAAAAACCGGCAAGCGCACGCGAATTCGTGTACCCGTTCGCCGCTGGAAAGTCTGCAGCCTGCCAGGTCGGGTCGTTCGAGAGCCAGCTTGGCGTCAAGGGATTTGCAAACGCGGTGAAGCGGATCTCGTCATCGCGGTCGATCATCGACGGATCAAGTCCTTCATTTTCTATCGTCTCGGCAACGCGATTCCTGTCGCTCGGCGCGAGACCGATCTGCAGGTCAAGGCCGAACGGCCTGGCGATCTCGTCTGACACGAATTGCTTTAGAGAGCGTCCTTCGATCCTTCTGAACAAAGCAGTCGCAAGCACGCCGATTGTCTGAGCGTGATATCCAGCAAAGGCTCCGGGCTCCCACAAGGGCACCTGTGCCGCGAGCCGGCTAGCGGCAGCCTCTCCGGACAGAAGCTCTTCGAGCGTGGTTGGCGTTCTGAAGCCGGAAAGTCCAGCCTGATGCGACAACAGCTGACCGATCGTAACCGCCTGTTTCCCGGCCTGGCCGAACTCCGGCCAGTGGCGGGATACCGGGTCTTCGTACGACGCGAGGCCACGATCGACCAACATCGCAAAAGCTGCGGCTGCGATTCCCTTGGTGGAGGACCAGACGTTAACGATCGTATTCTGCATCCAGGGATCGCCAGCGATGTTCCGGGCACCACCATATAAGTCGAGGACAAGTTCACCATCGACGAAGAGCGCACAGTCGGCGCCCACCTCGCCAAACTCAGAAAAATTACGGATGAACGCTTCGCGTACCTTCTCGAACTCGGGCGCGCAGCGCCCCTCTATTTCAAAAAGATTCATGGTCATTTGACGCACTCCATCTTGGCGGGCGGCCACAAACGCGGACACCTTATGTCGCTGCCAGGCTCCAGCTTGCCAGCAACCCCAGTTAGTCAATTGCGGGACACTCGTCCCATCGTAGCCGTCTCAACTCTGGATCCAACATACTATGATGTCACTTGATAAATCATATCAGAATGTTAATGCCATATTGATGAGCAACAGCGTTCTGTGCGCCTGCGCCGCGCCTCACATCGGACAGTCTGCTCCATGCCTGCGCCGTGAACCGGGCCTGAGCCGACGACTGCAACACCGAACGGCCGCATTCCTCGCTCGGCTATGCCACCCCGGCGGCCCTGCCTCCGAAATCGAAAAGCACCGGCCAGGACGCGTCCAGGCCGGTGCTTCGTATGCGCTCGCGCATCACAACAGCCGTCGGTCTCTGGTTCCCGCTGGATGAAAACCGGGGGTCACGTCACCCGCAAACCCCGGATAGTGGTCGCCGTAGAGCTGGCCGACAAAATGGCTCGTACCGTTCGAACTGCATACCGGCCCGTGGCGTCACCAAGCCACAGCAAGAGGCCTGACACACGACCGATAGAAGCGCTGCACCGAAGAAAGTCAGGAGAATCCCCTTGCAATACTCTGGGGCATCCACACATGGTCCGCTTCTCCTGTCAGAATTTTGGATCTCTCCACCAAGGAAAAGCAGCGGGCATGTCAGTCGATATCTTGCCTGGAAAGCGCGCCGGCCGCTTTTCGAGGAAGGATTGGACGCCCTCTCTGGGATCCGCGGAACGGCCAAGCTCCATCAGCACGCGGCTTTCGATCCGATGCGCCTCCATCGGATGGTCGGCGCTAACCATGCGCCAAAGCATCTGCCGCATCAAAGCAACCGAAACCGGTGCAGAATTGGCCGTCACCTCATGTGCCAGGGCACGAGCCGCGGGCAACAGGTCGTCCGGAGCGTGGACCGAACGCACAAGCCCACGCTCGTGCGCTTCCTGTGCCGAAAAGACGCGGCCCGAATAGCCCCATTCGAGCGCCGTTTGCATGCCCACCACTCTTGGCAGAAACCAGGAGGAACACGACTCCATGACGATGCCCCGCCGAGCGAAGACAAAGCCGAACCGAGCCTCCTCTGAGGCAAGACGGAAGTCCATAGCCAGGTTCAGGCTCGCCCCGAACCCGACGGCCGGTCCATTCACTGCCGCAATTACGGGCTTCAGGCTGTCAAAGATGCGCAAGGTGATCCTGCCGCCGCTGTCGCGATAGACGCCATCGACCACGTTCTCCGGCGCGAGGGCTGCGAACTTATCGCCATCGAAGCTATCTCTCCCACCGGAGAGATCGGCACCGGCACAGAAGGCGCGTCCTTCGCCAGTCACGATGACCGCCCTCACCTCGTCGTCGCTGTCCGTTCGATCGAAGGCGGCGATGAGCTCCCGTGACATCACCGCGTTAAGGGCGTTCAGCTGGGTGGAGCGATTAAGCGCGATGGTCGCGATACCCTCATCAACCGAATAGAGCAGCGTTTCGAAATCGCTCATCAACCACTCCGGTCGCAGTCTGTCATGCTACTGCTGCCTTTGATATCGGCGCCTGCAAGAATGCGGCGGTAGACGGTCGCGATAGAGTGGAGCCGGAACGGGTCGCACTCTCCCAACCGTCGCATCTTGCGATCCCGCCCAAGGCGATCTGGAACACCGAAAGGGGCAGATATGCTAAAGCGGCTAGCGACCAAAGCCCCGCCCCAAGCAGACTTACGCGCGCGTTACTTAGCAAGTGACGCCTCGATCTCAGGAAAGCTCGCGCTGCTGCATCCGCTCCATCCAGGACTCGGCTTCGTCGGCCCGAGCCGCCACATGGGCGGTGTCATTCTCGTTGAAGGGGCGGTGCCAAGCCCCAAACTCGAGCTGAATCCCGTCCGGATCCTTGAAATAGATCGAACTCAGCCACAGCGACTCCTTGATCGGGTTCCCCCGGGCATCGAAGTCGTAATGCTCCAGGACCTCGGAGACAGGAATGCCCGCGGCTTCGAGCTTCGCCTTGCATTCCAGGATCCGATCGGGCTCGACGTTGAAGGAGATGTGGTTCATCGAGCCGATATCCGTGACACAGACATCAGGCAAGCCGTCCTCATCAAACCCTCCGACATTCCGCCGCGTGACCGTCACGCCAGGTGCGTGCTCCTTAGCCGTCGGGAAAAAGAAGATGGCCAAGGATCCCTGACCATCGCCCAGATCGAAGAAGAAATGCTGCCCGGCCCGCCCAGGAAGCTCCGTCGTCTTGATCAGCGGAAAACCGAGGATGCCTTGATAGAAATCCACAGTCCTCTGCATATCCTTGACGACAAGGGCAATGTGGCTGAGCCCTTTTACCGGGAAGTTCATGTTCTTCCTTTCCGATATTTGTCCAATCATCTCCTGACCCTCCGCGTTTAGACGTGTCATTGACATCCTCCATCAAACATACTTAATTGTCAATCAGTATGTTTATAGGGTATGTGCATTGTCAGACATACTTCGCGTAAGGTATCGACCATGACGATGTCTCAACTCTCTCAAGCCGCCGCAGCATCTGTCCCACCGGGGCTGATTGCCGCCACGTACGAACGTGCGGCGTCGATCCTGACATCGAATTTCGACTTCAGCGAGGGGCGACGCGTTCCCTGACAATCGCATTCCCGGTGCTGCCACCCTCGACCATCTATGTCATGGCGCCTATCGCATCCAGAGCTCCCGCAAGCCCAAACCGATGACCGAAAGCGGTCGAAAACGCGGTTGCCAAATCGGGCAAAAGACCGCGTTCCTGAGACCCTTCGAAGTCGAGATTCGAGGCCATTCTGAGTGACCTCATTATGCCGATCACCCCCGACCCGGCTCGATGACGCCGATCCATGACATGCGGATTTCAGAGTCCCCGCTCGCTGATTGTAGATTACCGAACAAACATACATACTTTTATGGCGTCTTAGTTGACACTTAGGTATGTCGACGACATGATGCAGAATATAGCCAACCCGATAAGGAGGGCCGTGCTCGCCTGAGCACTATGCCGAATTCATCAAATCCGGTCTCGTGGGCAGCTTGCTGGCTTCACAGAGTCGTGCCTGGCTGCAAGCCGTTCCGCGCGGTCGTTTGGCGTCCTGAGCGAGATAAAAGGAGGAACCGTGAGCGATACCAACTTCACAGGAAAGAATATTTTGGTTGTGGGCGGCTCGAGCGGCATAGGCAACGGCATCGCGCAGGGGTTCTGCCTTCGCGGCGCCAATGTCGCCGTATGGGGCACGCGTGCGCGGGCCAGCGATTATGAGGGGGTTGAGGGATCCAATCTCACAGACCTGCAGTATAGCTGCGTGGATGTGAGCGATGCGGACGCAATCGTAAAGGCTGCAGCAGAGCACGGCAGCCTGGACGTCCTTGTCCTGGCCCAAGGAATCCTGGTGCCTGGCGGCGCAGAGTTCGAGCGCAAAAACTGGAACAAGGTGATGGCCGTCAACCTCGACAGCCTCATCCATTGCTGTAATGCATTTCGGTCCGCGCTTCGCGAGACCTGTGGATCGATCATCATCGTAGGTTCGGCCGCGGCCATACGTACGGCCCCCGAACAGCCCGCCTACAGCGCGTCCAAGGGCGCGGCGGCGAGCCTGGTGAAAAACCTCGCGAGCACCTGGGCGGCGGAAGGAATAAGGGTGAACGGCATCGCGCCGGGCTTCGTCCACACCAAGCTCGCGAGTCACGTGACCGGGGACGCCGCGGTGCTTGGCCAAATTCTCCCTGCCATCCCTGCCAGACGATTGGGCGAGCCGAGCGAAATGGCCGGTGCCGCGGTCTTCCTCGCGTCGCCGCTTGCCTCCTATGTTCACGGGCACATGCTCGTGGTCGACGGAGGGGTCACGGTATGAGGTCCTGGGCGGTTCAACTACTTTGGCAGACCTGTGGCAAACCTCCACTGAGGACCGCCTTGCCAGGCGAGGGTTGAGGCGGTGCTGACCGCACGCGCCGCCGTCGGCCCACGGGCGCCACAGTCCCGCTGGTACGGGTTGACGGCTGTCGAAGCGCCCATCACCGGTTCCGACGACCACTGCACTATCGGTGTAGCGCAGGAAGGGTTCGCGACCGACCGACCCGCCCGGAAGCGAACCTGTTTCCACCAGATCAACACCAGGAATCAGCGTCCTGTTCGACGCTGCCAGGCGCTGCAGATAGTCCTGTCACCTGTACCGCATCGCAGGTCGCCATAAGCCGACCAGCTCCTCTGGAAGGATGACAACTGTCGGACCAGTCTCGAATCGCCGCTGTGCAGCCTGCTTTGCCCTCTCGACACGTGCATGGAGCGCCCCGTATTCCCGTTGATCGAGTCCGCCGAACGATATGTCGACTGGCTCCCATCCGGCAGGCACTGCGGGCCGTGCCCGACATGGTTGGCGGGCCCACCGTGCCACGGGCGAATGAAATTCTCGTCGCCCACTAGTGCATGATTGTGCACGTTTACATTCTTGATTGTGCACGGTAAGATGCGCCCATGAACGACAATATTCCCCTCGCACGACGCGACGAGATCGCACATCGGCTCGCCCACGGCCAGCCGGTTGTAGCGGCTACGCTCGCCGTCGAATTCAATATTTCGGAAGACGCGATCCGCCGCGATCTCCGCGCGCTCGCCGCCGACGGACTGTGCCGCAGGGTCTACGGAGGCGCATTACCCATCACGCCCACGTCCGCTCCCATGGCGGCCCGGATGGATGAGGCGCGTGAAAGGAAAGCGGCATTGGCTCGCGCAGCTGTGGCGCTGATCCAGCCCGGCGAACTCCTGTTCCTGGACAGCGGCAGCACCAATCTCGCCCTCGTTGAAGTACTGCCCGAAGACAGTGAACTCATCGTGGCCACCAATTCCATCGACATTGCCGCCTCCGTGCTTCGCCGCTCTGATCTGCAACTCATCATGATTGGTGGAGCGGTCGATCCGGCAGTCGGCGGATGCGTCGATGCCAGTGCTGTGCAGAGCGTCTTGCAAATGAATATCGACCGATGCTTCATTGGTTCGTGCGCCATATCTTCAAAAGGCGGTATCAGCGCCTTCAGTCTCGCCGACGCTACCTTCAAACGCGCGGTCCTTGCTGCTAGCGCGCGCAGCGCGGTTCTGGTGACTACTGACAAGTTCACCACCCGGGCAGCTCATCGCGTCGCAGCCATCGGAATGATCAAATGCGTTGTCGTCGAACACGATCTGCCGCGCGCGGAGCATGCATCCCTGTCTAAGGCTGGTCCGAAGGTGCTGGTGGCCAAGCCTGCCGACCTGTAGGCGGGCGGCAAATCACCCTGCAACCGAGAATATTGAGTGAAATGACTTCAGATCAGCCGGCAGCCAGGCTTGCCACCCGTCTTGCATTCCTCGTGGCCGGATTCGGCGTCGCCTGCTGGGCACCGCTCGTGCCATTCGCCAAGCATCGGCTTGGCGCCAATGACGGCGTGCTCGGCATGCTGCTGCTTTGCATCGGCCTCGGCTCGGTGATTTCCATGCTATTCACGGGTGCGATCAGCGCACGATATGGGAGCAAACCCGTCATCGCAATTGGAGGGATCGGACTGGCGGTCATCCTGCCGTTACTGACCGTGGTCAGTACACCGCTTACGCTAGCTGTCGCCCTGCTTGCGTTCGGTGCGTCTCTTGGCTCACTCGACGTCGCAATGAATATCCACGCGATCGAAGTCGAACGCATGGAAGCGCGCCATTTGATGTCGGGGTTTCACGCGTTATTCAGTGTTGGTGGATTTATCGGCTCGACGTTGATGACTTTTCTACTTTCAATGCACATCGGAACGCTCGCGAGCACAGTGCTCTGTGCCTTCCTGATGTTTGCCGCAATCACGTCTGCGCGACCGCGGCTGCTCGACACCGCCCAGGAAAATGACGCCCCTCTGTTCGTCATGCCGCGCGGTGTGGTCCTGTTGCTGGCAGCGCTCACCGCCATCACGTTTCTGGTCGAAGGCGCGCTGCTCGATTGGAGCGCCTTGCTCATTACCGGAAAAGGGCTAGTGGCTGCCGCTCGCGGCGGAGTGGGCTATATGCTGTTCTCTATAGCGATGACCGCAGGCCGCTTGAGTGGCGACGCGATAACGGCGCGTCTAGGCGATCGCACTGTGATGTTCTGGGGCGGCGTTCTCGCGACGGCGGGTTTCGTCATCCTGTTGACTACGCCGGTTTCCGTGGTCGCGTTGTCCGGCTTCCTGCTGGTCGGCCTCGGTGCATCCAATGTCGTACCTGTGTTGTTCCGCAAAGCAGGCGCGCAACGAGCGATGCCGTCCGCACTCGCGGTGGCGGCGGTCACGATTACCGGCTATGCCGGAAGTCTCGTGGGTCCGGCGGGTGTTGGCTTCGTCGCCAATCGAGTCGGATTACCCGGTGCATTCTGGGTATTGGCTGCGCTGCTCTGTCTCGTTCCTTGTTGCGCTCGCATGGTGACAACTTCCCGGTCATAAGAATGCTGGTCGAGAACCGATTTCGATTTGCGTTATGGTCCTTTTCGCAAGGGGAAGGCGACACTGGATGGTCCGCTTCAATATCCAAATGAATGTCGCCTGCTGTTTAGGCTTGCAGGGATGAATTGGTACACGCGGCGCTAGAACGAGAAGTAGCCCGTTTTCAGAAGGCAGTACGTCGGCGACTGGGCAGTGGACCGACTGGGCCGGTCGAATTGGTCCTCGCGTATATCGAGGAAGCACTGGACGAGGACGACGCCACGACCCAAAAGGCGGCTTTTCTCGTAACCGCCTTGGTGCACGCCCCTGACATGCTGGAGCCGGTGCGACGCCATTACCGCGCTCTGCTCGATCCGCTTCGATCGGAATATGGCGAGGTTGCTGAAGTCCGTCACGCACTGCTGGCTGTTGAGGGTATTTTTCTGCTCCGAGGACTCGGGTTCGTAGAGGTTTCCCCCGACGAGCAAAAATCCGTCCTGCTCCACGCGCGCAATATCGTCCTTGCGGCGTTAGATAGACCGGCATAGTGCCCGCTCCGAGAATCAGAGGGTCAACGATGAGCGCGGCGATCGCCCCATTCCGGCATGCCGCGTTCAACGCATCCAGGGTCGCCCGCTCACGACCCACGGAGGGAAACGTAAGCCGCTTAACATCGAATAGAAGCGGATCCTCGCGATGTTTCGAGGTCGAGTTCTATCTACCGATCTTGAGGCACACCACTTCCGGCGACCAGCTCTGATAGGACCGGCGCGTCTTAATTTCGAGCGCCAGAAGTCCGTCGCAAACCGGGACACGAGCGCCGTATGCCAGCGAAATGAAGGTCGATTGTGGACAATGTAGGTCGCATAATCGAGTGTCCCTTCATGGGCCGACCCCGGCCTGTCGCGGAGGTCAAACCTTGACCTGCCCGAAACTTTCGACGTTTCAAATCAATGGAGGGTCATGCCTCTGCGATAACTGCGATCGACACCTTCATTCCCTTAGGTCGGATCGGTAGCTTCGCACCTTGTCGCGCAGGGGGCTCAACGGGAAACCACCTTACCCATTCTTCGTTCATTCCCGCGAAGTCTGCCTCCTCCGCGAGAATGAAGGTGGCGCTGACGACCTTTTCCAGCGAACTGCCTGCCGCAGCAAGAATCGCTGACACGTTGCGCAGGCATTGACGGGTCTGTTCCTGAATGGTCTCACCGGGGACGTCTCCGGTGGCGGGATCGAAAGGACCCTGGCCTGCGACAAAGACCAGACCGGCCGCCCTCACCGCCTGGCTGTAGCTCGGCGGCGTCTGGGGCGCCTGATCAGTTCGGATGATCTCTCTGGGCATGCTCGTCTCCTTCATGAGTCCGGGTGTTCATGAGCCGTGGCAGCGTTGGCATCAGACCCACAGCACGTTCGTCAGAAAGACCATTGACGCGGCAAGGCTCAAGACGCTGCGAACTCCATGAAGTCTGCCCCACGTCTCGAGCAACGCACGCGTTTCAGCCGACGCGAGATCGCGTCCTTGCATCAATAGCTGCGCGTTAGTGGGCCTGATGATAATCAAGGTGAACGGGACGACGCTGCCTATGAACAAAGCGCCGGCTAGCCAGCTTGCGCTTCCGCCGAGCCGCCACACCACAATAGCGGCAATGCAGCTTACAACGGCCAACGGCGCCTGCATTAGCGTCGCGCGTTGGTACGCTGGCACCCAGACGGTTGCAGCCGTCCTGGTGTCACATTGCATCCGCGCCGGGTGCTCGACGAGGCTGATGTAGATCGCCGCGCCTGCAAAGACAGTACACGCCAGCGTGGCGATAAATTGCGCAACCACCAGCATGCAAGCCTCCGCGCGGCGACGCCCGATGAACATTGTGATTGATACGTGCATGGACATTATGCCCTTTCGCCGATTGGCTGCGTCTGGTCGCCCGCTTTCCTTCGCGAAGGTCGCATGTCTGATCTTACCCACGGACCGTGGACACCCTGAAAGGTCCGTTACGTCGAGAGAGCCAGACGCTCCAGCGGGTAGCGTCGTGTCGATATCTCGCTCTCGTTTGCCGCCGGCGCTCTGCTTCGTTCGGCGGCCGCTCAACCTCATGCGTGCGCCAGGTAATAATCAAAAATTGGCCCCAAGCTGCAGGCGGCTTTCGTTAGAATCAGTTTTCACCGAGACAAAAAGCATATTTTCATTGTTGCCGCGGTATCAAATCATAAATACTGCTGGCCTGATTCTATTGTTCATCTTTTACCGGAGGCGAGCGTGCCGGGTTTACTTCCCCATGTCGACCGCGAGGGACTCCTTGAATATTCAGTGGTTTACACCGACCGATCGATCAATCATATGTCGCAGCTCTTTCAACGAGTCATGCGCGATATTTCCGACACCCTGAAAAAAGTCTACAACGCGAAGTCGGCCGTTGTCGTCCCGGGCAGTGGGACTTTCGGCATGGAAGCCGTCGCCCGGCAGTTCGCGACGAACAAGAAGTGTCTGGTCATCCGCAATGGCTGGTTCAGTTTCCGCTGGTCGCAGATTTTCGACATGGGCGATATTCCGTCCGAATCGATGGTGTTGAAGGCGCGTCCGGTCGAACAAGGAAGGCAGGCCGCATATGCACCGGCCCCGATCGAAGAAGTGGTCGCTGCGATCAGGGAAAACAAGCCGGATCTGGTCTTTGCGCCGCATGTCGAAACCGCATCCGGGATGATGCTGCCCGATGCCTGGTTGCGCGCAGTGTCCGACGCGGTGCATGCCGTCGGCGGCATGTTTGTACTGGATTGCATCGCTTCCGGTACGATCTGGGTCGACATGCAGGCCAACGGCGTCGACGTCCTGATCAGCGCCCCGCAAAAGGGATGGAGCGCGTCACCCTGCTGCGCGCTGGTCATGCTCAGCCCTCTCGCCCGCGAAAGAATCGATGCAACGACCAGCACCAGCTTCGCTTGCGATCTTCGCAAATGGCTGCAGATCATGGAAGCCTACGAGAACGGCGGCTTCGCGTACCACGCCACGATGCCCACGGACAGTCTCGCGACGCTGCGCGACGTGATGAAGGAAACTGAGGCATACGGCTTTGACAAGGTGAGAACGGAGCAGCTTGAACTCGGCGAGCGCATTCGCTCACTCCTGGCTGGCAAAGGTTTCAAAAGCGTGGCGGCCGAAGGTTTTCAGGCACCGGGCGTCGTGGTCAGCTACACGGACGATGATGGCATACGATCCGGCAAGAAATTCGCCGATGCAGGCTTGCAGATCGCGCCCGGCGTTCCCCTGCAATGCGACGAGCCTGAAGATTTCAAGACCTTCCGCGTCGGATTATTCGGCCTGGACAAACTGCATGACGTCGAAGGCGCGGTCGCCAGGCTCACCAAGGCGTTGGACAGCATTCTTTAGATTGCCTTTCCGGAGCATGCGCGGACGGCTCGCCCCTGGATTGCAACCGCATCGGCGGGGCGACTTATAGAACTCATTTCATAAAAAGGAGGGCTCGCGTTCGCACCAGAATCGTTGCTGGAAAGGCACGCAACGCAAGTCCTTATCTTTGTGACCACCCTCATCCCTTAAACGGTAGCTTTTGCTCAATGTCGCGGACCGATGTTCAAACCGGTGCGCGAAATGGCGAGATCCGACCCTTCACGGCGAGTCGGTCCTCTTGGTGCGGATCGCCGAAAACGGTACATCGGCCTGGTTGTCGTGGAAAAAGTGTCTATTTCTGGCCGAACATTGATTCGCTCTGCCATTAGCGATACCTTTACATCGATCCTGGTCGTCGAATTCTGGTCAACGAGGGGAGAACCGTTTCGTGAAGAGAGCGTGGGCATTCTGCTGCGTCGTCACCTTGAGCGCGATCCTCGGCGCATGCGGTAAGGAGGGATCGCAAAACGCGACTGAGGCATCGGGCGCATCCGCGAGCCAGGCGCCGGTTCAGCCAGCGCAGGGCGCGAGCGAAACGCCCGCTGCATCAGGCGCGCAACAGACGGGCGCACTGGGCGTCGTCACCAGGACACAGTTGCCGGGGGAAGCAGCCGAAACACTGCGGCTGATCAAAGCGGGCGGCCCCTTCCCTTTTGGCGACGACGGCGTCCTGTTCCGTAACAGTGCGCTTTTGCTGCCGAAGCATCCGCGCGGCTACTACCACACATACACGGTTCGCACGCCTGGCTCGACGGATCGCGGGCAGCGCCGGATCGTATGTGGCGGACCGCGCAGGCAGACCGGCGACTGCTATTACACCGACGATTACTACGCCAGTTTTAAGCGCATTGCCGAATAAAGACGGGATTAACTGCAATATGTGTCGGCCTCCCGGCAGAAGCTGGTCGGCCGCCGCCAGATGCAATCGGCCGTCGCCGACCGACTACGGTCGTTCGTTACGAGACCGCGCCACTGCTTCCAAGGTATAACGCCGTCGATCTCGACACCGAGAGCCGGAAGCGACTGTCGGGCAACGACCGTTCGCCATTTCACAGAAGCTGGGCAGGCACCAGTCCGTACCTCGACATTACACCGATCAGCTTTTCGCGGTCGGGCGGCCCACCGGCATTTATGATTGTTCCGACATCACGAAAATACTGCGCTCCGATGTCGGGCGTAAGGACGACCAGGGCGCGTGCTGTATCAGTGTGCGGGTTGCTGAAGTGATGGACCGATCCTCTTGGGCTAAACATCCATTCTCCCGGCGTTAGGTCTCGGACTGTTCCATCGACCGAGCACCGAAGCACGCCCTCCAGGAGATAGACGCATTCTTCGTTACGTGTATGGCTATGTGGCGGCGGGGCTGGAGAGTCGGGCGGCACGGTCAGCTCAAAAATACCCATGCCGCCTGTGGCCGTTCCATCGAGCAGGTACCGGATGCGCAATTGACCAAGTTTGATTGGGTCGCCTGTCGGCGCGCCGTTGGGAGTCATTTTCAACCTCCTCCAGATCAGGGATTTTCGTCAGTCCGCCACGGTTGTAGGCAATGAAGGCGCCGCTTGGGGCGCGTCGGCCTACGGAATCTTTAGAGTCGATTTAACTGGCTGGTCTCGCAATTGCCGCCGCAGCGCTTTGCCGACAGGCGTTTTCGGCAGATCGTTCACCAGGACGACCACATCCGCCTCGGTCAACGCCGGATCCTTTTTCGCCACGAACGCGACGGGCGTCTCGCCGGATTGTGGGTCCGCGACGCCGTCAGGGTATTGCGAGAGCCAAGGCCTCTCTGCAAACAATCTGCGACGTTTGCGGCTTCCAACGTTGTGCAAGACCGATTTGGAGGCAAACAGTATTCTCGTCGCTACTTTCCAAGTGTGTGCTAGCGCGCATACGCGTAACAATTGCCTGACTTCGACGACGTGATGAAGGTAAAAGGGAGGTCAGAGCAACCCGTCAGCACGGCGACGCGAAACCCGTATCTGGCGACAATCCGGGGAATGCTGAATGCGGCAGTCAGGTCGTGGGCGTGGATTGATCGTGTACCTCAACTTGCCGACATGCCAGAGTCAAGAAAGCGGATTCGCTGGATCACGCCAGAAGAAGCGCGGTGTCTGCTTGACGCAATGGCAACCGACTGGATGCGGCACGTGACCGAGTTCGCTCTGAACACCGGCCTCAGATGGCCGAATATCCCGGGACTGGAAAGATGACGGATCGACCAGATGAGGAGTGCCATCACCTTGTCTGGCACTTAATCTAACCCCATGATTTATAAAGAATAGTCTCGCGCCGGTCAAGGTTGGGACTATCACGGTTTTACAAGGGTTTCTGGGTGGTGCCCTTTGATTGTGGGCGAGATTTGGGCACACCCTTGGTCGCAGCATATCAGCCTGGGTTCAGTGATCGGAGCTTTATGGCTCTGCTCAGCGCGACGGATCAGCGATATTTGTAGCCCGCTAAAGCGTCCGCAGCTTTTGTTTTGCCATCGCAGTCCAACATGTGCCCGAGCACTGCCCGTTTGGTTTTCAGGTAGAAAGCGTTTTCACTGGTTGGCGTAGTGACAAGGGGCACACGCCGTTCGATACTCAATCCGAACTCGGAAATTCCTTGGTACTTGAGCGGGTTGTTTGTCATCAGCCTCATCTTTGTCACCCCCAGATCCTGCAGGATCTGAGCACCGACCGCGTAGTCTCGCGTATCCACCTGAAGACCAAGTCGCAAATTTGCCTGAACAGTATCGAGGCCCTCATCTTGCAGGGCATAGGCTCGCAGTTTCTCGGTCAACCCGATGCCGCGCCCTTCGTGTCCCTTAAGGTAGACGACGACACCGCGGCCCTCCGCTGCGATTTGCTCCGTCGCCAGGTCAAGTTGTGCCCGACAATCGCATCGGATCGACCCGAAGACTTCTCCGGTCAGACATTCCGAATGAACACGCACGAGAGGAGCCTCGCGGCCCGCCAAGTCGCCCATGACAAGCGCAACATGTTCTTCCCCCGAAATGGTTTCTCTGTACCCATATACCGTAAACACGCCATATCGGGTGGGCAAACGCGCCGCCGACATGCGCTCGACGATGCGCTCCCGCCTACGACGATACGCAATGAGATCCTTGATCGTGATAATGGGCAGCGAGTGCATGTGCGCGAACTCCATCAATTGCGGCAACCGCGCCATGGTTCCATCGTCATTGACGATCTCAGCCAGCAAGCCGCCCGGCGCCATCCCCGCGAGTCGCGTGAGGTCAACCCCCGCTTCTGTATGTCCCGCACGTCGCAATACGCCTCCGCGAGCTGCCCGCAACGGGAAAATGTGCCCCGGCCGGCTAAAATCGCCGGCGATGGCCTTTTCGTCGACAAGCGCCCTAACGGTGATGGCCCGGTCGGCCGCTGAAATCCCGGTCGTTGTGCCAATGCGGTAGTCCGTGCTCACCGTGAATGCGGTACTCATTGAATCGCTATTGCTCGCCACCATCAACGGAAGCGAAAGTGCGTCCAAACGTTCTCCCGGCAGCGACACACAAAGCACTCCGCTCGTGTGACGCACCATGAAGGCAAGGTTCGCCTCTGTGGCAGCCTGCGCAGCCATAATCAGATCGCCTTCGTTCTCACGGTTTTCGTCATCCACGACAACGACCATCCGGCCCGCCGCGACTGCGGCAATTGCAGTTTCGATTGAATCCGTCTTCACGTCCTTTTCTCCTCCATACCCGAACTTGTACCCGCACGGCGCTCTCGATCAGGTGGCGCGTCGATTGCCGTCCCGATGACGATAAAAGAACGCTGCCGACTGCGCCTCCGCGGCCTTGTTGTTCCGACGCATGTCTATACGCTGTTCTCATGCAACTCGCGGCGCAGCATCGATGGCTCGGAAGAGCGCAAAAGAAGCGTGGCGAGGGTTCATGGCGCTTTCCCCAGCTTCCGGCTCCTGTGCTCGCGGGGCCTCCGATTCGGGCAGGTCTTCATCCGGATCGCCGTGCTTCGCGAACCGACAGCTTGCGCACCGGTGCGATTGCCGTGCCCACCTCGTCTGCGCCCGATGTGAACGCCAACGCGTGCAGCACACTGCCCCGACCTGCTGCACGGGCTGCGATAGCTCATAACGCCGGCAATCATCGTTGGGCCTCACATCCCTGGCTGTTCGACGAATCGGCTTTGCCCTCCGCTTCGGTCATTTCCGGGCGTTTAGCAACGATTGGGGCCGTGATCAGTACCGCCTCAGCGAAGCGTCGCAACGCCTGCAATGAGCCGTGCACGCTCCGGTATTCCTGCGTGCCAATACGGCCATCAAGCGTGACGTGCATCCCCGAGGCAATGGCTATTTTCAGAATGTCCATAGGTCACCTCCTCCTGAATGTGGGCAGCCTCGGCAAATCACGTCGAGCGCTCAAGCTGCGCCCCGCGGTCGCGTGGCATCGATTTCGATTGCCAGGCCACAATGCCTGCTGTTGTCCTTTGAAGCCCGCTTAGTCCAAAGTGAGCGTCGGTCTCTTGGGCGCGGGAGGAAAGACGCTCCACGAGCGGTCTTCGTGGCGGAAGAAGAAGATTTTTAACGCGCAGCCCGTCCGAATTGCCTCCAGGCAGACATAGCGGCATGAAGACGACTCCGCGCACGGGGATCGCGTAAGCCGATAGGCGTTTCCCGCCGCGAGACCAAACCATTTGTCGATGAGCCAACGCAACGACTGTCCGCCCGCACTCATTTCCGCCTCCTGATGCCCCATTCCCGGGATCGCTCGCTGGACTGTCCGTGTCGTCGACCGAGCCCTGTACCTACGACCAAGCATAAATGTGTCTCTTGACTAAATATTAGTGGTTGCTTGACTAACACACAATCGAAGATTGCTAGGGGTAAACCCGCTATACAGCTGCTTTCGCGGCATCTTGTGTCGGTATCTGGTTACATGATGAGGATCAACGACTAACATTTTTGAGTCACATGACTTATAATTTCGGCAGTTGTAGGCCGAAATCCACCAGAAGCGACCCCGCATTGATGAGCTGCGATGAAAGATCTGAAGTTGACATCTGACGAAATTCGAGGGGCTCATCCTGCTCCTGAGCCCAAACGTCGCGGTAATCGCACCACACGCGTCCCCGAAATTCTGGAGGTGGCGATCAGCGTATTTGCCACGGAAGGCTACGTCGGTTTCACGCAACGCCGCATTGCGAACGACGCAGGGATTCGGTTGAGGACGCTTCAGCATTACTTCGGCACGCGTGAGGAGCTATTAAGAAGCGCCATCCAGGAACTGGCTCGCCGCTACATCGCTGAGTACCGGGAGTTGGCAAGAGACAATGCTCGATCGCCCGAGGACCGCCTCGAGCGCATCGTCGATCAAGTATTCGAGCTGCTAACAGGTCCCGAGCGACACGCGGGTGCCTTTGCGCTTCATTGCTGGAGCCTGGCCGAGCATGAGCCTTTCGTGAACGAGCTGATGGCCGGGAACCAAAGCGAACTCATCGATATGTTTTCGGGTCTTATTGCTGAGCTCAACCCGTCACTTCCATCCGGTGAATGCGCGTTGCGCGCAGAGCTCATCGTCTCGCACCTGCATGGTCTCGTCGTCTTTATCCGCCGGCGCGGCGACAATGAGACCGGTTGGGATGCCTTAAGAGTTGCCACAAAAGCAGTTTGGAAAGCATTGAGCAGAGCCCCTCAATAAGAGCAGATACATGCGCGGTGTTGCGGAGGACTTGCGGGACCGCCCAAAGGGTTGCCGCCAACGCGATATGGTGACACGAGCGGCCCCGGAAACGAACTGTTTACAGCGGGCCGATTACGCCGGGAAGCGATTGTGCATCGGGCAGTCTGCGCGTCCCACCTCTTTTGCTCGATGTCTTATACAACTCAACAGCCGCCATATTGAATCCCTGCTCTGAAAATATCGCAGCCAGTTTCTCGGCTACCTTTTGCATCGTGAGCAGATACTTGTGAATTCCGGCCTTACGGGTAAAAAGGTTCCCCGGTATGATCAGAGCAAGAGATGCATAGACGTTGTTGCTGTCTTTAACAGGAACGCCCAGAGCCCACAGGTTGTGTTGCATGCGCTCTCCGTATCCTCGATCGTTGACCGCGTATCCTTGAGCGCGGATCTTTGCCAGGAGAGCCTTCAGCTTGGACGGCTCACGAGCGAGTTCAGTGTCTGTGCCTGGTATATCCGCAAGCGACGCGATGATTCGATCCTGTTCCTGATCGTTGCAATACGCCAGATATGCCCGGCCAAGGCACGTCATCAGCATCGGCGCACGGAACCCGCTGGGACGATTGAGCTGCAGGACCCCATCCTCGTTACTGGAATGGATCGTGATCATTGAGTCGCCATCACGAATAGTCAGGACCGATGGCCAGCCGACGGCACGATGGAACTGAGAGTGGACGGGACCCGCGGTCTCGGCTATGCGTTGTGGAAGATTGAAGCCGCAGCTCAGCTGCATGGTTCGTGCGCTGGGAAAGTAGGCCGACTCCTTCGAGTCCTTGACAACGTAGCCAGCGTGAATCAGCGTTTCGAGCATACGTATGACCGTTGCTTTGTCCAGGCCCGTTTGAGCGCGGACCTCCGCAACCTTGGCTCTTTGCAGTCTGTTCACAACTGTCAGAACCGCCAACCCCCGTTCGAGAGCGATCACTGGATTGAAAGAAGTCACTTTTAACTCCGAGTCGGATCAGATCAGCGCACCGGGTAACTCAAGTCCACCCTATTTTACGTCGTCCGTTCGCTGTGCTTTGATCCGGTCTTGCCGTACCGAGCCGGCGAAGCAAACTCGAGCGACGAATGACGACGATTATCGTTATAAAATGCTTTGATGTATTCGAACAAGTGGTGTTGACCCGCTGCCACCGACATTAAAGCTCGGCGACGAGTTCCGGTACGAACGTGAACAGATCCCCGACAAGTCCATAGTCGGCCACGCTGAAGATCGGTGCTTCCGGATCCTTGTTGATCGCTACGATCACCTTCGAGTCCTTCATCCCTGCGAGGTGCTGAATCGCACCCGAGATGCCGACTGCCACATACAGCTGCGGCGCCACGATCTTGCCCGTCTGGCCCACCTGATAGTCGTTCGGCACGAAGCCCGCATCCACCGCCGCGCGCGAGGCACCCAGCGCCGCGCCGAGCTTGTCCGCCAAAGGCTCGAGTACGAGCGCGAAGTTCTCGCCGCTGCCGAGGCCCCGACCGCCCGACACGATCGTTTGCGCGCTCGTGAGCTCGGGACGAGCGAGCTTCGTTACCTCCCGGCTCACGAACTGCGAGATGCCGCGGTCGGCCGCCGCTTCGATCTTCTCGATCGCTGCACTGCCGCCCTCTGCCAACACCGCATCGAAGGCCGTCGCCCGGACCGTCATCACTCTGATCGCATCGCTCGACTGCACCGTCGCAATCGCATTGCCCGCGTAGATCGGGCGCTCGAACGTGTCCGCGGAAACCACCGCGGTGATATCGCTGATCTGCGCGACGTCGAGCTTCGCCGCAATGCGCGGCGCGACGTTCTTGCCGTGGGCGGTAGCAGGAACGAGGATGTACGAATAGTTTTTCGCCGGGTTTTGCACAAGCGACAGCACCGTCGCCTCGACGTTTTCCGCCAGACCGGCCTCGAGCTGTGGTGCATCGGCGAGTAGGACCTTCGCGACGCCTGCAATCTTCGCCGCGGCTTGCGCCGCGCCCTCAGCGTGGTGACCTGCCACCAGCACTTGAATATCCTGCGACACAAAACTCGCGATAAGCGCTGCCGCCGCCACCGTGTTGCGCGTCGCGTCCTTGATCGACGTGTTGTCGTGTTCGGCAATTACCAGAATTGTCATGTTCGTTGTCCCCTCACGGCACCTTGGCCTCGGTTCTCAGCTTTTCGATGAGCGTCCCCACATCGGGCACGATCACACCGGCAGCGCGCTTGCGCGGCTCCGTGACCTTCAGCGTCTTCAGCCGTGGCGTCACATCGACGCCGAGGTCCTCCGGCTTCAGCGTCTCAAGCGGCTTCTTCTTCGCCTTCATCATATTGGGCAGTGTCACGTAGCGCGGCTCATTGAGGCGCAGGTCGGTGGTGACCACTGCGGGCAGCGTGAGCGAGAGCGTTTCCGCGCCGCCGTCCACTTCGCGCGCTACCGTCGCCTTGCCGTCGGCGATCGTAACCTTTGAGGCGAACGTGGCCTGTGGCAGATTCGCGAGCGCGGCCAGCATCTGGCCGGTCTGGTTCGAATCGTCGTCTACGGCCTGCTTGCCGAGGATCACCAGTTGCGGCTGCTCCTTGTCGACGAGCGCCTTTAGGAGCTTGGCGACTGCCAGCGGCTCCAACTCTTCGTTCGATTCGATCAGGATCGCGCGGTCCGCGCCGATCGCGAGCGCCGTGCGCAGCGTCTCTTGCACTTGCGCAACACCTGCCGACACGGCGATTGCCTCCGTCACCAAGCCCGCTTCCTTCAGACGCACCGCTTCTTCCACCGCGATCTCGTCAAACGGATTCATCGCCATCTTTACATTCGCAACGTCGACACCCGTTCCGTCCGACTTCACTCGAACTTTCACGTTGTAGTCGACCACTCTCTTGACTGAAACAATGACTTTTGCCATGGATATATATGATGGTGGGTGCTGTCCTCGCCACCTGATGCGAATTCCGCTCAGGTGGCCCCGCTCGCCGCTAGACTCGTCAGGTCGACGATACTTGGCACGGCCGATGACCAATTCTCTAGCGCGTACGTGCCAACTATCTCGTCCCAGTAAGCCTCGGACCCAAACTGCAAGCGCTGAGAATGCAGAGCTCGCGTATAGAGCTGCAGATCGTATTCAGCGGTGATTCCCATTGCACCTGTCAGCGAGTGGGCGGTATTCGCGACAAGCGGCGCGGCGCGACTCGCTCGCGCTTTCGCAATCGCACGACGTAACGACGACTCCGATGCACAGCCGCTCTGCACGGCGATCTGCGCGGCCGCTACGTGCTCGGCCATCACGCTCAGGTTATGCTGAACCACCTGAAATTTTCCGATCGACCGCCCAAACTGCTGACGATCGCTCACGTAATCAACGGTCATCTCGAGTACGCGGGTCATGGCGCCGACCATGAAGGCCGCAGTGACCAGTGCACCGAGCCCGAGCAGGACGCCCGTGTTCGGTTCCTTGCCCGCGCACACCGCGCCCATATGTTTCCCAACGCCAGCAGGGAATACAACTGTCGCGTCAAGTCCACCCCACTCAGTGCGCGGCTGGACAGTTGCGTCATCGATGTCGATAAGCCTAAATCCGTCGCTCATCTCGACAAGAACCGATTCGCAAGCGAGACCAAACGGGACAAATGCCGTATTGGACGCTGAACCATCTAGTACGGCAAACGCAATCGGACCGCAGGGGAGCGCCATCGAAGCAGCCGCGAGCAGCCGACGAGCGATCATCGTGTGTGCAGCGGGCAGCGGCATCGCATGACGGCCGAACGCAAATAGCACACCTGCGCACTCATCGAGTGAGACGCCCGATCCACCGGCCGACTCCGGCACCAGCGCATCGAGAAAGCCCAGCTCGTCCAACGCCTGCCATAAGTCGCGTCGCGCGTTATCCGCGCCAGCGCCGAGCATTTCGCGCACCAGTGCCGGCGTGCACCGCTCTTCGAGTACCGGCTCAATAGAGGCGGTCAGCATGTCATCCATCCGTCTCTCCTCTCAGCGAAGTCCAAGCCCGCGAGCAATCATGCCGCGCAAGATTTCGCGCGTGCCGCCGCGCAGCGAATATGATGGGGCGATCTTCGTCACGTAAGCGAGTGCGTCCGCGAGACTCGACTCGATACCCTGCAGCGGACGCGTGCCGAGCAGATCGCCAATGACTGTCGGTATCGATTGTTCAAAGCTCGTGCCTAGGTCCTTCACAAGAGCGGCTTCGATAGCCGGACTCTCGCCTTTCGCAAGCCGGCCGGTGATCGACAGCGACAGCTCACGCAATGTGGCAAGTTCCGCGATCAGCGCACCGAGCGCACTACGCTCACTCCGTGAGACGTCTTGGCCCGCACGCTTTGCAGCCTGTAATGCAAGCAGCCATTCCTCGAGCAAGATGACGCTCGAATAGATTCGCTCCGGGCCGCTTCGCTCGAATGCCAGCTCGGCGGTGACCTGCTCCCAGCCGGCGCCTTCCGTGCCAATCAGCGCATCGTGACGCAACTCGACGTCATCGAACGTGACTTCGGAAAAATGTCGATCCCCCGCAATGTCCTCGATAGGAGCGATACTGACTCCCGGTAACGAAAGGTCGACGATAACTTGCGACAGGCCGCGATGCCGATCCTCCGGAGTGCCCGAAGTGCGAACCAGGGCGATCATGTAATGCGACTTTTCTGCATTGGTCGTCCAGATCTTCCGCCCGGTGAGGCGCCATCCATTCGCAGTTTGCGCAGCCCGCGTGCGAATGCTCGCAAGGTCCGAGCCCGCATTGGGCTCGCTCATGCCAATGCAAAAGAAGGCTTGCGCAGCGCAGATTTTCGGCAAATAAAACGCTTTCTGCTCGTGAGTGCCGTATCGGGCAATCAGAGGCCCACTCTGGCGGTCCGCTATCCAATGCGCCGAAACTGGCGCACCGACCGCCAGCAGCTCCTCAACGAGCACGAAGCGGGCAAATGGACTTCGTCCACCGCCGCCGTAAGGTTTGGGCAAGGTCAACCCAATCCAGCCCTGCTCCGCCATCGCCCGGCTGAAACCGGCATCGAATCCCAGCCATGACCGCGCGCGCGTCGCAGGCGCAAGCGCCCCGAGTGCGTTACGTAGGAAGCTTCGCACTGGCGCGCGCAGCGCTTCATCCTCGGCGGGAATGCGGGTAAGAGAAAACCGATCGATCATCGTGCTACGCCCGTGTGCATGAATGTCAAATCCATCGAATCGCCATGCGTTCGTACCGTCATTGCGGCTGGCCAGCCAGCAAGCGCTTCACGCTGTAGCTCAGTACCAGTTCGTCGCGCTGGTTGAACACTTCGACGCGGCTCGTCACAACGGCTCGATTGTTCTTTGACGTGGGTTTCACCTCTTCGACTTCCACAACGCCGTAAATCGTATCGTTGACCACCACCGGCCCATGCGTCTTCAGCGAAAACTCGAGCAACGCAAGGCCGGTTCCCTGCACCATCGTCTGGAACAGCAGGCCTTCGATCAATCCGCTAGTCAATGCGGCAGGCACGGGTCTTCCACGCATCGCGCCGTGCTCGTACTGCGCATCGATGAAGATCGCCTCCAGCATGCCCGTTGCCGAGATGAAGTTCACGAGGTCGCTCTCGGTCACCGTTCGCCGATAAGTGCGAAAGCGATCTCCCGCCTTAATCTCCTGCCAGTAAAAACCACGGCCGAGCTGCCGTGCGTCTCGCGCATGAGCCATATCTCCTCCAAAGTTGTCAAATAGTCTGCGGCGTCGGCAGGCAGTCGCCGCCATCGTCGTATCCCTGGCGAATGGAGCACAACAGAAAAGCGCCCGCAAACCCAGGGCCGCAAGTCTCGAGAGGTACTGTGACGCGACCAGCGAGCCCTTGCTCGGTCACTGACCCGCGTCACAGTTCAAGGACGAGTTGCTTCCTGTCGCGTCGACGAAGATTCACCAGCTCGATGTATTCTCTGCTGTACTTGAGCTTCTCATCATCGACTTCCACCACATTAGTCGTCCCCTCACCGGGGTCCTTGCGTGTCACATTGACGAACGTGCAGCCACCGCTCAAGACATAAGCGCCATGCCACACGCCTCGGTTGATGTGTGCAACATCGCCCTCTGCCAACACAAAGGCGCCAACGCGGCTGTAATCGAATTCCATCTTCTCGACTTCGCCAGTCAAATCGGAGGGGGCTGGCGCATACACCATGATCATCGAACCCTTGAGCACAATGAAACTCTGCGTGTAAGTGCCGTGGATCGCCATCTGATCCAGCGTCTGCCTGACACTGCTGTTGTGCTCCAGCGTGTTGATTTCCATTGCCACCGCGCCATGTCCGGCATCGACCTGTGGAAATATCGGATGGTCGCGATCCAGCACGTCCCCGTAAGGCTTCATTCCGTCCCGCGTCAGGGGCTGAACTTTTACTCGCACGATCTCTAAGTTGTCTTCCATCTCAACACCCCAAGTCAATTTATCTTGTATAGCTTAGCGGCATTGGACCACAGTACCCTGGCCCTGTCCGCCTCCGAAATCGCGGCGAAAGACGATTCAACCTGCTTCTGAACGTCGGGCCATGAAGATGTCCCGAGCGGGAACTTCGTCGTCCATAGCAACGAGTCCGAACCCAGATATTCCGTCACTTGCTTCAGGTTCACGCGGTCGTACCAGCCCACGACAAAGCAGTTGCTACGGAAGAGATCCGACGGCCTGGCCTTATAGCTGTAGCGCTCATCGAGGCGCCACATGCCGAAGCCGTAGTCGCCGCCTTCAATGGTGAACGACGTCAGTCCCATCGCACTCTCGGCGAACACCACCTTCAGCCCGGGGAAGCGCTCGAAAACTCTCGAAATGACAAAGTTGGACAGCATCGCCGCACCAGTCACGGGGCGCGCAATTGCACGGAACGCAGCCGCCACCGCCGGAGCGTAGCCACCGTACGGCGTCAGCTCCATCGAGGGCACGATGCCGGAGTGGAAGCACACGGGAACGCCTAGTTCCTCACATGCCTTCCAGACAGCGTCGTAACCTGAGTCGTTGATGTGGGGCGCGCCCTTGCGGACCTGGTCCGGGATGCCGGGAAAAATGACGCCCCTGTGGCCTTTCTCGACCGAACGGATGAGCTCGCCGCGCATGGCCTCGAACGAGGACAACGGCAAAATGCATTGCGGGATGAACTTCGGATTGCCCCCCCACTCGTCGATGAGCCAGTCGTTGTAGGCCTGAACGCAGGCCAGTTCGAGTTCCGGATCCTCAATTCTTCCGAACGTCTCGCCGCCGATGCCGGCGACGGACGGATAGAGCACGGCATATCCAACACCCTGTGCCTCCATCGAGGCTGCGCGTTCCGTGACGTTGGTGACGACGGACGGTACGTCGCGCCATCTGGTCGGTTCGTCCGAGCGATCGGGCATGCACGCTGCTGCTGAACCCGATCCGAGTAGCGGGACCTCCACGCCGTCAATCATCCACACTTCGGTCCCGTCGTCCTTGATACGAATATGCGGTATCCGATCGCCCCACTGAGCCTTGGACATACGCGGCGTCCATACATCCGGCGCTTCGATCACGTGCTCGTTTGTACTGATGACTTGAAAAGACATTATCCCCACCTCCTCCACAACCGTTCAATGTCGAATACGCAGAAGCCCGGCTACCGGGTTTCTTCTTCCTTATAGAGATCCAATACATTCTTGTAGAGAACGCGGTCACGGGTCTCTTTCGGAATGTCCCTAAACGATCGGTCGATAACCTGCTGGGAAACCGGAAAGGTCGACGGGTTGTGCGGAAAGTCCGACTGCCACATGAGATGCGACTTGTCGATCTGTACCGCCTTCACGCCCTCAGCCTCGAACCAGGAAGAGAGGTGAACCTGTTCTTTTAGCCGTTCGCTAGGCCGATTCTTGATACCGTGCTTCCAGAGCGAACGGCGCTCCCATTCGTGATCCAAGGATTCGAGGGTGTAGTTAAACCAGCCAATGCCAGACTCCGCGAGGACCCACTTGAGCTTTGGGAAACGTTCGAGCACGCCGCTGAAAACGAGATTCGGCATGAACTGCGAAAGGGCCGACCACGAGGAAGGCGCCGTGGCCACCCAGGCTTGTGGGCGCGCATAACCTTTCCACATCGACGTGCCAAATGAAAGTGCGGCATTGGCGTGCCAGTGAACCGGCATGTCCAATTCCTGGCACGTCTCCCAGAATGGCCACCAATGCGGATCGGCGAACGCCGGCAACTTGTAGTTCAGGTTGTCGTTGTCGATTCCCCAGCTGGAGCTCGCGCTCCAACCACGCGTCTTGCCGACCACCTCGCCCGGTTCGGCTACGATGAGGATCCCCTTGTAGCCCATCTTCGCCACCCGGCGGACCTCTGCGATGGTCACGTCGAGACCGCCCAGATAAGGGGTGAGCGCCAGGGGAATGAAGTTCTTGCTGACCTGGTACCATTCTTCGTACATGGCATCGTTGTAGGCCTGGACACAAGCCAACTCGAACTCCGCGTCACCCTGAAAGAACGTCGCGTTCTGGATCGGTGGATTCGGGTAGAGAACCTCGCCGTCGATTCCATCGGTAGCCAGTACCTTGAGACGCTCAATCGGATCATAGATGGCCTTCGGCACCTCTTCCCAGTGCTGCGGGAACGTCGCGCGCATGGGATCGTTCATATACGCCGCGCAGTTCGACACGCCGCGCTTCTCAACGATCATCCCGTTGACGCGCCAGCGCTCGACCACCCGATCGACCGGGTCTGACATGTGCGCCTTATCGCTCGTCTCGACGAGCTGCGGAATCCGGTCGCCGAACTTCGCCTTCGACATACGCTGAGTGAAGGCATCTTTATGTATCTGCCCGTGAGAATCGGAACTAACCACACCATATTTGATTTTCATCTCACTTCACCTCCAAAACACTTTTGGATTAAAGACATCGCCATCCGAATGACGTCAATCAGAAATGCCGAGCGCGCGGACAGGCACACTCAGCTCACGCGTCCGAGTATGAAACGTCAAGACGCTTTGAACCTATGTGTAAACCTCACGCCCTCAAAGATCCCCTAACGCCAAAGAGCCATTGCTTTTACCATTCTTTCTCTCCTCCGATAAAATCAGCCTAATTCGTAGTCCTCTTTTATTAAATCATCATCGTTCTGCGATGATCAGGTCGCAATGCTTCTAAGGGCGTAATTGAATGTCGGCGCGCACTATCTGCCCTTGAAGACCGGCGCGCGGCGTTGCCGAAAAGCCGCCAAGCCTTCCTGATAATCCTCGGTCGCACCCGCCGCCCTTTGCGCATGCCGCTCTGCGGCGAGTTGCTCCTCGAAGCAACGCTCGGCCCCGTCCCAGTACAGCTGACGCGTGATCGCGAATGAACGCGTGGGTCCGGTCGCAATCGAAGCGGCAACATGCTGCACATGAGCGATCAGCTCATCGTCTTCGTATACGCGGTTGACGAGGCCCCATTCGAACGCCTGAGCGGCAGACAAACGCTCGCCGAGCAGTGACATCTCCATGGCCCGAGCCCGACCGATTACCCGCGGCAGCATCCAGGTGGCACCACCATCCGGAATCAATCCAACGTTCCGGAAGCCGTGAAGAAAGAATGCGCTACTTGCGGCCAATACCAGGTCGCCCATCAGGGCGAGACTGGCTCCGAAGCCGACCGCGGCTCCGTTGACACCCGTAATGACCGGCACCATCAAGCCGCGCAGGCGCAGGATCAACGGATTGTGCGTTGCCTCTAGCGTGTAACCTGCGTCGGCCGGCCCGGTGTTTTCGCTATCACCGGGACGCAGGCTCCCACCCGAACAGAATGCGTTGCCCGATCCGCTCAGGACCACGCAACGAACCCCGGAGTCCGGCGCCTCGAAAGCATCGAGCGCGGCAATGATTTCGCGCACCATTGCAGGCGTTGCCGCGTTTTTAAGAGCTGGATTGTTGAGCGTGATCGTTCCCACGCCATCGTGCGCAGCAACGATGATCTGTTCGAATTTCGCCGTGATCGCGTTCATACGTAAATAGACCTATCGGCCCGTGGAATCTTGTTGAACGGAATGCCTTTATCAGCCCGAACATCGGGAGGCAGCCCCAGAACCCGCTCGGCAATAATGCCGCGCAGGATTTCGTCCGCTCCTCCTTCGATGCGGGTGCCGGCCGAGCGCAGCAGCATGGCTTGAAAGCGACCGCCAGCCGACGCCTGCTTCCCCTGTATCAGGCCTGCCTCGTTCTGCAGATCGATCGCGAACATCGCGATTTCCTGCATCGTCGTGCCGGCGACCAGTTTGCCGATCGACCCCTCCGGACCGGGAGGCAGGCCCTTGCAGAGTGCGGAAATGCTGCGCGACGCGGTGTGCCTCAAACCGCTCGTGCGAACCGCCCAGCTCGCGAGCTTCGAGCGTACCCACGGATCGTCAATTGCCTTCCCCTCACCACCCCATTCCGCCGTGCAGCAGTATGAGAACAGTTCCTTGAATCCGGTGGGCATGCCCCCGTTGCCGACGGTGAGACGTTCGTTCATGAGCGTGGTCAATGCCACCTTCCAGCCTTGCCCAACGGCTCCGAGCCGCTGACTGTCCGGAATAAAGACGTCGGTCAGGAAGACCTCGTTGAATCCGGATTGCCCCGTAATCTGTTTGATTGGCCGGTGAGAAAGCCCCGGTGTATCGACGGCCAGAAAGAACATCGTCAACCCTTCGTGCTTGGGGACGGAAGAATCGGTTCGTGCGAGGAGAATGGCGTAGTCGGCATAGTGCAGATGGCTGGTCCAAACCTTCTGCCCGTTGATCAGCCAACCGCCCTCACGCCGCTCGGCCCGAGTGATCAACCCCGCCAGGTCCGAGCCGGCCGCCGGCTCCGAAAACAACTGGCACCAGATTTCCTCACCGGAGGCAAGCTTGGGCAGGAATCGCCGCTTCTGCTCTTCGGTGGCCCAGGAGATGAGCGTAGGCGCACAGATACCATGCCCGGTCATCACAATCTTGTTCAGCAGGCCATAGACGCCCTCCTCTTCATGCCAGATCACCTGCTCGATCGGCGTAGCGTTGCGTCCGCCGTATTCGCGGGGCCACTGAATGCACGCCCAGCCGGCAGCCTGTTTTTTTCTCTGCCACGCTTTCGATGCCGAGATCATTTCGGGCGACTCGAGAATGGCATCACCGAAGCTCGCCGATCTCAGGACCTCATAGAGATCTTGCGGCGCGTTCCCGGCAAGCCACGCACGTGCTTCGGCCCGAAATTCTGCCTGCTCGGGGGAATCGACAAAATCCATGGCGACTCCTTTGGATACGATGGCGTTGTCATCCTGCGAACCGGGCGGCGCTCGCAAAGGCAGGCTTCTCTCCCTTTAGGAACGCTTCGACGGCTGCCTTGTGGTCGGCCGTCTGATTGGACAGCGCCTCATACGAAAGCGCGGCATCCAGCGACGCGGACAAGGCTTGTCGCAGGCCGATATTGATGACCGCCTTGCTCCAGGCCACCGCGCGCGTGGGACCGCTGGCCAATTTTTTGACCAAAGAGCCAACGCACACATCGAGTTCGTCCGCTGGAACCGCGGCGGTGATGAGCCCGATCTCTTCCGCTTTCCCGGCTTCGATGAAGTCGCCCGTCAACAGATATTTCTTTGCCCGCATATGGCCGACGAAGCATGACCAAAGCGTTGCCCCGCCGTCTCCCGTCACAAGGCCGACACGCACATGGGGATCAGCGAGGCGAGCACGATCATCGGCGATGACGAAGTCGCAAGCCAAAGCAAGCGTACAGCCCATGCCAACGGCGTCGCCGTTCAGACGGCAGACGATGGGCTTCTCGCAATCGATGACGCTGTAAAGCATCCGCTTAGCGTTGACCAAACCTTCGTAGAACTGGTCCGGTTCACGAATCTGTTCCAGCATCCAGTTCCAGTCGCCTCCCGCGGAAAACGCCCGACCTGCACCAGTCAGCACGACTACGTCCGCCTCGGCGTCCATCGATGCTTCGATGAACACCGTGGATAGCTCAGTCAAACTCTGGCGATCGATCGCATTGAGCGCGTCGGGGCGATTCAACGTGATATGCAAAACGTTGCCACGACGTACTACTTCGAGCGCTTCGTATTTCGTGTAGTTCATGCAAGACCTGCGTTATGTACGGATTCAATGATCATGGTTCGCAAGCGGCTCGCGAACGACCGTCAACGGACAAGGTCGAACTCGATGGCTAACCGAATTCAGCTTCGTTGGTCGCGTTCTTCGTCGATTGTGTAATAGTCCGGCGACCGGACGATCAACTTCTTCGCAAGAAGACAGTCCTAGCCGACATACTTCATTTCGGCGCACCGCTTCAAAAACTTCCAGCTTGAACCCACCTTGACATACCTGTCGGTGTAGACGACAGCGCTTATCCAGGAATAGTCCTTCGAGTTTCGCAATTCGACATAAGAGCGGCCGCTGGCGCGGCCCTCGTCGAGCAGTTCCACGAGGTGGTTATGACCAAAAGGGCGCGGGCTCATCTTTGAGATGCCGGCCGTATAGAAGGCGCGCAGCTGTTCGTGACCACAGACGTCTTGCCCGGCCAGGGGGCCATTGAGGACCTCGATGCTGCCGTGCTCAATAAAGAGGCCGACAATCGTTTCGATGTCGTCCCTCCACACCGCGTCGTAATAACAGACGACGAGATCTCGAATCGCTTCGCGATCAAGCATTTCCCGCGTCGCTTGATATGCATCAGTCATTGCTTGTCTCCTAACTTCTTATCTGCCAGTCGAGTACGCTTTTCTCAACTCACGCTTTAACACCTTTCCTGATGCGTTGCGCGGGAGCGAAGCCACAAATTCGATGGATCGAGGGGCCTTGTAGCGGGCGAGGCGTGCACGTACGAACTCGATGAGGCCTTCGGGCGACGCGGTGGCATCCGTGTTGAGCACCACGACGGCCATGGGCGATTCCCCCCAGCGCTGATCGGGCACGCCGAATACTGCAACCTCCTGGACGGCCGGATGAGCGCTCAATACGGCTTCGACCTCCGCCGGATAGATGTTCTCGCCCCCAGAAACGATCATGTCCTTCAGGCGATCGCAGATATACAGATAGCCGTCGGAGTCGATACGACCCAGGTCGCCGGTATGAAACCATCCGTCGCGCAAACACTGCGCAGTGGCATCCGGCAGCCTCCAATAACCAGGCGTAACCTGCGCGGACCGGCAAACCACTTCCCCGATCGAACCTTCAGGCAGCGGGGCGCCCTGCGGATCGACGATCCTGATCTCGACGCCTTCCACGGGGCGCCCCGCCGACTTCAACCGTTCGCCGATTTCCTCTTCGTGGTCGCGCGGCGCAAGATATGTCAACGACCCGGCGACTTCTGTCATGCCGTAACCTTGCCCGATGCCGCAACCGAACTCTTCGCGCGCGCGCCGGATCAGTTCCAGTGGTGCGGGCGACGCACCATAGATGATCAGCTCGAGAGAAGACAGATCGACTTCGGTCATTGCAGGATCGTCAAGCATCATGCGCATCATCACGGCAGCCAGCTGCGCCTTCGTGGCGCGATGTATCTGGATGAGCCGCAGGGCCTCGCCTGGAACGAATTCGCGCATCAAGACCCCAGGCACGCCGAGCCACAGACCCATCATTCCCCAGATGCTCGCCCCGATGTGGTACTGCGGCATTGTGACCAACAGGACGTCGCGAGTGTGCCAAGGGCCCCAGGCAGCGGCCGCGCTCGATAGCGCAGCGACGATATTGGCATGGGTCAACAACACGCCCTTAGGTCTACCGGTGGTTCCGGATGTGTACATTTGAACCGACACAGCATCGCTGGCGACGGGCCGATGCGGATCCCGGTCATCCTGAGGGCGCCGCCACACCTCGTACCCTTGAGCTGCATCGATGATGATGCATTTCCTGACCGTCTTGGCGAACGCAGCGATCTGACGGAAAACGGGCTCCAATTCAGACGAGACGAATAGAACTTCCACCCCTGCGTCATCGAGAATGAACAGGATCTCTCTCGCACTAAGCCGGTAATTGATCGACACCAGAACAGCCTCAGCGCGCTCGGCACCAACAAGCAGCTCATGGAAAACCGGCGTGTTCTTGGAAAGAATCGCAATCCTGCCCTCGCGAGCAACGCCATCTTGCCGCAACCCATTGGCCACCTGGTTGGCACGACTATCCAGCTGTCGGCTTGTTACAGAGACGTCACCCGCCCAGACCAAAACGAGGTCCGGCCGAGTAGCCGCCCACTTCCTCACTTTATCGCTCAGCGTTTCCACGTTTAACTCGTGATCCGTTTGCGCGCCGCCGTCTACGATGTCGGCTCGGTTTCGCCGATCATGTTGGTGGCGCATAGGTGGTCGTGGTCGTTGTCAGGGAGACGATCTTGAATCGATCGCTCGGCAGAGGACCAAACCCCCAGTGCCGCTATTGCCAGCTGTGCAATTCCGGTAATACAGACCTGGCAAAGAGCTCCATGTTCTGACGCGCTACGCCCTTGGGCATGCCGCCATAGCTCACCTCGATCGTCAGGGCGAAGTCGCCGATCTCCTTTTTGCGCTGCTCGAGCTTTTCGAGGATCTGGGTCGGTGTCCCCCAAGTGTTGACGTCTACGAAAGCTTTGGCGGCAGCATCATATCCAACCTGCCGGAGGACTTCGGCGTCCTTCGCGTACTTGCCATAGACCTTCTTGTCGAAATGTTCGCCGGCGAATTCGTAGTGAACCAGGATGGTCTTGTAGTAGTTCGCGATGTACTCGCGGGCCAATTCTTCGGCTCGCTCGGCGCTTTCATCACAAAACACAAAGTCGACGCAAATCGGTGCGGGCGCCGGACGGTCCCACTTCTCGGCATACCCTTTTCGATAGAAATCGAAGTGTGGCGCCATCTCGGCCCAAGGCTTCTGCGCAAACGACAACATGGTCGAGCCGGTGTCGATGGCCAGCGGAATCGACTCCGGGGACATCGCCACGCAATACCGGCGATCCTTGAAGCTATTCAACGGCCCCGGGCGCACCTCTGTACGCATCTGCTTGTAGTAAGGACCCTCGCCTTCGACGATTCCCGTCTCCAACCCTTCGAGGATCATGTGTGCGGCCTCTTCAAAGCGGTCCCGAGCCTCCGACATCGGAATACCGAAAGTCTCATATTCGCGGCGCGCCAACCCTCGTCCCATGCCGAACCGTGCGCGCCCCCCGCTCAAATGATCCAGAAGGATCATTTTCTCGACAACCCGCAGTGGGTTGTTCCACGGAAGAATCACTGCGCCGGTCATCAACTTGATGGTCGACGTCTTGGCTGCCACGTAACTCAAAATCTGCATGTTGTCCGGGGCCATCCCGTAGTTCGAAAAATGATGTTCGACGACAGCGACCGAATCGAACCCGAGCTTCTCAGCACTGACGAGGATGTCCATATCCGTCTCATAGAGCTCGGTATCCGTCATCCGATTCTCGAAGTTCTGAAGAACGCAAAGAATTCCGACTTCCATAATTTCTACACCTCATGATTTTTGGCTTTGCCGCAACGCTGGTATCGGCGCCTTCACCTGTTTGTTTCTCTGGATAGTTCGAGTGCGACTACAATCGCGTGACGAATCGCTCTACTTCCAATGGCCTGACAGGCGTTTTTGCCACAGCCGAACCGATGTAGAGAAACGCCACAACGTGGTCATCCTCGGACAAGCCAATCGCCTTTTTCACGGATGGGTCGTACGCCGCGTCTCCGGTTTTCCACATGCCCGCATAGCCGAGAGCATGAGCCGCCAGCCAAATGTTTTGGGCACAAGCGCCTGCCGCGAGTAGTTGTTCAATTTCGGGAACCTTGCTTTGCCGATCGACGCGAGCCGCCACAACGATAATCATGGGCGCGCGTCGAGCTTTCGCCCGTTCTGATTCCAGGCTCTCGTCGGTCGCATCAGCGAAGTTGCGCTTGCGCAACTCCGCCATGGCGTTGCCGAGCGTCTCGCGGGCGGCACCTTCGATAATGACGAAACGCCAAGGCGTCAGGCGTCCATGGTCCGGTGCACGAATCCCCGAACGCAGAATGAGCGACAAATCCTCCTCGCCTGGGCCGGGCGCATCCAACCTCGACGCCGAGACGCGTGTTTGAATGGCATCGATAGCCTCCATCGATCTCCTCCAGTTCATAGTCGAAACGTTTTTAGAATCCATCGCTGAAAATACGCAATCAAACTGCCGTGCCGATCTCCACACCCGGGCCAGCAATGCACGATGCCAGTATCAACATTGAAAGCTGGCGACGCACAACGCCTCGGAAAGACACCATTCTCTGTAGCCGCTCGCGTTAGACCCAAACGTACTATGGCTAAACGCGTATATCAACCTCTTTGAATCTTGGGTTCATCTAATGAACCTAAAAATTCGGTTCACCAGATGAAATTGATCAAGGCATAGATTTGTCCAACATATCGGGCAATCGATTTATAGGTCTGAGGTAAGTGGCCAAGTAACCACCCGGGGTCGACTAAAAATTGCGCGCCCGGATCGATTGAGCCTGAGCGCCGAAGACACTCACCGTAACCACCGTGTTGGCCATGACCACTACTCCGTTATTTGCGTGCGAGATACATTCGCTTATGAAAGGACGTGCCTTATTCGTCGGACGCGCCGATGGATGGCCGAAGCGGATTTGTTCAAGGTCCGTGACGAAGAAGGCATGGGTCGGGCGAAACGCATCTACGTACCCGACTGACTGCTCAACCGCAGCACCCGCAGCATCGCCCAGACAGAGGCAGGGCAACGCTATTTGGTGCGTGCATGCAACGACGGACTTTGGTCACCTACCTGGTACCTGCCATCATGCGTTATCAGGCGACTTCAACATGATCCGCTAAGCCGCTTCGAGCGTCCGTGCAAAGAGGGCTTGAATTCGACGCCATACGATATTGGCCGCAGCCGCGTCATAAACATCGGATCGACTGGGCATCATGAATCCGTGAAATGCTCCGGGATGCCACTCGAGTTGATATCGGATGCGGCGCGCATCCAGCCGTCGCTCGAGTGCCGCCATATCTTCTCGCGTAGCCATCTGATCGCTGTCCGCAATGCCGAAGTAAAGCTCGGCCTGCACGTGATCGAGAGCGAGGTGCGGTTTGGGCTGATCCTTGATCCATCCGGGGTGAACGGAAGCACTGGCGGCAACGTGCGGACCAAGGGCCTCGGCGAGTATGAGTGCGAGCCTGCCGCCCATGCAGTAGCCGTAAATGCCAATCATTTTGAGCGATGCAGCATTGTCCCGCTGCGCAAGCTCGAGCACCGCCTTGACATCGCTCACTGCGCGTTGGTCCGTCAACGCTTTGACTGCACCCGTGATCGTTTTCATGCCATTTTCATCGGTGGAAAGCGGCGCCTTGAGGCCGAATCGATAGAAAAGATCCGGCGACAGGACGTAATAGCCCCACGAAGCCACGCGGCGCGCGTGTTCGCGTAACTCTTCGCGCATGCCCAATGCGTCCATGATTTGAATCACTGCCGGAAAGGGCCCATCGCCGTCCGGGCGGACTATGAACACGCCCATGGTTCCTTCGTCGGTATCCAGCATCTCCTCTCGTTCGATCATTCGCTCTGCCTCGAGTGCAAAAAAGTGAATCGTGGGTCCCGGTGGCTGGATGCCGACCATTGCGACGCATTTTCCGCGACGCCGCTCAAGGACGCATTGGCAGTGAGCCTTCCGAGCGAACTGTGAATAGTTCGATCGAACAGGTCAACAATGTAGACCCGGGTACGCTGTCGGCACCGACATATAAAACAGTCGGCGCATAAGGTCTTCAGAGAACCTTTCCCTATAGTCTGTCGCGTTAGACCCCAACGTACTATGGCGAATGGCAAGCGGCAAGTACGGCGAATTGATATTTCATGGAATGAATCGATTCACTCAATGAAGCTAAAGAGGCGAGCCTGCACAACCGGCGGCGCGTACCATCGGAGACGGCTTTCGCCGTTAGAGCAATCCGCTGTTTGCGTGAGAAATGGGATTAGCCCATAAGGGAGGACTTCTGCGTCTCGATCAGGCGGAGGCGTTCGAGCTTCCGCCGACGGCCTTTCACGTGAACCTTGCGCACGCGCTCTCCGCCGCGCCGCGGGAGGGCAAAGGGGTCGGCGCCCTGCCCATGTCATCAGCGGTACCTGCCCTGCGCAGCGGCTCATTAGTACGTGTATTACCGGGCTATCACCTTCAGAAGCTGACGGCCTACGTCCTATATCCCTCGCGGCAATACCTCGATGCCAAGGTCTGGACATTTGTCGAGTTCTTGCGGGAAGTCGTGCCGCAAGCGCTGGTTGCCGACCCGGCAGCGATGAATTATCAGGCTGTCTTGGTCAACTCCGCGTCAACGGCAGCAAGCAGACGCGAATCTTCCGCCGTTACGTCTGGCGAGAAGCGACCGACTACTTCGCCGTTGCGCCCGATAAGAAATTTCTCGAAGTTCCACAGCACATCCGCGTGATTCTTGGGATGCACGCCATACCCTTTGAGCCTCTCCCGAAATGGCCCCTCTCCGGTCGCCCGCGGCTGCGCCTGGACCAACTGCGCATACAGCGGATGCTGGTCTTCGCCAACCACGGAAACTTTTGAAAAGAGCGGGAAGTGCACGTCGTAGCTTGTGGCACAAAAAGATGCGATTTCGTCATCGGTGCCCGGTTCCTGGCCTTTGAAGTTGTTGGCAGGGAATCCGAGTACTTCAAGGCCGTGTGCGTGTCTGTCCTGATACAGTTTCTCCAGGCCGCTGTATTGCGGGGTAAGGCCGCACCTGGAGGCGACGTTGACCACCAGCAATACCTTGCCTCGGTAGGCGGCGAGACTCGTCGCCCGACCATCGATTGATTTCAGCGCAATATCGTATAGCGTTTGTGACATCGAGTTTCTCCTTGAACAGGGGCGGGTCGGCTGCGTAAAACGCTGGCCAGCCGGTAGATTAACGGATTCCTGAACCGCTCTCATCCCGGCATGTCGAAGCACGAATGTGCGCCGTCTCCGCGCATTCCACCCAGTATCAGCAAGTGCGCCTCAGATGTTCAAGGCCTCAGGTTGTCAGGCTCTGCCGCTCGCCTCGTTCTGCAGCCCGCCTTACAGCCTCGATGAGACGGGTGTTGTGAACCGCGTGTTCAAAACCGGGAGTGTTGTAGGTGCCCTCACGAATATCGCGGACGAGATGAGCGTAGACCGTTCCCACATTGATCGCGGCACCCATGAACCCACCTGAGACCGCGGCCTGCTCGGGCGCCTCGAATGCGACGTTTGACCTGAGTTCGAGATCTCCAGCCTGGAAGCCGTAGGGGTGGTTGCTAGTCAGGCTGAGCCATCCCTCCGATCCCTTGATTTCGAAGCTGAAGCGAGCATCCTCCGGCGCTGCGCCACCGTGAATGTGCGCCGTAACGACGGCGCCAGAACGCGTCTTTCCTAGAACGTCGACGTGATCAGCAGTTTCACGCATACGCTCCTCGCCGGTGTCTGTCAGTTTGACCGCGGGCCACACGATTTCCGTCCGGGCGTCTACCTCGATGATCTGCCCAAGGAGCGCTTCCACCACATCGAGTGTATGCCCCCCGGTGATAGTAAGCAGATTGGCGCCAGACGATGCTTTGTTGAAAAGATCGTGCGTGGAAGGCATTTGCGGCCCGAAACCCACGGTAGTCGAGACAACTCTCGCGTTGAGCGGCCGCCCAATCTTTCCCGACGAAAGTAACTGAGCCGCACGCCGCACTGATGGATTCAGCTGGCCCTGCAACCCGATCGCCGTATGCTGCGAACGTACCGCACGCGCCATCTCTTCAGCCTCCGAGACGGTGCATCCAAGCGGTGCTTCGCAGTAGACCGCTTTGCCCGCGTCCAACGCCGCCAGAACGAGGTCGCGATGTGCGGGCACATTCACGGCGACCGTTACGACATCGATCCGGTCATCGCGGATCATTGCGTAGGGATCGGAAAACCAGCGGTCGGCACCAAAAGCTTCAGCCGCTTGCCGCGCGCTTTGCTCATTGCGCGTCGCCACAGCTGCAAGCCTTGCGCCAGGCAGCCCTTTAATCGCCGGAACGTGCGACACTTTCGCCCAACTTACGTCGGCGTTGGCTCCGACGATTCCGACGCGAATTTCTGTTTGAGTCATGGCTGCAACCTATGTATAAGAAAATGAGTTCGTTCTTTTCCGTTCCCGTTGTGACGGAAAGTAGACGTGTGCCGAAGGAGATTCGCTCGCAGGCTTGACCGCATTGAGCTGGGAGAAAGACGAATCACCTGTCGTCCCGTTGAGCTTGGGTGCATGGAACCAGGCGTGAGGCGCTGATCGCTAGTCGAATCCGATCACGATCTTGCCCAGATGTTGACCGCTTTGCAGGCGGCGCAGCGCATCGGGCAGCTGCTGAAACCTGTAACGGCTGTCGATCACCGGCCGGAGCTTGTGGAATGCGACGGCACGGTTCATCGCCTCCAAATCCTGGCGACTGCCAGCCCTGACCTGAGTGACGTCCACTTGATGCGTTAAGGCCAGCAGAGAACCGCTGTTGACCCGACCGCTCAGCAGGCCAACCAGCGCGAGCAGCCCCCCTGCCCGCGTCGATGCCAGCGATTGGTCCATGGTCTTTGCGCCGCCAACCTCGACCGTAAGGTCCACGCCCACGCCGTCGGTGAGCTTTCGTACGGCGGCGCTCCATTCAGGGACCTCGCGGTAGTCGACCGTCTCATCGGCGCCCATGGTCTTTAAGCGAGCACACCGTTCCCGGCTGGACGACGTGATGATGACTCGCGCGCCGAACAGCTTGGCGAACTGAAGAGCAAACACCGAGACGCCACCGCCACCCTGCAGCAGAACAGTCATGCCCGGCAGCAGCGGCGCAGCACCGCACAGCGCGCGCCACGCAGTCACACCCGCCAATGGCAACGTCGCACCTTCCTCAAAGCTCAGATGCTGCGGCAGAGGCACCGCCTCGTGCTGATCGACGACCAACTGCTCGCGCATTACGCCGTCGACCGCACCGCCTCGCCCAGCACTTGCAGGAGAAGCTTGCCATGGGCCACCGATCCAGTCCGGGTTAAAGGTAAGTGCCACACGATCGCCAGGCTTCACGCGCCAAACGTCAGACCCGATTTCGATTACCTCGCCGGCTCCATCAGAGCAGGGGATCAGGTCCCGCTTTGAGGGAAGTGCGCCGGACAACAGGAGAAGATCGCGGTAGTTGAGCGACGCGGCGCGCATGCTCACTCGAATCTGCCCGGGCCCAAGCGCGCCGGGTGCGGGCACATCATCGATCGACAGTGAATCCGGACCATTCAAACCATGTGCGACGAACGCTTTCATTGATGATCAAACCTCCCAGGGCATTTCGACAGCGGCGTAAGCAACGTTGGGGGCACCTTTCGATGTGGTTTGTAGGCCGTACCTCTTGGAGCGGCTATCAGGCAGACTCGGCAACTCTTGCGGCGCAGCTGCGGGCGTGAGCAACCCGGGCTGTCTTTGGACTTCGCCAAGCGTCTCAAAACCGTCTCAGGATCTGGAGGCATGTCTCGCGTTTCAGGATGTCTTTGAACAAGCCGTCAATGTAGCCGCGAGCAATCCGGATTAAAATAGCCAGAACTTGCATTCGGTATTAACCGACACTTAACAATGCTTCCGAAAGAAGTAGCCGCGTTGACGGCATTCGTACAGGTCGCAGAATTGCACAGCTTCCGCGCTGCAGCATCGCGACTGGGCGTCACACCTTCTGCGCTCAGTCAAACCGTGCGCCAACTGGAAGAGCGATTGGGCGTGCGCCTCCTCAATCGCACGACGCGCAGCGTATCGCTGACGGATGCGGGGATTCGACTGTTCGATCAGCTCCAATCGGCATTTGGCCAGATCGGCGGTGCACTGGAGGACTTGAACCGGCAGCGCGAGCGGCCCGTCGGCACGCTCAGGATCTATGCCACTCACGCGGCGGCCGCACTCGTTGTCGCGCCAGTTTGGGAGCGCTTCCTCTCCACCTATCCCGATGTACATCTCGAGCTGCGCGTGGATCAAGCGCCAGCAGATATTGTGGCGATGGGGTTTGACGCGATGATTGGCTGCAAGGAGCACCTTGCTACAGACATGGTGGCCATGCGGGCGACGGGGCCGATGAAGGTTGCGGTCGTGGCCGCGCCTGCCTATCTCGCAGACCATGGGCACCCACGTACTCCTGAAGACCTCGTGAATCACAGGTGTATTCGTTACCGGCTTGCGCCAGACCAGCCCCTGTACGAGTGGTCGTTTATTCTGGGCGGACAGCCCCAACGCGTGCCGGTTGGGAGCCACGTGATTATCAATGGCTCGGAGTTGGCGGTTCGTGCTGCGATCGACGGGCTCGGAATAACTTATACCGTCGAGGCGCAAGTGCAGGTGTTCCTGCACTCAGGGCAATTGATGAGGGTACTGGAGGAATTCTCACCTTCGTCCGAGGGATTTTTGATCGGGTATCCGAGTCGCCGGCAAATGTCCGCAGCGCTGCGCAAATTCCTCGATTTGGTCCGGGACACCCACCGCCCGCCCGGCCCGGTAGTCACCAACCCGCTCCAGGACGCATCGGGTCGATGAGCGCATTGCAGGGTCATCGATCTCTCACTGCACCGCGCCGTTCTCACCGCGGCCCGAAAGCCGCGAAGCAATAAACTCGAGCGCCGCGCGACGGGCCGCGGCGTCGGCCTCGAGCACGTCGTCAATGCTGTCCGCGCTGCGGTTCGGCAGCGCATCGAGAACCGCGGCGACTGTCAGCGCGATGTCGGTGAAGCGAATGCGCCGCGCAAGGAACGCATCGACGGCCACTTCGTTTGCCGCGTTCAATGCCGCGCTCGCAATACCACCCGTGGCGAGCGCCTGCATCGCAAGAGCAAGACAAGGAAAGCGCTCGTAATCCGGCGTTTCAAACGAAAGTGACGCAACCTGCGCGAGGTCGAGTTGCCCGGCACCCGACTCGACGCGCTCGGGAAAAGCGAGGGCATGCGCGATCGGCGTGCGCATGTCGGGATTGCCGAGTTGCGCAAGCACCGAGCCGTCCGCATAGGACACGAGCGAATGGATGACGCTTTGCGGATGGATGAGGACGTCGATGCGCTCGCTCGGCAAACCGAACAACCAATGCGCCTCGATCACCTCGAGCCCCTTGTTCATCATCGTTGCCGAATCGACGGAGATCTTGCGCCCCATGACCCAGGTCGGGTGCTTGCATGCCTCTTCGGGCGTCACATCCACGAGGGTCGCCGGATCACGTGTGCGGAACGGCCCTCCCGATGCGGTGAGGGTGATTTTCGACACGCCGCCGTGCAGCGAAGCGTCGCCCCGCGAGACCTCACGCGGCAAGCACTGGAAGATCGCGTTGTGCTCGCTGTCGACAGGAAGAAGCGTCGCGCCGCTATCGCGCATCGCATCCATGAAGATGGCGCCCGACATGACGAGCGCCTCCTTGTTTGCGAGCAGAATGCGCTTGCCCGCGCGCGCCGCTGCGAGCGTCGGTGCGAGACCTGCCGCACCAACGATCGCCGCGACTACGGTGTCACATCCAGCGCTCTTCGACACGTCCAGAAGCGCCTGCGGACCGTAGGTGACGTGCGTCAGCGAACCGGCTGCGCGCAATTGCGCCTCGACGCTTGCCGCCGTATCGCCATCGCCGACTACCGCGACGTCAGGCCGAAACTTCAAGCATTGAGCGACGAGCTTCTCCGAGTTTCGATGGGCCGCAAGCGCATACACAGCAAAGCGATCTGGATGGCGGCCGACGACGTCAAGCGTGCTATCGCCTATCGATCCCGTCGAACCGAGCAGTGTCAACCGTTTTTTTGTTTTCATTCCGAGGACCCACCACGACTGCAACAAGATCGCCCACTACGCCTTCTGAGGTCTCTGGGCGCTGATTCATGGGCGCGAGCTTATCTTTTCCGAATGTGCCGCCCCATACACGTTGCTCCCATGTCGGCTCCTCACGCGTCTGCCAGTGGCACCGCAGGATCGGCTAGTCTGCCGACGCCAGGTACGCGACCCTCGGCAATCAGTCTCTTGCCAACCACGAAATCTTTCGCAGAGTTCACCGAGTTGACCGCGACGATCTTGTCTTCGCGCAAGTAGAAAGCGGCAAAGCGATTGCTTCCAGGGTCACCGCGGACGACGACCTGGTCGTCCGGCTGTGACAGGCCGGCGATCTGTAGCTTGATGTCGTACTGATCCGACCAGAACCACGGCAATTCGTGAAAGGGTTTGGGCTGGCCCAGGATTGCACTGGCGGCCGCGCGCGCCTGACCCACCGCCGCCGGCACCGATTCGAGTCGTAGCCGCTTTCCGATTACATCGTTGGGGTGATTCGTTGCGTCGCCGATGGCAAAGATCGCAGGGTCACTCGTTCGGCCGCAATCGTCGACGACGATGCCGTTCTCGACTGCCAGTCCCGCCGCGGCCGCGAGCTCCGTATTGGGGATGGCGCCAATCCCGACCACCACCACATCGGCCACAATATCCGTACCGTCAGCGAGTCGTACCGACTTCACCGAGCCTTCGCCGGTGAAACCTTCGAGCAAGGCGCCGAGGCGTAAGTCCACACCGGCGGCCCGGTGCACTTTGGAATAGAAATCGGCGATTTCGGCCCCGGCGACGCGGGCGAGCAGCCGCTTTTGCGTCTCGATGACCGTCACTCGGCAGCCGAGTTCGGTGGCGCTGGCTGCTACTTCAAGCCCCACGTAGCCGCCCCCGACAATCGCCAAACTTTTACCTGCGCCCAGCCGCCCGGCGATTGCCTGCGAATCTGCGAGACTGCGCAAATAAAAAACGCCGTCCAGGTCGGCACCTGCCACAGTCAGCCGCCGCGCTCGAGCGCCAGTGGCCATCACCAGTTTGTCGTACGTGAGGCGCTCTCCAGTCGACAGCCTTACGGTACGAGCCTTGCGATCGACCTCACTGACGCTCGTGCCGAGCCTAAGCTTGATTTTATTGTCGACATAGAATTGCTCGCGCTTGAGGAAGGTTCGCTCGAGCTCCACGCTACCGCTCAGAAGTGCCTTGGATGTCGAAGGGCGATCATAAGGTCGATGGACTTCGTCGCCGATCACGATCAGATTGCCGCCGAACCCGCCCGCGCGCAGGGAGTCCACCAATTGTGCGCCGCCATGGCCGGCGCCGATTACGATGATTGTCTCAGTCATCCCTGGAGTTCCACACTGTTCTCTCAACCCGATCCCTCGACGATTAGACCGGAGTGGCTCGGAACGATTGGATGGGTTCCCCCGTCACGCCACCGCACGTTGGCCCGGACGGAAGAACAGAACGAACACTGGCCCGACAAAGGCGAGCGCAATACCAACAACAACGAGTGCTTTGGGAAGTTCGAAAGAACGCCGCAACAGTGAAACGACCAACGGATTGGCGATTGTCGCCAACATGATCGCGCTGTTCATCAGCCCGACTGCGCGGTTACGCATGTCAGGCGGCGTAGCATCGAGAACGATTGCCGAAATGACGGGAATGTAGAGGCCGTAACCGATTCCGCAAATGATGTAGCCGACTACAATCAAGCCGATGTCACCAGAACGTATCCCGGTCAAAGCGATTCCCATTCCCATGGACAGACTCGAGACCAGGATCAACGTCGAATGATGGAGGCGTTTGCGCAGCGCCGCATAGGCGGCCGATGCCAATGCGCCCGTAACGATCGTCACAACAAGGATCAGCCCTCGAGCGGCGGAACTGGTTACGCCAGCGCCACTCAGAAGAAATGGCCCTTGCAGCGCCGGCACTGCCGCGCCAAACGCGAGAAGAAAGCTCAGCAGGTACAACGGCCAGAGCCGGACCTGATTCGAGCCCACGCTCGCGTGACTTCGACGAACCGACAGGGTCCCATTCTGGCCCCGGGTTGCAAGATAAGCCGCTCCAAGAGTCAGTGCGCCGACCAGATAAAAAACTGAGGGCGCTCGCCAGTTGATATGGTCCACGAGCCAGCCGCCCGACACCAGCATCAGTATGTTGTAGATCAGAACGACGGAGTGGGCGTATCCCAGGATGCGGTTACGCTCGATGCCCAGATACCACTCGGCGGTAAGCGCGGTGCACATGGTCGCGGCAGCGGCCCCACAAAGTCCCAGCAATAGTCGCGCGACAATCAGAACAGGAAGGTTGGGGGCCGCGAGGCAGATCGCGCCCGCCGCTACGTAGGCAAGCAATGCTGTCAGCAGACACCGACGGATGCCGATCATGTCGGCGATCCAACCGCCGAGTGGTGCTCCGATCAACATGGCAAGCACCGGTAGTGCCAACACCATCTGAGCGACAAAAGTTCCGTTACCGACTTCTTTGAACTGGCGCGCCATTTCGGGGAGAGCCGAAACCATCGCAAAAGGTACGGTGATGACGAGAGCCAATCCTGAAAGCGCGACGATGCTCCTTGCCGCCCGGATCGTCGACGATTCCGCGCCAGCAGCCGCTTCATATGACGTACCCATTGCTATGCTCCTCCATCCGAATTTCATTAGTTGTATCGTTCGTCACTTTCCGGAAAAGCCCGGAAGTCTGGCAGTGTCTCGTAGACTTATCGTGACGATGAACGGCGAGCACGGTGATTGCGCGTCGAAACATCGAGTTTGATGCCGCTAGCGCGGGCTGCAGCACCGTGTACTGCCGAGGAGCCAGGTCGACGCGTCGCCATATCGGCTGACCAGCTATGGATCAATATTGCGTCTCGGGAATGAAGACTCGAAGTCCGTCGAGCGCCTCGTTCATGGAGATCTGGCAGCTAAGCCGGCTCCCCGCTCGACGTGGTGACGCCGTTGCGTCCAGAAGCTCATTTTCGATATCACCAACCGGCGGGAGTTTGCCGAACCACTCTTCGTCGACGTAGACGTGGCATGTCGCGCATGAGAGATTGCCGCCACATTCCCCGTCAATCCCGTCCACTCCGATGCCCCGGGCGCCCTCCATAAGGGTCGAACCTGCATCGACTTCGACGTTTTGCACTCTGCCATCGTAGCGTATGAATTTAACTGTTGGCATTGAATTGGTCCTCTTTCGGAGTCGTCAAACTGGAAACCTGGCGATAGTCGTCACCAGAGCCCGATCATCGACAATCTTCACTCTTGATGCACAATGCCTCCCCACGCACCGAGAAGTTCGTCTCGCGTCTCGCGGGCGGGTTTGGGCTCGGGATTGGGTGTACGGCTGAAGCGCGGTGCCGGGGCAGGATGGACTACGCCGTCGATCAAACGCAGCGTGTCCCGATCCTGCACTTGAGGGTGGGATGGCGCCTCATCCATCGACAGAATGCTTGCGACGCAGGCGTCGGTTCCCTCGAATATCGCCGACCATTCGGCGCGCGTGCGCGATGCGAAGATCGTAGCAAGGCGAGCTCGCGGCGCCGGATCACCGGCCGAGGCATACACCAGCGTTTCCACCTCATCGCCAAGGCCGAGTCTTTCCAACAGAATGCGGCGGAACTCGGGCTCCAGCGGGCCGACGGAGACCCAGCCATCCCGGCAGCGGTACACCGTGTAATACCAGCAGCTGCCGTCGAGCAAATTGCCAGCCCGCTCCGCTCCCCAGCCACCAACCGATTTCACGCCATAGAGAGGCGCCATCAACATGGCAGCGCCGTCGACCATTGCCGCGTCGACGACCTGCCCTTGTCCCGACCGGCTTGATTCCAGTAGCGCGCTCACGATCCCGAGGGCGAGCAAAAGACCGCCGCCGCCATAGTCACCGACGAGATTGAGCGGCGGCACGGGACCCGACTCCGCGGTTCCCATCGAATGCAGCGCACCGCTGATGGCGATGTAGTTGATGTCGTGGCCGGCCCTTTGGGCCAGTGGTCCGGAGCGCCCCCAACCGGTAACGCGCCCATAAATCAAGCGCGAGTTGCGGGCGAAGCAGGCATCGGGCCCTAGTCCGAGCCGTTCCATGACGCCGGGACGAAAACCTTCGATGAGGGCATCCGCCTGTGCAACGAGTGCGAGCACCTGGTCGCGCCCAGCCTCCGACTTCAGATCGGCGGTAATGGACCCCGCTCGCCCCCTGTCGAGCACGGGATTCAAGCGGCGCTGCGTGGACGCTGGACGTCTGATCCGGAGCACATTCGCGCCCAGGTCCGCGAGGACCATTCCAGTGAAAGGCCCTGGGCCGATGCTCTCGATCTCCAGCACACGGATCCCCGACAGCGGCCCGTTTGCGCCTTGCATCTGCTGCTCCTCTTGCGCCATGCCACTCGCTCCCTGTGTCGACCGCTCGCTTGTCGTCCGATTGAAGGACTTCGCTGTGCGTTGCACGCCGTCTATGGCTGAAACGTCGAATGACCGCATCAGTGCGAAGCGGCTTGCTTTTGCGCCGCGGCATTAGCGAACAACTGCCTGGGGTTGGAGACCAGAATGGTCTCGACGTCCTCGTCCGTGAGCCCCATTTCCTTCAGCCGCGGAATGATCGACTTGAAAATGTGCGTGATTCCCCAATTTGGCGCGATCTGCTCGAGATTCACCCCGAAACGCCCCAAAAGGCAAACCGGATAGTCCTGCGAGATGACAACGTGTTCGCGCAACCCAGCCGCGACGAGCTGCATCAGGTTCTTCATGCGAGCATCGTCGGGAAGCAGAAAGTCCAGGCCGAAACGATCGAGGCCGACAAACGCACCGCGCCTGGCAAGCGACGCCTGGTACCCGTGATCGTCGCGATCGCCGGAATGGCCAACGACCATGCAGTTGGCGTGTCCATGACAGGATTCGACGATGTCGATCTGATCGTGTCCGTGGCTCGCCAGCTGCGTGTGAGAAATGATCGGCGCGCCCGTGATCAGCGACGCCTGCGTGGCGACGGAAATCATCTTGCGCTCATACTCGGTCGGCTCACCATGGGTGGCAATCTTGATGACGCCGGCCTTGATTCCCGTGTCCCCGATACCCTCTGTGATTTCCTTGACGTACAGTTCGAGGATGTCCTCAGCCGGCATGGTTCGAAACGTATAGGGCGTCCCTTCGAACTCGTTGTAGACACCCGTCGCACAGACGATGTTGATCCCACTGCGCTGTGCGACTTCGGCAATGAACTCCGCGTCGCGACCGATATCCATCGGACAAGGGTCGATCATGGAATTGCAGCCGTATGCATGAAGCTCCTGAATGCGATCGATAGCCCGAGCCATCGCCTCGCTGCGGATAAACTTCGGTGCCTTGAGATCCATATTCCATCCCGGCATGCCGACGAGCACATGCTCATGGATCAATGTCTTTCCCAAGGCCGACACCTTAACAGTGCCATCTGTCAACTGCACTTTTGTGTCCATGCGGGTCCTCCTTTAATTGCTCAATTTGGGGCTAAAGCCGTTCCACAATCGTGACGTTTGCCATGCCTCCGCCCTCGCACATGGTTTGCAGCCCGTACCGTCCATTTCTCGCCTGCAAGGCGTGGATGAGGGTTGTCATCAGCTTGCAGCCGGATGCTCCCAATGGGTGTCCCAGGGCGAGCGCCCCTCCGTTCACGTTCATCTTCGAAAGATCGGCGCCGACCGTCTTGGCCCAGGCGAGCGGAATCGGCGCGAACGCTTCGTTGACCTCGTACAGGTCGATGTCTCCGATCGACATCCGGGCCTTGCGCAAGGCCGCTTGCGTCGCCGCGACAGGAACGTCGAGCATGACCACCGGATCGCCGCCCAATACCGACATGTGATGCACGCGAGCCAGAGGTGTCAGGCCTGTTTTCTTCAGCCCCGCCTCATTGACGACAAGCAACGCCGCGGCGCCGTCGCAAAGCTGACTGGCATGCGCGGCGCTCAGGATCCCACCCTCCGAGATCGGCTTCACACTCGCAATCACCTCCAGCGAGGCGTCGTAGCGAATTCCCTCGTCCCGGTCATGCAGGGACTCCTTTCCAGATTCCGGGTCCCGTACCGGTACGGGTACGATCTCCTTTGCGAACTTTCCGCTCGTGGTCGCGTAAGCGGCGCTGCGATGGCTCACAAGCGCGAATTCGTCGAACTCTGGCTTGCTCAGTTCGTACATGGGAATCATGCGTTCGGCCCCGTCGAACTGGCTGAATTTGATTCCCGGATATCTGGCCTGGCATCGTGGCCCCTGGTAATGGCCGAAGCCGTGCGTCGATGGGAAATGCGCAGCCAATCCCATCGGCGAGCGCGTCATGCTCTCGACCCCGCCCGCCAACACCACGTCCATCACACCACTTTTCACGGCCTGGGCAGCAAAATGCAGCGCTTGCTGGGACGACCCGCAGGCACGATCAACAGTTGTGCCAGGAATGGTGTGGGGAAGAGACGAAGCCAGAACCGACTGCCGACCGATATTCGAAGCCTGTTCTCCCGCCTGAGTCACACATCCGAAAACGACATCCTCGATCAAAGCCGGATCAATGCCGCTGCGCTCGAGAAGCGCATCGATGACGAATCCGCCGAGATCGGCGGGATGCCAGTCCTTGAGACGGCCCCCTTTCTTGCCGCCTGGCGTCCTCACTGCGGCCACGATGTACGCTTCGTTCATATCGTTTCACTCCTGAATAGAAGATAGTTCGCCATTCGCTCAAGCAAGCGCCCCACCGTGAAGGCGATGTCCGACGAACTCGACGACCTGGCGCCCCACAGTGGCGAGTTGGTCTGCGACCGAATCGTCAAGACAGACTCCATCCTTGAACGGGCCTTTGCTCGTGTTGATCGTGCAGCCAAAAGGCGTAGGCCAGCCGCGCAGCGCATGCACGATCGACCGCAGCGCCACCAAAGTACTCCCCGTCGCTTGCCACCCATATGCCGTCACAATCAACCCTACCGGCAGTCCGTGCAGATAGGGGCGCTCGTCCTTCGATGTCAATTCCAGATAGTCAATCGCGTTTTTGACGAGTCCCGAAATGGAGCCGTGGTAGCCCGGGCTCGCCAGAATGATCCCGTCGGCTTCGCGCACCGCCGCGATCAGCCGCTGCGCCTGAGTGCAACTTTTTTCAGCCACGGTCAAGAAGTGCGGCAACTCCACCAACTCCCGGTGCCCGAATCGCTCGATGCGCGCACCTGCTGCAGCGGCAGCATCCAAAGCGACGTCGAGAGCCTGCTCGGTGGAGGAGACCGCTTGTGCGGTGCCACCGATCCCGACGATTAAAGGCCCACCAGAGGAAAAATCACGCATGATCGTCACGCTTACCCGAAGAAATACTGTTGAAGGGGATGCCCTTGTCGGCACGGATTTCCTGCGGCAGGCCCAAGACGCGCTCCGCTATCACGTTTCTCAATATCTCGTCCGTTCCGCCTTCAATGCGCGTCCCCGCCGAGCGCAGGAGCATGGCCTGAAAGCGTCCGGTATCCAGGGCCTCGGAGCCGTCGAGCAAGCCGTACTGCGCTTGCAGGTCGATGGCAAAGGTGGCGATGTCCTGCATCGTTGCGCCGGCGACCAGCTTGCCGATCGAGTTTTCGGGTCCCGGCGCAATGCCTTTTGAAAGAGCCGAAATGCTGCGCGCGGCGGTGTGACGCAGTCCGCTTTCGCGAACGGCCCAGGCGGCGAGTTTCGAGCGAACCGACCGGTCATCTATCGCCATGCCCGATCCGATCCGGTATGACATGCAGAACTGAATCAACTCGGGCAAGCCGGTCGACATGCCTGCACCGATCGACAGACGCTCGTTCATCAGCGTGGTAAGCGAGACTGTCCAGCCTTGTCCGGGTGCGCCTAACCTTTGCTCATCCGGGACGCGAACCTCGTCGAAAAAAACTTCGCTGAAGCCGGATCCGCCGTTGATCTGCTTGATGGGGCGAAATTCGACGCCTGGTGAGCGCATGTCGATAAAGAACATCGTCAAGCCGGCGTGCTTGGGTACGGTCGGGTCGGTCCGGGTCAACAATATGGCGAAATCGGCCACATGTGCGCGACTGGTCCAGACTTTCTGACCATTGATAACCCAATGATCGCCCTGTCTTTCCGCACGAGTCCGCAGACCAGCGAGATCCGATCCGGCAGCGGGCTCGGAGAACAGTTGGCACCAGACTTCATCGCCACTGGCCATGGGCGGGAGATAGCGCCGTTTCTGTTCCTCGGTGGCCCATGCCATCAACGTAGGGCCGCACATCCCCAAACCAATTCCGAACAGTCGCGAGAGTCGCGAGTAAACGCCCTCTTCCTGTTGCCAGATGATGCGCTCGATCGGGCCCGCTGAACGGCCCCCGTACTCCTTTGGCCAATGCAGGCACGCCCACCCCGCATCGCGCTTGCGTCGCTGCCAGGCTTTGGACGCAGCCACGACGTCCATGCTCTTGAGCTTGAGGTCGCCAAACGGCGCCGCCTTCAGTTCCTCTTCCAGATGATGCGGAGCATTGTCATCGAGCCACTGCCGCGCTTCGGTGCGAAGGCGCGACTCTTCAGGACTGTCCTGGAAATCCATTGCACCGCTCCTAAATCACGCCCGACGTTTTGATGCACTCGATCAAGCGATCCTCCCAGTACATCGGGCCACGCAGATTGACCGCCAGCAGGTTGGAACGGCGGTAGTACAGATGGCAGTCACTCTCCCACGTGAAGCCCATACCGCCATGTACCTGGATGTTGTTCTTCGCGCAGTGCCGGAACGCCTGCGTCGCGCTTACACGCGCGGATGCAGCCGCCTGTGGTAACTCAGCCGAATCGACGGACAGCGCCCAAGCGGCGTAGTACGCGTTGGAGCGCGCCAACGTCGCAGAGACATACATGTCGGCCATCATGTGCTTGAGCGCCTGGAACGAACCGATCTGGCGGCCGAAAGCGCGCCGTTCGAGCGAGTAGTCGCGCGCCATTTCGAGCGCGCGGTCGGCACCTCCGACCTGCTCGAAGGCGAACAACACCGCCGCCCGGTCGAAAACGCTTTCGATCGTCGAAGAATCTCCCGTCCCCAGAGGCTCGACCGGCGTCTCGTCAAAGCTCAAGCGTCCCTGCCCCCGGGTCGGGTCAATCGTGGAAACCGCCTCGCGACTGACTCCCTCGGCGGCCAGGTCAGCGATAAAAAGCTGCGGGTGGTCGTCGTCACCTGGTGCGGAGACGATCGCAAAATCTGCAATCATCCCGTCTGGCACTGGAATCTTCACACCTGAGAGCTTTCCTTTGGATACCTTCGCGTGAACCTTCAGGTCACCAGCGTCGCTGCCTTCGGTCAGCGCCACCGTTCCCACTGCTTCGCCACTTGCTATCAGGGGTAACCACCGCTCTTTCTGGGCTTCGCTGCCGGACGCCAACAGAAACTCGGCAGCCAGATAAACCGACGAGGAGAACGGCACCGGCGCCAGTGAGCGGCCCAATTCCTCTGCGACGACGCAGAGCTCCAGGTAACCCAGCCCCAAGCCACCGTACTCCTCCGGAATCGCCGTCGCGGTGAAACCCAGCTCGATCAATCCCGCCCAGAGTTCCGGGTCATGGGTGTGCCCTGCATCCAATACGGCTCGAACGACGTCACGTGAACTGGTCTTCTCGAGAAATCGTCGGGCGTGATCTTTCAACTGCTTCTGGTCGTCTGAGAAATCGAAATCCATCTTGTCTCCCGCAGCCAACTTTCGGTCTGGCCCCCGTCGAGTGACATGGGGTCCGCATGCAGTCAAGACTATTCCAACTATTTTGGTTCGGCAAGACAAATTGTATTGTGCCGAATAGTATTGACACCCGAACTATCACGTGTGACCATGAAGACTCGAAACCGGACAACAGAAAGAGGACTGGCGTCATGTCGAAACTTTGCGAAGGTCGTGTCGTTATCGTCACAGGAGCAGGCCGGGGCATCGGCCGCGAATACGCGTTGATGCTCGCCGCTCACGGTGCAAAGGTCGTCGTGAATGATCTCGGCGGCGCCCTGGACGGCGTCGGGGCAGACGCGACTCCCGCCCAGCAAGTTGTAAACGAAATTCGAGCGGCGGGCGGCGAAGCAGTTGTGGACGGCAACGACGTCAGCGACTGGAACGGTGCAAAAGCCCTCATTGACAAAGCTGTCGAAAGCTTCGGCAGACTGGATGTTCTCGTCAACAACGCCGGCATTCTGCGTGACCGTATGCTCACGAATATGGAAGAGGCTGAGTGGGACGCAGTGGTGAAGGTCCATCTGAAAGGGACGTTTGCACCGACCCGTCACGCTGCTGCCTGGTGGCGCGAGGAGAGCAAGCGGCTAGGCGCTCCGCTTGACGCCCGTGTCATCAACACCAGTTCCGTGTCAGGCATCTACGGCAACATTGGCCAGGCGAACTATGGCTCCGCCAAGGCCGGGATCGCCACGTTCACGATCATCGCTTCGCGCGAGCTTCGCCGTTACGGCGTCACGGTCAATGCGATCGCACCCGTCGCCAATACACGCCTCACCGAAAGCCTTCGCGAATACACAGAGGAAGAAAAGCGGCGCCGCGACCCACGCTGGATTGCGCCTGTCGTGACGTGGCTCGCCAGCGCTGAATCCTCCGGCATCAGCGGACGCGTCATCGAATCCGGCAATGGAATCATGGCGGTCGCAGAGGGGTGGCACCGCGGTCCGACGGTCGACCAGATGGAAGATCCCGCTGCCATCGGGCCGGTGCTGATCGACATGGTTCAGCGCGCCAGAAAGAATGCCGGCATCAACGGCGCCGATCTGGACTGAGTCCCCGTAGTGCAGCATGCCGACCATCGATAACTGACCGGCGAGACCTCCATGGCCGTGACCATTGAACAGTTGCAGGCGATTCGCGCAGAAGCGGCACGCTTCTCGTACTCCGACCGCGAAAGCTTCCTGTACGCCTTATCGGTAGGGTTTGGGCGAGACCCGCTGAACCCCGACGAACTGCCGTACGTCTGCGAAAATGAAGACGTCATACGCACCGTTCCGACCATGGCGACGGTACTGACGCAGTTTTCGGCGCTACGCGAAAGTGGCATCGATTACTCGAAGGTCCTGCACGCGGAACAGAGGCTTAAGGTGTTTCGGCCCCTGCCTGCGGCGGCCACTATCGTGGCCGATTATGGGGTTACGGCGGTCGTCGATAAAGGACGGGAGAAGGGCGCGCTCATCTTCGTCGAGACCCGCGTACGAAACGCCGAAGACGGTCAGCCGCTCTATACCGCCGGCGCTACGATAATGGCCCGCGGCGATGGCGGGATCGGCAGTGTAGGGGATGCACCGGATGCGCTCCCCTCCCCTCCGGCTCGCGCACCCGACCAGGTGGTTTCGTTCCAGACGCTGCCCGGTCAGGCGCTGCTCTATCGCCTCAACGGTGATCGGAACCCGTTGCACTCCAATCCCGCGATGGCCTTGCGCGGCGGATTCAGTCAGCCGATTCTCCATGGCCTGTGTACTTACGGCGTCGCCTGCAAGACGATCATCGCGTCGATTTGCGGCCACGATCACGCTCGCATCGAGCAGTTCGACGCGCGCTTCACGTCGCCCGTCTACCCTGGCGAGCAGCTCGACATCGATATCTGGAATGAAGGCACGAGTGCAATGTTCCGCTGCCGCGCGCCGGCTCGGGACGTGGTCGCGCTGAACAACGGCGTTTGCAAATTTCGCACGTTCGCGTGACGACGGCTTCCTTTTAAGCTCTTACGGATACTCGATGAGTAAAAGAACCCCAAAGCCTTCTTCATCAGATGCGCAGTTTGCGCCGGTTCGCGCAATCACGGCAATCGCGCGCGAATTCGACAAGGTGGCTCGATACGCTCCGGTCAGCATCACGCAGTATCACTTGATGCTGTATCTGAAAGATGGCCCCCGCAGCGCAGGCCAGGTCGCGGCCACCTGCCTGGTGACCACGGCCACGATTTCCGGTCAGATTGCCTCGCTTCGCGAGAATGAATGGATCAGCGCGGAGATCGAACCCCACGATCGACGGGTGACGAGACTATTGCTGACCGAAGCAGGCCGCGAGGCGCTGGCGGATTTCGAACGGCTGCTGCTCAACTGCCTGGAATCTCTCATATCGAAAGACGACCGGGCGCGTGTGCTGTCAGACCTGACCCACCTTTGTACGTCGTTTTCCGCAACACGTGAAACCCGATACGCCGATTCTGAATCGTCCTCTTATCGCTTCGTCCCACCCTCCGACCTCGACAAGTGAGTTCGCCATGCTCAAGACGCCTGCCCCTCCGGACGCCACGAAGCAAACCAAACCGATTGTGCCGTACCTGAAGCTCGGTGAAACAGATGCCCCATACCTCGAGGGCTTGCGCTGTTCCTCCTGCAATGCCGTTTTTATCGGCGCGCGCGACAGGTGCAGCCACTGCTTCTGCGACGACCTGACTCCGTTTCAGCTGTCCGACACCGGGCGGTTGTACAACTGGACCATCGTATATCGCAACTTTCCCGGCATACGGGTTCCGTTCATATCTGCTGTCGTCGATCTCGACGGCGGCGGGACTGTAAAGGGCAATCTGGTGGACATCGAGCCTGATCCGGGCATGATCAAGTTCGATATGCCGGTGAAGCTGGTGTATCGACCTGTGGATGCGACCGACGCCGAGGGCAACCTGTATGTCAGTTACTTCTTCGTTCCCGCTCAATCAACTGGGAGTTAAAGCTCATGACGGACGTCTGCATCGTTGGTTCTGACATGACCCGCTTCGGCCGCTACCCGGAGCAGAATGTTCCAGGTATAGGTGCTCAGGGCGCGCTACTCGCACTCAAAGACGCGGGACTGTCGATCAAGGACATTCAGGCCTTGTACTGCGGCAATCAGCTCGAAGCCAAGGCGATGTCAGGGCAGCGCATTTTGCACCTGATCGGCCAGACCGGAATTCCGGTTGTCAACTGCGCGAATGCCTGCGCAACCGGGGCCACCGCGCTGCGTGAAGGTTGGATCGCGATCAAGGCTGGGCTCTATGACCTGGTGCTTTGCGTAGGCGTCGAGCAAATGGGGCGAGGACTGCTGGGAGGCACGGCCGCGCCGAACGGAATCCCCGTGGAGGGATTGTTGGGATCCGGCACCATGCCGGCCGTATTTGCCAAGGTGGGCATGGAGCACGCGAGAAAGTACGGCACCACCTTCGAGCAGTTTGCGAAGGTATCGGTGAAGAACCACTTCCACTCGCAGTTCAATCCCAAGGCTATGTATCAGAAACCCGCCGCGCTCGAAGAAGTCATGGGTGCCGAAATGATTTCGTATCCAAACACGAAGCTGATGTGCTCCGTCAACGTCGATGGAGCCGCAGCCGTGGTACTCGCTTCGGCGAAGAAGGCGCGGGAGCTGGGCCTGCGTTCGCGAGCCATCACGATCCGTGCCTCGACCTTGACGAGCGATCCTTATTCGGAACGCGATCTGGTCATGCACGACTTCAATGCCTGCACGAGACTCGCTGCGCGCCACGCCTATGAAGAGGCGGCGCTGGGACCGGAAGACATCGATATGGTGGAACTGCACGACTGCTTCGCGACCGCCGAGATTGTCCACTACGAAAATCTGGGCCTCGCAAAAGAAGGAGAAGGTGCGACGCTCATCGAGACCAAGGCTACCTATAACGGCGGCAGAATTCCGGTCAATGTCTCCGGTGGGCTTCTTTCGAAGGGCCACCCTCTCGGCGCCACAGGCATCGCCAACATCTGTGAGGTAGTCAGTCACCTGCGCGGAGAGGCCGGCAGCCGACAAGTGCAAGGGGCCCGTATCGGCCTCACGCATGTCGTCGGTATTGGAAGCGCGGCCTCGGTGCATATCCTCGAACGCGCCTATCCTTGAGCGCGTCCTGGCGTGGCAAAACCATTTCTACCGGAGATTGCCTTGGAAGCTGGGCTGCCTGACGAAACGAGAGACCTTCGGAAAGCACTGGACGAAGCCGACATCGTTCCCCTTCTCATGGTTCTGGTGCAGTTCACCGGTGACATCGACCTGATGGAGCGGTGTGCGCCATACATCCATGGACCCTTCGACGCGCAACAAAAGATTCCTCAACCGTTGCGACAGGAAGTCGTCGACAAGCTGATTTGCCTGTTAGATCGGCACCCGCCCATCTCCAAACGCGCACTTCGCGAACCAGACGATGCCTTGCTTCTACGCATGATGAGCGTCGCGGTCGGACAGTCCGTGCCAGCCATCTACACGCAGATGATGCGCGAGGACTTGCGCTTCGATGGTCGCGATCCGGCCGCGATTCAATGGTCGACTCGAGCCTCAGTCGAGCAACGACAGCGATTCAGTGTCGCCATCATCGGGGCCGGGGTATCAGGTGTGCTGGCCGCGATCCGGCTGCGTCAGGCCGGCATCCCGTTCGCGCTGTTCGAGAAGAACGAGGACGTTGGCGGCACCTGGTTGGAGAATCGCTATCCCGGCTGCGGCTGCGACACACCCAACCACTTCTACTCATACTCGTTCGATCTGCACGCGGGATGGTCCGAGTACTACTCGAAGCGCGACGAATTGTGGGCCTACGTACGTCGCTGCGTCGACAAATATGGCATCGCGTCGGACATTCGCTTCGCGACTCGCGTGATTTCCGCCCACTACGATGAGGCGACCCACGTCTGGCAAGTCCGCTCACAGAAAGGAAACCGGTTCGGCACCGAAACGTTCGGCGCCATCATCTCGGCGGTCGGACAGTTGAATCTCCCGAGCATTCCGAAGATCCCCGGTGCGGAGTCATTCGCGGGACCCTCATTTCATACCGCGCGGTGGCCCGAGGGCCTTTCCGTTGCGGGCAAGCGCGTGGCCATCATCGGTACCGGAGCGAGCGCCATGCAGGTCGGGCCGGCAATCGCGTCTCAGGTCGAGCGACTTTCGATCTTTCAGCGCTCCCCACAATGGATGATTCCGAACCGGAACTACCACCGCACGGTGACACCGAACGTCCAGTGGCTTCTCGAAAAACTCCCTTTCTATAGCCGCTGGTATCGCTTCCTGCTGATGTGGGGGTTTGGCGACAACCTCCACCAGCATCTGCAGGTAAATCCGGAGTGGCCGAATCCGACGGTGTCGACCAATGCCAAAAATCATGAGTTCCGTGCATTCGCTGTGCGTCACATCGAGAAGGAGGTAGGGGACGATCCGAAGTTGCTCAAAAAGGTCATTCCAAAATACCCGATCTTCGGAAAGCGCCTGTTGATGGACAATCACTGGTACAAGATGCTGAGGCGGAAAAATGTCGACCTCATCGACACGCCCATCAAGGAGATTGAAGCCGGTGGAGTCGTTACATCCGACGGCGTTCGGCACGCGGCCGATGTGATCGTCTACGCGACCGGGTTCCAGGCTCAGCGCATGCTTGCAGGAATCGACATCGTGGGAGTGGGCGGAGAACATCTGCGAGACCGCTGGGGCGACGATGATCCGCGCGCCTATCTGGGCATTACCGTGCCGGGTTTTCCGAATTTGTTCGTCCTCTACGGTCCGAACACCAATCTGGCTCACGGCGGCAGTGCCATCTTCAACTCGGAGTGTCAGGTCCGATACGTGATGCGGTCAATCCAGTACCTGATCGAGAACGGCCTGTCGGCGATGGACGTTCGCCGCGACGTCCACGACGAATACAACCAACGCGTCGATGAGGCAACAGATCGTACAGTATGGGCGCTTCCCGGAATCAGCAACTGGTACAAGAATCGATCGGGACGTATCACGCAGAACTCCCCTTGGACCATGTGCGAGTATTGGAACATGACAAAAGAGATGAATCCCGCAGATTATGTATTCGTGCTGGCAGAATTACGCCAGCAGACATAAGCGCGACACATCGGTAGCCTTTAAAAGGATCCGCTGACGATGGGTCGGCTTTGCACCGCTCTCCAGGTGGTTGGGACTCTGAGACCGAATACCACCGTGTACGTACCTGGCATGGCGGGTGAGAGCCTGAGCTTTCTCCGCGCATTGCAGGCCTCTCCCGAGCGGGCCGAAGACGTTCGCTTCGTCGGCGTTCATTTCCCGAGCGTCAACCGCAGCGACTACCTCGGGATTCATCCGCGAGCCCGGCAGCGGGCTTACTTCATGAGTCCGCTGTTACGGGACGGAATCGTGCAAGGCCGTGTAGAGCTCGTGCCGCTGGACTACCCCGGCGCGTTCCGTGACCTTCAGGCAACCGATATTGATCTGGCTGTATTGCAAGTCTCGCCACCCGACGAGCGAGGAATGTGCAGCACCGGAATCTGCTGCGACTTTCATCCCGCTGTCTGGGCAAGTGCACGCCGGCGCGTATTGCATATCAACCCCGCCCTGCCCCGCACCCGCTCCAGCTCTTCCGTCCCTTTCGCCGAATGCGACGGCGCGTTCGAGGAGCAATCGGAACTGGTCACTTTCGATTCAGGGATTGTCGATGACACGATGATGCAGCATGCGCGCCTGGTGGCGTCGCAGATCCGTGACGGCGACGTTCTTGAGTTTGGCATAGGCAAACTGCAAGCTGCTGTGCTGGCCGCGCTTCGCAACCATCGGAGACTACGCGTCTGGTCAGGCATGGCGTCGGAACCTGTCTTGCAGCTGCTTGATAGCGGCGCCATTTCGGGTCGCGACAGCATCGAGATCGGCGTAGCGCTTGGAAGTTCGTCGTTCTACGATCGCGTTGGCAGGGATGAGGCCTTCTATTTCCGGCCGGTCAGCGAGACGCACGATGTTCGCCAGATGATGGACATCGAGAATTTCTGTGCGGTCAACTCGGCAGTGGAGGTGGACCTTTTCGGCCAGATCAACGCCGATATGGCTGGCGGGCGGCTTATTGCCGGTGTTGGTGGACTGCCCGCGTTTGCCTCCGCCGGCATTCTGGCGCCGCGGGGTCGCTCCATCATTGCGCTGCCCGCTACGACAGCAGATGGCAGGGCCAGCCGGATCGTCCCTCATTTGGGTAATGAGAGCCTCTGCGCGATTCCCCGACATGGCGCCGATCGGGTCATCACGGAATACGGTATAGCCTCACTCAAAGGGCTGTCCGTGCACGCTCGTGCCGAGGCCCTGATATCGATTTCGGCCCCGCATTTTCGCGATGAACTTGCGCAGGCGTGGGCGGGAATCGCGGCACGCCTGGCTCGTTGATGCGCTTCCGCGACCTGGCCGGGTGAGATGCAAAATGCCGCCCGGCACAGTTCCGCAGTCCGAATTTGCATGCGCACGCAAAACGGCGGCGTTGGAACGATGCTGGCGATCGCGAAAAAACAGCGATCAACACCGTCGACTACCCAACGTCGCCTGATCACATCCGGGCAAGTTTAAAGCCGGGATATCCGTTCTGCGCTATCTCGTCGCAGATCTTCCGGTAAGTGGGTCCGCCACCGATATAGGTCAGCGCTCGCCGCGTCACCCTGCCATCCGGATGACGCTTGACTTTGACCCACCAGGCATCATCGCATGCCGTGAGCAACGTCTTCTCGAAGTCGGTGTAAATCTCCGCAGTCCACTTTTCCTGCGCATCCTCATTGGCCTCCGCGAAGTTCAGTTTGTGTTGGCGCAGGTAATCCAGCATCTCGCAAAGCCACTCGACTTGCAGATTTCCGCAGACGCCAACGTTGCAGAAGGTGGCTCCGTTATGTGGCCCAGCCAGGGTAAACAGATTCGGGAATCCAGAAACTTGCAGTCCCAAATAGGTGACTGGGCCGACATCCCAGACATCGGCTAGTCTGACTCCCTGTTTCCCCTTGAAGTCAATGCGCTCGAGTGCGCCGGTAACTCCAACGAAGCCGGTCGCATAAATAATCATGTCGAGATCGTAGTGGGCGGACCTGGTCTTCAGTCCGGTTGGCGTAACCCTCTCGATCGGATCTTCCTTGACGTCTACCAAATGTACGTTCTTTCTGTTGTACGCCTCGTAGTAGTTGGTTTCCATCGGAATACGCTTACTTCCAAATGGGTGCTTCGGAATGAGCTTCTCGGCAACCTTGGGGTTTTTCACACGCTGCCGGATTTTCCTCGCCACGAATTTGGAAACGAAATCATTTGTCTCGCGGCAGGTGATGATATCGCGATAATTTCCAAGCCAAATACCATACCCGGGAGTCGAATAGAGCTTTTCGAGGAAAGCTTCACGGTCTTCGGGCGCATCCTGCACACCGTCGCGGTCGACAGGCGAGTAGATGAAGCCGAACGGCGTGGTCTTTACGTGTGCTAGCAACTCCTTGCGCGTCCCACGAATCTCCTCCATCTCTTCCTTCGAGAGCGGCGAGTTACGCAAAGGGGTACACCAGTTGGGCGATCTCTGGAAGACGAACAACTCTTGTGCCGTCCTGGCAATCTCGGGGATCAACTGCACACCCGTAGCGCCCGTCCCGATCACACCAACGCGCTTTCCTTCGTAGCTGAAACGCACTCCTCCTACCCCGCCATCGGGATCGGCTGGCCAACGAGAGGTATGGAACGAGACCCCCTTGAAAGCGTCCATTCCCTCGAATTCAGGCAATCTCGTGGCCGATAGCAAGCCGACCGCGGTTATGAGATATGTGCAGGTCGCAGCACTCCCTTCATCCAGTTGCACCTTCCATGCATTGCGAGCATCGTCGTAAGTCGCGCCGACAACGCCAGTGTTGAACTGGATGTTCTTGCGGACATCCATCTTGTCTGCTGCAGCGCCAACGTATCGCAGCAGCTCTTCCTGACCGGCAAATCGCTCGCTCCACGACCAGTCCGGGACGATGTCATTCAAAAAGAAATAGGCATAGGTGAAGCTCTCCGTATCGAGTCGACACCCTGGATAACGGTTCCAATACCATGTGCCTCCGACATCACTGCCCTTTTCGTATCCCCGCACCGAAAATCCCATACTTTGCAGCTTATAGACCATGTAGATACCAGTAATCCCGGCACCTATCACAATAGCGTCTACATGCGAAGAAACGCCTTGCTTCATAACCACATCCTCCGTGTCACGACGAACCAGGGCTCTACTCATTTCAATGCTCCTTTTACACGCATCACGGCCTTACCGTTGCTGAATTGCAGCGGTTCAACGTATGAATCCACGGTAATCCCGCTGCTGAATATGCGAGAGAGACTGCGCTTCCAATAACGGTAACTTCCATGAAACCGATTCGGCACCTTCCAATTGATGTGTTCCCGGCGTACTTTCACACGCCCCAGACAAAGAGAATCGAAGCCGCTACGACAGCGGCAAGAGACACCCAGGCGTGTGTGCGTTCGACCTGGGCCGGACCAAAAACTTTTAGACATAGCAAGCCTATGCCTCCGACGCTGCCAAAAAAGAGCAGAACGTCGCTACATATAGGTGCGATGAGGCAGACCAGAGAGGAAGGGATCTCCTTGCACACCCATATTCTTAACGGCAGCCCCGCGAGACCGACACATACGAGTACGACAAAAATTCGACTCTCTGCTGCACTACCTTTCATCGCTGTTCACTCGCATGTTCACCTTACCGAAGATCGAGTCGTTCTCTCGCCCGCGGTGGGACATTCACTCGCGGCACAAATGCCCCCCTCTCACTGGACTCATTGCACTCAGAGTGTCGCGGCCGTGCCGAGAATCGCGGTCGCCTGGCTGGACAATACGCCGCCGTTGGCGTGCGCGAGTGAGCCCATCGAATCTTGAATCGGTCGCCATCGCTTCTATTTCCCCTGCCAAACCGGCTTGCGATTTTCGGCGAATGCGACGACGCCTTCGCGAGCATCTGCGGAATTGATCGCGCGAGCGACCAGCACGGTTGCCTGTTCCACCACTGACATCGGTCGTGCGTTTTGTGTGTTCGAGTGTATCCAGTCAGGATAGTCTGGGCGAACACCTACCGCGCGATAACTGACGACGGGTCAGCCTGCAACAACACTATCTCAAATGATTTGGTTCGGCAAGCCAAACCGTATTGACAGCCTAACTATCGCGTGTGACTATCAATTCTGATTTCGAGTCGATGGAGGAGTATCGCCCGGCATCGGGTCAACCTCGAGGTCGTCAACACCGACGAGGGCACTCACGACACTCAGGCGCTTATCCTCGCACGCGCCATAACTGGTATTGCCACATTCAGATCGCATATGGAAACGACGAATCGGTGCGGTGCTCTGTCCGCGGTGCGCGTGCTCGATCTTTCACGCGTGCTGGCTGGTCCCTGGTCGAGCCAATTGCTCGCCGACCTTGGAGCCGACGTCATCAAGGTCGAGCGACCCGGCACTGGCGACGACACGCGCGCCTGGGGCCCACCCTGGCTGAGCGATGCGCACGGCAAGCCGACCGGCGAGTCCGCATACTATCTCAGCGCGAACCGCAACAAGCGGTCAGTGACGATCGACATCGCGCTGCCGGACGGGCAGGATCTGATCCGCAGGCTGGCCGGCAAGGCCGACATCCTGCTCGAGAACTACAAGGTTGGCGGCCTTAGCCGCTACGGGCTCGATTACGCAAGCCTGAAGGCAATCAATCCGCGCCTGATCTATTGCTCGATCACGGGTTTCGGGCAATCAGGACCTTATGCGGCGCGAGCCGGATACGACTTTCTGACCCAGGGGATGGGCGGCCTGATGAGCGTCACAGGCAAGCCGGATGGCTCGCCCGGCGAAGGTCCGATGAAAGTTGGCGTGGCGCTGACCGACATCATGACTGGCATGTACGCGACCGTCGCCGTTCTCGCCGCATTGGCGCATCGTGACCGTACCGGACAAGGGCAGCACGTCGACCTCGCCTTACTCGATGTGCAGATTGCGTCCCTGGCGAATCAGGCAGCCAACTATCTGGTCGGCGACGATGTTCCACAACGGATGGGCAACGCCCATCCGAACGTTGTGCCTTATCAGGACTTTCCGACTGCGGACGGGTACCTGATCATCGCCGTCGGCAACGACAGGCAGTTCGCCAACTTGTGCGCCACGCTTGGGCGGCCCAAGTGGGCAGACGACGAGCGCTTCGCTACGAATCCGCAGCGCGTGAAGCACCGCGACGAATTGATTGCACAGCTACGCAGCCTCACCCTATCGCGGACAACCGCGGACTGGGTCACTGCACTCGAAGGGGCTGGCGTCCCATGCGGACCGATCAACCGTATCGATCAGGTGTTTGCCGACCCGCACGTGCAGTCACGCGGCATGCGCGTCGAAATGGACCACCCGCTTGCCGGATGCGTTCCGCTCGTCGCCAATCCGATTCGCATGTCGGAAACACCCATAGAGTACCGGTGCCCTCCTCCCACGTTGGGCGAGCACACCGATGCCGTGCTGAGCGAATGGCTCGAACTGGGCCCCAAAGCAATCGCCGGCTTGCGAGCGAGGAAGGTCGTATGAATATGCGAATTTGAATGAGGTGATAAGCCTGGCCGATCGACGCAGGCGCGGATGATCGTGGCCTTGTGCAGGCCTGTCGCTTCGGAGGATGAGGTGGAACTGCGCCAAATCGCCGGCTACCTATTGATTGGGTACGCGCGCACCATTCCGTTCGGATGCCTGATGGCGAGTGCATTCGATCGCGCGGGCGCGCAATATCAGCCTTCGGTGGAGATCATGCGAGCGGAGTCCGCGTGCACGTTAGTGCGCGAGGGTGCAGGCATAGCGCTCGTCGACGAATTTTCTGTTTCGGGGCACGGCTGGTCAGGCGTAGTCGTGAAGCCGTTGCGCGAGAACATTCCCCTTACTCTGAGCATGTTGCGATCGCGCTTCGACAAGCAGTCATCGCACGCACGTGAACTCGCACGCATGATCCGGCAGCACGCGCACACTCAGGGTCGCGGCATCGACACACGCACGTGAGTCGAGCGAGTTCGCGGAATTCAAGGACGATGAACGACCATGCTTACACGTCGAACATCGAGTCCAATACCGATAGCGCCGGCTATAAACCATGTGCTGCCGACATTGGCGGAGGAAGATCGCCGCGAAGCCTGCGTCGACTGACGACGGGCCAGCACGCAACGACACTACCCTAAACATTTTGGTTCGGCAAGCCAAATAGTATTGACAGCCAAACTATCACGTGTAACTATCAGAACTTGCAATCGGAGCGGCGCTTGCAAATTTTGCGCATCTGCGTGACGATGCCTGACTTTTAAAGCTATGACCGATATTCGATGAGCAAAAGACCTCAAAAGCCGTCTTCGTCAGCCGTGCGGTATGCACCCGTTCGCGCAATCGCGGCAATCGCGCGCGAATTCGACAACGTTGCTCGAGACGCTCGGATTAGCGTCACCCAGTATCGCTTGATGCTGTATCTGAAAGACGGGCCCCGCAACGCCGGAGAGGTCGCGGCCACCAGCCTGGTCACCAAGGCGACTATTTCCGGCCACATTGCGTCGCTTCGCGAGAATGAATGGATCACCGCGGAGATCGAACCCCACGATCGACGGGTGACGCGACTTTTATTGACAGAAAAAGGCCGCCAGGCAATAGACGATTTCGAACAGCTGCTCCTGAGTTGCCTGGAATCACTGGTCTCCAAAGAGGACCGGGCGCGCGTGCTGTCAGACTTGACCCACCTTTATACCTCGTTGGCGGAAGCACGTGAAAGCTGATACGGAGATTTTTCAATCTTTTTCGTATCGCTTCGTCCCGCTCTCCGATCTCGACAAGTGAGCACGCCATGCGCGGGCTTTCACCCCAGCGCTTGATAAATAGATTACGAATTTTGACGATACGGGTCTCGCGGCCGCATTCTGACCATGTGCAGACCCACGCGCTCGTATGACAAAATCCATGGTGGCGGCGTTGCGTACGGTGGCGAGCCGGGAACTGTCTTCGTCGATGAGCGTCTGCCCCGCAACGTAAAGACCTGTCATCCTGCGATCCGGGCGGCGCTGGAGAAGACCGGTTTCACCGCCCGCAGAAAATGTCATGAGACAACCCCTGGCGGACATACTTCATTTCGGTGCATCGCGTCGAGAACTTCCAGCCCGAGCCGGGCCTTGGCATACATCGTCGATGTCGACAACGGCGCTGATCCACGAATAATTCCTGGAATGGCGCAGTTCTACATCGGAACGGCCGCTCGCGTTTGGCCCCAAACGTACTACGGCGAAATCGCCATATCAAGATTCGTGGACGTCTGATTCACGGTATGAACCGAAAGCGCTGGTTTATCGAAAAAAATCACATCGCTGACGTTGTCACAGGTTGTTGAACGCCGTAGCGGCGGCAGCTGTGATGAGCCGCCGTCTGGCTAGCTGCCGAACATAGACAGACCGTTACTAACCCTAGAAAGCCTTCACAATAGTTACAACCGCTGTCACCTGGTGCGCCGTATTCCTCGCATAGACGGGTAGCAGGACTTTGGCCTTAATCACGCTCTCCCAGCCAGGAATCCGGTAGGCCACCACGGGTCCCAGTGAAACGACCCCGATCTTGTTACCACCAGGCACCTCCATTCCGTTCTTTTTGTCCCCCTGTAACTGCCATGCATAGACTCCTGCGAGGCCATATTGCCAACGGCCCGTCCGCTCCGACACCGCAAAGTCAATATCGACTGTATCGCCAGAAGCATAATGGGTAGCTTCGTTAGTCGTCGTCATTCCATAAAATATCTGTGTCGAGAGTTCAACACCGTCGCCGAGTACGTTTGGCCCCGTCAAAAACGTTAGCGCCACGTTGGGAATGATCCGATATATATTAAATCCAGCCGATGGCGTCGGGGAATGCGGATCATATGCTCCGGTAGGAAACTGCATGGAGAGAGCGGCCTTCACAGTCAATCCATAAGGCAAGGCACCCGGTGACGGGTCGGGACCGATATGCTTGCTCCACATGATTATATCGCTGTATAGATCGCCCCATTGTTTCTTGGTCAGACACGTCCCGTTCACGCACATGCGTTGAAAAGCGTATATCTGTAAAACGCTGGTTGCCAGAGTGCCCCCGGCGAGCTTAAATGGATAAACGTAAAGTAGGCCAAGTCCCGGGACAGCAGCTTTTCCGTGAAACTTCAAGGTACCGGGACCTCCGTTATCCCCGTAGTACGCATTTGGCGCAGCACCCCATAGCAGAGCAATTCCATAGAATCCACTGGCTTGTGGCAGGTACGCACCATTAATGTCTGTGCCGCCGCGCGGGCCGCCGTAGGTAAGTCCTTCCGACGCCTTCGCGACGCCACCCAAACCGAGAATCGACGTTGCTAAAACGGCAGCCATTATTCGAATCATCCACTGGCTCACGCGCAAACCATGGTAAAAGCACTTCACCTCCATCTCCATCTCCTTTTTAATTTAATCTCAATATTATTAGTCTGGTCGAAATCACTTACTCATAAAAATCGTCTCCAATACGCAGGTATGTGTGAATTCCAGTAGATCGGCTTTTCCCCCCTTTTTCAGGCAACGCTAGAGCCACTTGTGCCTAAGCCGCGGCGCTCGCCGAAAGGCGGACGTCCGCGCGTTGATGATCGGTCCGTGTTTGACGGCGCTTCTCTTTGGACTACGTACTGGCACCCCTCGGTGAACGTGTCGCAGACCCTGCACTTTTGCAGCGGCATTGGCCTGCTCGCGTTGATCGCGAGAATGGCAAATCAGCAGCGTATCGGTACGTCTGCATCTGGTCCTGCTTGGCCGAGGTGTGCGGGTACGAGTGCTTCACCGGCGCATCGCAAGTCACCTCACTCTGTATGCCACCGTACAATGGCACATTATGGAAATCAAGGCGTGTGACACGACGGTTCACACAGTGAAACTCGTCTTCAAGTCCTTGCTGGTTCAAAAAAGCGGACTATTTGCCCGCTTCTCGTCCGTTAGCCGCGCACTTGCTCCTCTAGTCGACCGGTTCGACGATCCACAGGCCGCGCCGCGTCGAGCATGCCGAAGAACGATTCTCAGATCGCGTTGGAGTTCGCAGACAACTGCGCCTGTAAGTGACGCTGGAGGCCAACGTTTTCAGGTCACTCATCCGTACCACCCCCTTCATTTGCAAGAAT
>NZ_JBNDKT010000021.1:0-158036 GCF_050435685.1 Paraburkholderia sp. GAS448
CGCTGCTTCAGACGGATCGCCGCGGACAGGCCAGCCGGGCCGCCGCCGACGATCACCACGTCGTATTCCATCGACTCGCGCGGACCGTACTGCTCAATGAGACTTGCGGGGGTCATTGATGCTCCTCTTACCGTTAGAATGCTTTTTTCGGGATCGTATTGTCCGGGAAGCACCCAGACGCCGCAACCCGAGCTGTACATATTAGCACGATCGTTCTATTTCTATGATACGGTGTAACCCTTCATCGCGGCCTTTGGCGCAGCTAGCCGTCGCGACCACTGAAAACTGAACAAAGGAACGACAATGGGCCGGTCGATCAATCTGGAAGGCAAGGTTGCGCTGATCACAGGCGCATCGAGCGGGCTGGGCAAACGCTTCGCCCAGGTGCTGTCGCAGGCGGGCGCGAAAGTCGTGCTGGCGAGCCGACGTACCGAGCGCCTGAAGGAACTGCGCGCCGAAATCGAGGCCTCCGGAGGCGCTGCGCACGTCGTGTCGCTCGATGTTACCGATTATCAGAGTATCAAGTCGGCCGTGGCGCATGCAGAGACGGAAGCCGGCACGATCGATATTCTTGTGAACAATTCGGGCGTATCGACGACGCAGAAACTCTCCGAGGTTACGCCCGCCGACTTCGAATATGTGTTCGACACCAATACCCGCGGGGCATTCTTCGTCGCGCAGGAAGTGGCCAAACGCATGATGATGCGCGGCAACGGTGGCGGCCAGAAGCCGGCCTACCGGATCATCAATATCGCGTCCGTGGCGGGCCTGCGCGTGCTGCCGCAGATCGGCCTGTATTCGATGAGCAAGGCGGCAGTCGTCCACATGACGAAAGCGATGGCGCTGGAGTGGGGGCGCCACGGCATCAACGTGAACGCGATCTGTCCAGGTTACATCGATACCGAAATCAACCATCATCACTGGTCGACGGAGCAGGGGCAGAAGCTCGTGTCGATGCTGCCGCGCCATCGCGTCGGCAAACCGGAGGACCTGGACGGTCTGCTGTTGCTGCTCGCCGCCGACGAATCCCAGTTCATCAACGGCGCGGTCATTGCCGCCGACGACGGCTTCGGCCTCGCCTGAGCGGCGCCGTGTCCTGATGCCTTACCTGCGCGCCGGCCGCTGTTCGCGGCCCGGCCGGCGCGCGATCCAGTTTCAACCCGCAAAAGAAGTACGATGAGCGAATACCACGCAGTTTTTGAGATGTCCATGCCGATCCGTTGGGGCGACATGGACGCGTTTGGCCACGTCAACAACACGGTTTATTTCCGCTACATGGAGCAGGTGCGGATTTCCTGGTTCGAGAAACTCGGCATCGCGGGCGGCAATGGCGAGGGGCAGGGGCCGGTGATCGTCAACGCGTCGATGGAGTTTCTGAAGCAGTTGCACTATCCCGGCGACGTGATCGGCCGGATGACGGTTGGCACACCCGGCCGCAGCAGTTTCGATACTGGTTTCGAACTCACGCGCGCCGACGATCCCAATACGGTCTACGCGCGCGGCGCGGCGCGCTGTGTGTGGATCGACTATGCCGCCGGCAAATCGGTGCCGATTCCCGACCTGCTGCGCGCAACGATCGAGAACGCCACACTGGTGAAGGCCTGAGCATCGGGCTCGCCGCGCTGAGGACGCCCGTCGTGACCTGTCCCGCGGCGCGGCCCGTCAACTTCCTGTCGCTTCAATGGCCGAGCAGTCTCTGCAGCAGTTCGGTCGCATTCCCCGTATCGTATTTACGCATCAGCCGCGCACGGTAGACGTCGACCGTGCGCGAACTGATGTCGAGCGCCCGGCCAATCTGCTTGCTGGTCTTGCCTGTCACCAGCTGCGCTGCGATCTCGCGCTCGCGCGGCGTCAGTTCGATGGCGACCCGTCGCGTCGCGCTCAGATCTTCGAAAGTCCAGACGCCCGCCGCATGCGGGTCGGCGCGATCCAGCGAGCGTCCCGTCACGTGACACCAGAACAGCTCGCCATTTGCGCGCTTCATGATGCGGTCGTCCGCGTAGCTGCCCTGCGCGGTCATGATCGGTGGAATGCGGATGCCGATCCGCTCGAACTCGTCCGGCGACGGATACAGCACCTGAAACGACTGTCCGAGCAGCGATTCGCGCGGACAGCCGAAAATCGACGCGAGCTGATCGTTGCAGTCTTCGATGATCCGTTCGCGGGAAAGTACCAGGCCGATCGGCGCAAGGTGAAAAGCGGTTTGGTAATCCAGGGCAGGCATGGGTTGCAGTGGCAGGCGGTGGCTTGTTGTTGCGCGCGGCGGCAAATACTTATGTATTTTTGCGTATTGTGCAGTATGGGCGCAGCATCGTACCCTTTCGAACAAATCAAAGGTGGCGAAAATACAGGTGAAGGCAACGCGTGCAACGGCATTGCCGCTCGCGTATGACTAGAATGACGCATCGGGTCGCGCCCGATGCGCATCGCACCGATCCGGTTTTCGGGTTTCCAATCGAGGAAGGGACAAACTGATGAACAAGGTCTATCCAGGCGCAGCAGACGCGCTCAAGGACATCGTCAAGGACGGGCAGACATTCGCCGTCGGCGGCTTTGGCCTGTGTGGCATTCCTGAGGCGCTGATCGCAGCGCTGCGCGATTCGGGCGTGAAGGGCATCACGTGTATCAGCAACAACGCGGGCGTCGACGGTTTCGGCCTGGGTCTGCTGCTGGAAACGCGGCAGATCAAGAAGATGATTTCTTCGTACGTGGGCGAAAACAAGGAGTTCGAACGCCAGTACCTGGCCGGCGAACTCGAACTGGAATTCACGCCGCAGGGCACGCTCGCCGAGAAGCTGCGCGCAGGCGGCTCGGGTATTCCGGCCTTTTTCACGAACACGGGCTACGGCACGTTGATCGCCGAGGGCAAGGAAACCCGCCAGTTTGGCGACCGGCACTACGTGCTCGAGCCTTCGCTGACGGCTGACGTCGCGCTCGTCAAGGCGTGGAAGGCCGACAAGTCGGGCAACCTGATCTACCGCCGCACCGCGCGCAACTTCAATCCGATGTGCGCGATGGCCGGCAAGATCACGGTCGTGGAAGTCGAGGAGATCGTTGAGACAGGCGAACTCGATCCGGACGCGATCCACACACCGGGCATCTTCGTGCAGCGCATCGTGCTCAATGCCCACCCGGAAAAACGCATCGAACAACGCATCGTCCGCGCGAAAGGAGACTGATCATGGCATGGAATCGTGACCAAATGGCCGCGCGCGCGGCGCAGGAACTGCAGGACGGTTTTTACGTGAATCTCGGCATTGGCCTGCCGACGCTGGTGGCGAACCATGTCCCGGCGGGCGTCGAAGTATGGCTGCAGTCGGAAAATGGTCTGCTCGGCATCGGCCCGTCGCCGACCGAAGAGGAAGTCGACGCCGACCTGATCAACGCCGGCAAGCAAACTGTAACGACGCTGCCGGGCTCGTCGATCTTCTCGTCGGCGGACTCGTTCGCGATGATTCGCGGCGGCCATATCAATCTGGCGATCCTCGGCGCGATGCAGATCAGCAAGAAGGGCGATCTGGCCAACTGGATGATCCCGGGCAAGATGATCAAGGGGATGGGCGGCGCGATGGACCTCGTCGCGGGCGTCAAGCGTGTGGTCGTGCTGATGGAGCATGTCGCGAAGGGCGACCAGCACAAGATTCTCGAAGAGTGCACGCTGCCGCTGACGGGCGTCGGCGTGGTCAACCGGATCATCACTGACCTCGGCGTGATCGACGTGACGGATGGTGGGCTGAAGCTCGTCGAACTGGCGGACGGCGTCACCGTCGATGAAATCAAGGCGAAAACGGGCGCACCGCTTGACGTGAGCGCCGTCGGCAGATGATCGCTGGCTGAAGGAAAAGTGAGGATGTCGGTGCGATCAGGCGCCGATGCAAAAAGCGGGCGAAACGTGAGTTTCGCCCGTTTTGTTTTGGGCGCCCTCTTTGAACTCCTTTTCGAGGTGCCTTTGGCAGAGGGTGTCCGGGCTCGTCGTGCTGGCCATTCGGACGAGTCCGGCCTGAACGGCAAAGCGGTTTAAAATCGTCTGCATATCGAGTGCGTTCCATTAGCACGTCGCTTCCGTTGCCGAACAACGTCTCTGCTCAAGCAAAGGAAATCTCCGATGACTGCTACGCCTGTTGCCGCTCCTGATCCCGCCGGTAAGTCGTCGCCCCGTCAATATGATGTGCAATGCATAAGTCCGGGCGGACTGCATCGCGTCGCTTATACCGAGTGGGGCGACCCCGAGAATCCGCGTGTGCTGCTGTGTGTGCATGGATTGACGCGTTCAGGGCGCGACTTCGACCGGCTGGCCGTGGCGCTCGCGTCTACGTATCGCGTCGTGTGTCCGGATGTGGTCGGGCGGGGGTTGTCTTCATGGCTTGCCGACCCCAACTACTACGGCGTACCGCAGTACGTGGCCGACATGGTGACGTTGATCGCGCGCCTCGGCGTTCAGTCGGTCGACTGGTTCGGGACGTCGATGGGCGGCCTCATCGGGATGGCGCTGGCGGGCCTGCCGGACTCGCCGATCCGCAAGATGCTGCTCAACGACGTCGGTCCGCATCTCGAACCCGAAGCGGTGGCGCGTATCGGTGACTACCTGGGCAAGCCGGCGAGCTTCGAGACGTTGCAGCAGGGCATCGACTACGCTGCGCTGCTCGCCAGTACCTTCGGTCCGTTGACGCCTGAAGAATGGCGCGAGATCAATACACCGCTGCTTCATGAGCGGGACGGCGCCTGGCAGTTGCGCTACGACCCGCGCATCGCGCAGCCGTTCGCCGCGACAACACCGGAGCTCACCGCGCTAGGCGAGGCTGCGTTGTGGCGTTCGCTGGTTGCAACCGAGGGCCCGGTGCTCGTGGTGCGCGGCGAGCAATCGGACCTGCTGTCGCGTGAAACGGTTGCTCAAATGGTCGCGAACGGGCGGCATGTATCGAGCGTGGAAATCCCGGGCGTCGGGCATGCACCGGCTTTTCTCTCGAACGACCAGATCGACATCGCGCGACGCTTCTTCATCGGCGAGAACGCCGACGCGTCATAATATGAGATTCCGCGGCGCGCTCTGCGAGGCGCGCTGCGGGACGTTTCAACGACGAACATTTAACTTTCAACCACAGGATTCTTCATGGCAGTCATTCGTCACCACGTCGGCGCGCGCCTTTCGGAAATCGCCGTGCACAACGGCACCGTCTACCTTGCGGGCCAGATCGCCGAAGATACCAACCAGGACATCGCTGGCCAGACGCGCGAAGTGCTCGGCCACATCGACCGCCTGCTTGCCGAAGTAAACAGCGACAAGTCGCACCTGCTGTCCGTGCAGATCTATATCTCCGACATGGTGCATTTCGCAGGTATGAACGCAGTGTGGGACACGTGGGTCGCACCGGGCGCAACGCCCCCGCGCGCCACCGTCGAAGCGAAGCTGGCAAACCCGGCTTGCCTCGTCGAAGTCGTCGTCGTGGCGGCGCAACGTAGCTGATCGATCGCAACACTGTTTTCCGCCTCGCGAGGCGAGTCGCACCATGAACACCGAAACCGTCACGACCGCTCCTCAACCCGCTCCATCTATTGACGATGCGATGGCGTTCGTGCGTGAGTACGCAGGAGAGGTGCGGCTCTCATCGGGCGAACTGCTTGCCGATCACGCCGCGGGCACCGCGGCGATCATGGGCACACTCAACGTCGATCCGCCGGCAGTCCTGGCGGCGGCGCTCTTCGGGTTGACGCCGCATTTGAAGGACCCTGAACGCATCCTCGCCGACCGGTTCGGCGAAGAAGTCGCGCAACTGGTTGGCGATGTGCGCAAGCTGTTGCGTCTCGGCACCGTCAGCCTGCGCGCGGCGCAGAATGCAATCCCCGAGGCAGGGCGTGACGCACAGGCGGCGCGCCGTGCTCAGGTGGAGGCGCTGCGCAAGATGTTGCTCGCGTTTGCGCAGGACATCCGTGTCGTGCTGATCCGTCTCGCATCGCGGCTGCGGTCGCTGCGTTACTACGCAGCGGCGAAGATCACGCCGTCGCCGGACGTGGCGCGCGAGACGCTCGATATCTACGCGCCGCTCGCGAACCGGCTCGGCATCTGGCAACTGAAATGGGAACTCGAGGATCTCGCGTTTCGTTTCGAAGAGCCCGAAACCTACAAGCGCATCGCGAAGTTGCTCGACGAGAAGCGGGTCGAGCGCGAGACATACGTGTCCGAGGCGATCGCCCGGCTGCAACATGAGCTTGAGGTTGCGCAGATCCGTGCGGAAGTCAGCGGCAGGCCAAAGCACATCTATAGCATCTGGCGCAAGATGCGCGGCAAGGAACTGGACTTCGCCGAACTCTACGACGTGCGCGCGTTCCGTGTGATCGTGCCAGACATCAAGGACTGCTACACGGTGCTCGGCATCGTGCACAACCTGTGGCAACCGGTGCCGAAGGAATTCGACGATTACATTTCGCGACCCAAGCCGAATGGCTACAAATCGCTGCACACGGTTGTGATCGGCGACGATGGCCGGGCTTTCGAAGTCCAGATCCGCACGCAGGAGATGCATCAATTCGCGGAATACGGCATCGCGGCTCACTGGCGCTACAAGGAAGCAGGCGCGCGCGGCTACGGCGGCCAGTTCAGCGCCAGCGAGAAGTACGACGAGAAGATTGCGTGGCTGCGTCAGCTGCTCGCCTGGAAGGACGATGTGTCCGAAGGCGAGCATGGCGAAAAGCGTGCCGCGCAGCCGTGGGAGCAACTGCGCCAGGCAACGCTCGACGACGATCATATCTACGTGCTGACGCCCCAGGCGCGCGTGATCCCGTTGCCGCAAGGCGCAACGGCTATCGATTTTGCGTATCACCTGCATAGCGAGCTGGGGCACCGTTGCCGCGGTGCGCGCGTCGATGGCGCGATGGTGCCGCTCAACACGCCGTTGAAGAACGGGCAGACGGTCGAGATCGTCGCAGTGAAAGAGGGCGGCCCGTCCCGCGACTGGCTCAATCCGCAACTCGGCTATCTGCAAAGCCCGCGTGCGCGTCAGAAGGTGCGCGCCTGGTTCAACGCTGTGGAGTTGCAGGAGCACATCGCGACGGGCCGCGCGATGGTCGAAAAGACCTTGCAACGCGAAGGCAAGACTTCGGTCAATCTGGATCAGCTCGCTGCAAAGCTCGGCTTCAAGACCACAGACGATCTGTTCTCGGTCGTCGGCAAGGAAGAGTTCAGCCTGCGTCTGATCGAGCAGGCGTTGAACGATGCGCCGCCGCCGGAACCGGTCGTCGAGGCGCCTGAGCAATTCGAAAAACGCAGTAGCGGCGCGAGCGTGGCGCACGGGGCGTCGACCGGCGTGCTGGTTGTCGGCGTCGATGCGCTCCTTACGCAACTCGCGCGCTGCTGCCGTCCCGCGCCGCCCGACGATATCAGCGGCTTCGTTACGCGCGGCAAAGGCATGTCGATTCATCGCAGCGATTGTCCGACCTTCCTTCGTATGGCCGAGCGCGCGCCGGAGCGCGTTCTCGAGACAGCATGGTCGGCCGATGTGATGAGCGGCCACGGACACTCGGTATATCCCGTCGACCTGACGATCGAGGCGACAGATCGGCAGGGGTTGTTGCGCGACATCTCCGAAGTCTTTGCGCGTGAGAAGATGAATGTGATCGGCGTGAAGACGCAGACGCGTCGTAATGCGGCGTTCATGCAGTTCACGGTCGAAGTGTCGAGTGCGGCGCAGATTCAGCGCGCGTGCACGTTGCTCGGCGAAGTAACGGGCGTCGTGCGTGCATCGCGCAAGATATAAGGACGCGATGTCCGGCACGTCGAGATTTGGCGGACAGGATTTTTAATGCCGGCGCATAAAAGTACTTGCCAAGTTTCGGGACGCTTCATATAATCTCGTTTCTTCAGGCTCGTAGCTCAGCTGGTTAGAGCACCACCTTGACATGGTGGGGGTCGTTGGTTCGAGTCCAATCGAGCCTACCAACGAAATTGAAATTCCGATTTTCCGGGGTTTCGCAAACGTAGTAAGCGCCTCGGCGCACACAAGGCGAATACGGTTATGACACCGCGAACGTTGACCGAAACCACTTCGGATCGGCGCTAGTCGAGGACCAATTTCGCCCTTGTAGTTTGCTGAAAATGTGAATGCGGCCCCTCGAAAGCGGGGCCGCATTTTTTTTATCTCGATACTGGACGTGCCGCCGCCGGTTGGCACTACGGAGAGTGCAATGGTTTCGATTCGTCTGCCTGATGGTTCTGTTCGACAGTACGATCATCCGGTGACCGTCGCCGAAGTGGCGGCCTCGATTGGTGCGGGTCTCGCGAAAGCGGCCCTCGGCGGTAAGGTCGACGGTGAACTGGTCGACACGTCTACGGTGATCGATCGTGACGCATCGCTTGCGATCGTCACCGACAAGGACGCTGATGGCCTCGACATCATTCGCCACTCGACGGCCCACCTGCTGGCGTACGCGGTGAAGGATCTCTACCCGGAAGCACAGGTTACGATCGGACCGGTTATCGATAACGGCTTCTACTACGACTTCGCTTACAGCCGTCCTTTCACGCCCGAAGATCTTGAGAAGATCGAAAAGCGCATGCAGGAGCTCGCGAAGAAAGATGAGCCGGTGTCGCGTCGCGTGGTGTCGCGCGACGAAGCCGTCGAATACTTCAAGAGCATCGGCGAGAAGTACAAGGCCGAGATCATCGAATCGATTCCCGCCAGCGATGAAATCAAGCTGTACTCGCATGGCGGTTTTACGGATCTTTGCCGTGGCCCGCACGTGCCGTCGACGGGCAAGCTGAAGGTTTTCAAGCTGATGAAGGTCGCGGGCGCGTACTGGCGCGGCGATTCGAAGAACGAGCAGCTGCAGCGTATCTACGGTACAGCCTGGACGAAGAAGGAAGACCAGGAGGCGTATCTGCGCATGCTCGAGGAAGCGGAAAAGCGCGATCACCGCAAGCTTGGCAAGCAGCTCGACCTGTTTCACATGCAGGACGAGTCGCCGGGCATGGTGTTCTGGCACCCGCGTGGCTGGACGTTGTGGCAGCAGGTCGAGCAATACATGCGTCGCCGAGTGAATGATGCCGGCTATCTCGAAATCAAGACGCCGATGATCATGGACCGCTCGCTGTGGGAAGCGTCCGGTCACTGGCAGAACTATCGTGAAAACATGTTCACGACCGAATCGGAAAAGCGCGACTACGCGATCAAGCCGATGAATTGCCCGGGTCACGTGCAGGTGTTCAACCACGGTCTGCGTTCGTATCGCGACCTGCCGCTGCGGTACGCGGAGTTCGGTTCGTGCCACCGCAATGAGGCATCGGGCGCGTTGCATGGCCTGATGCGCGTGCGCGGCTTCGTGCAGGACGACGCGCACATTTTCTGTACCGAAGACGAGTTCATCAGCGAATCGATTGCGTTCAATACGCTGGCGATGAGCGTGTACAAGGACTTCGGCTTTGAGAACGTTGACATCAAGCTGTCGCTGCGCCCTGACGCGCGCGCCGGCACCGACGAAACATGGGATCGCGCGGAGCAGGGTTTGCGCGAAGCCCTGACGGCGTGCGGCGTGATGTGGGAAGAGCTGCCGGGCGAGGGCGCTTTTTACGGCCCAAAGGTCGAATATCACATCAAGGACGCCCTCGGTCGCTCGTGGCAATGCGGTACGCTGCAACTCGATATGGTGCTGCCGGAGCGCCTCGGCGCCGAATACGTGGCGGAAGACAACAGCCGTCGCCGGCCGATCATGCTGCACCGGGCAATCGTCGGATCAATGGAGCGTTTCCTCGGAATTCTCATCGAGCACCATGCTGGTGCAATGCCGTCGTGGCTCGCGCCGATGCAGGTTGTGGTGATGAATATCGCCGAAAGTCAGGCCGAATATGCACAATCTCTCGCCCAATCGTTGCAAAAACAAGGGGTTAGAGTGGAGGCTGATTTGCGCAACGAGAAAATTAGCTATAAAATACGGGAGCACACGCTGGAAAAGGTCCCATATTTGCTGGTTGTCGGCGACAAGGAGCGTGATGCACAAACGGTAGCCGTGCGTGCCCGTGGTGGTGTCGATCTGGGTGTAATGCCAGTCGATGCCTTCATTGAGCGTCTGCGTCAGGACGTGCAGTCGTTCAAGTAAGCCACCTGGCAGCGCGGCTCGTTTTTTTAATTTTTAGAGGAAACGTAACATCGCTACTGATAAGTCGTCGCATCGCATCAACGGTGAAATTACTGCGCCCGAGGTGCGTCTGGTCGGAGTCGAGAACGAACCGCTCGGCATCGTAAAACTCGCCGATGCTTTCCGCATGTCGGAACAGCAGGACGTGGATCTGGTTGAAATCGCCCCGCAGGCGGTCCCGCCAGTTTGCCGCTTGATGGATTACGGCAAGTTCAAGTACCAGGAAGCGAAAAAGCAGCACGAGGCCAAGCTCAAGCAGAAGGTCATCCAGGTTAAGGAAGTCAAATTCCGCCCGGGTACCGATGACGGCGATTACAACGTCAAACTGCGCAATCTGATTCGCTTCCTCGAAGACGGCGACAAGACAAAAATCACGTTGCGTTTCCGCGGCCGCGAAATGGCGCACCAGGAAATCGGTATGCGCATGCTCGAACGTCTGCGCACGGACCTGGATGAAGTCGGTGCGGTCGAGCAGATGCCGAAAATGGAAGGGCGCCAAATGATCATGGTGCTGGGCCCAAAGAAGAAGAAGTAAGCGGCAATTGCGTATCGTTCGGTGCGTGCCGTTCAGGTTGTGTCAGGAATTTGAAGTCTCCGTCGGCGCAGGGTTCTGGCTGTCGGCGGAAGTGGCAGGTTTCGGAAGCGCGTCTGCGTAGCGGGCGCGTCTCCTGAAAAAGCGGCGGCCAGCGTCATCGCGGCCGGCTGCATACCAAGTGGAATGGGTTTCGAAGGGCGGGTGAAGGGCTGTCAGGGCCGACCGCACACCCATATCCATCTAATAATGGAGTTGTTCGTCATGCCTAAGATGAAGACCAAGAAGAGTGCTGCAAAGCGCTTCGTGGTGCGTCCGGGTGGTACCGTCAAACGCGGTCAAGCCTTCAAGCGCCACATTCTTACCAAGAAGACCACCAAGAACAAGCGTCACCTGCGCGGTTCCACGGCAGTTCATGATTCCAATCTGAACTCCGTCCGTGCGATGCTGCCGTTCGCCTAACCCTTAACCGAAACTCATAGGAGCGAAACATGCCTCGAGTAAAACGTGGGGTTACCGCACGGGCCCGCCACAAGAAGATCATCAAGCTGGCCAAGGGTTACCGCGGCCGTCGCAACAACGTCTATCGTATCGCCAAGCAGGCGGTCATGCGCGCAGGCCAGTACGCCTACCGCGATCGCCGCAACAAGAAGCGTGTGTTCCGCGCATTGTGGATCACGCGTATCAACGCGGCGGTGCGTCAGCACGACATGACGTACAGCGTGTTCATCAACGGCCTGAAGAAGGCTTCGATCGAACTCGACCGCAAGGTGCTGGCCGACATGGCTGTGTTCGACAAGGCCGCTTTTGCTGCGATCGTTCAGCAGGTGAAAGCCGCCGTTGCAGCCTGATTGCGCCTTTGGCAAATCGCACTGCGTGGTTCGTTGCAGCGAAGATCCGGTAGTCTCGGTGACGCTGCAACAAAAACGGGGCTCCTCACCGAGCCCCTTTTTTGTTGGTCGAGCCACTTTTGCTCGCATTGAATACTGACGTTGAAAAGATGGGATCAATGGATCTGGACCAGATTGTCGCCGACGCGCAAAAAGCCTTCGAACACGCCTCTGACATCACGACGTTAGAAAACGAGAAAGCCCGTTTTCTCGGCAAGTCGGGTGCGCTGACCGAACTGTTGAAGGGCCTTGGCAAGCTCGATCCCGAGGCTCGCAAGACTGAAGGCGCGCGTATCAATGTCGCCAAGCAGCAGGTGGAAGCCGCACTGACGGCGCGTCGCCAGGCGCTGGCCGAGGCGCTGCTGAACCAGCGCCTCACCGCTGAAGCCATCGACGTCACGTTGCCCGGTCGCGGCATCGGTGCAGGCAGCCTGCATCCGGTCATGCGCACATGGGAACGCGTCGAACAGATTTTCCGTACGATCGGATTCGACGTGGCCGACGGCCCCGAAATCGAAACCGACTGGTACAACTTCACCGCACTGAACAGCCCGGAAAACCATCCGGCCCGTTCGATGCAGGACACCTTCTACATCGACGGTAAGGATGCGGACGGCCGCCAGCTTCTGCTGCGCACGCACACGAGCCCGATGCAGGTGCGCTACGCCCGCACCAACACGCCGCCGATCAAGGTGATCGTGCCGGGCCGCACCTACCGTGTCGACAGCGATGCTACCCACTCGCCGATGTTCAACCAGGTTGAAGGCCTGTGGATCGACGAGAACATCAGCTTCGCAGACCTGAAGGGCGTCTACACCGACTTCCTCAAGAAATTCTTCGAGCGCGACGACATACTCGTGCGCTTCCGCCCGTCTTACTTTCCATTCACGGAGCCATCGGCCGAAATCGACATGATGTTCGAGCAGGGCAAGAACGCGGGCAGATGGCTCGAGATTTCCGGCTCTGGCCAGGTTCACCCGACAGTGATCCGTAACATGGGCCTCGATCCTGAACGGTACATCGGCTTTGCATTCGGCAGCGGCCTGGAGCGGCTGACAATGCTGCGTTACGGCGTGCAGGACCTGCGTCTGTTCTTCGAAAACGACCTTCGTTTCCTGCGGCAATTCGCATAACGCACAACGTCACTCGCGACCGGAGCGGGCGCGCATGATCCACAGGACGTGCACGCCACAAGCGGCGCCGCCGGTGGACTCAAACGAAACCGCCGGACGAAGACCTAACCTGTTTAGAACGTAAAGAACCATGCTATTCCCTGAATCCTGGCTGAGAAGCTTTGCTGATCCGAAGATGACGACGGACGAGCTGTCGCACGCATTGACGATGGCGGGCCTCGAAGTCGAAGGGCTGAGCCCAGCGGCGCCGCCGACGTCGAAGATCGTGGTTGGCCGCGTGCTCGAAGTGGTCAAGCACCCTGACGCTGACAAGCTCAACGTGTGTCAGGTCGACGCGGGCACGGGCGCCACGCTCAATATCGTGTGCGGCGCGCCGAATGTCGCGCCGGGCGTCAAGGTGCCGGTCGCGCTGGTTGGCGCAAAGCTGCCGCCGGCCGAAGAGGGCGGCGCACAGTTCGAGATCAAGCTGTCGAAGCTGCGCGGCGTCGAGAGCCAGGGCATGCTGTGCTCTGCCCGCGAACTGAAGCTGTCGGAGGATCATAGCGGCCTCCTGATCCTGCCGGAAGATACGCCGATTGGCCAGGATATCCGCGAGACGCTCAATCTCGACGATACGATATTCGAAATCAAGCTGACGCCGAACAAGGCGGATTGTCTGTCGGTGTTCGGTGTCGCGCGCGAAACGTCGGCGATCACGGGCGCACCGTTGCGTCCGCTGGAGATCAAGCCGGTCGCCGTGAAGCGCAACGAAACGTTGCCCGTGAAGATCTCCGCGCCGGACCTGTGCGGCCGTTTCTCAGGCCGCGTGATTCGCGGCGTCAATGCGCACGCGAAGGCACCGCAATGGATGGTCGAGCGCCTCGAGCGTTCCGGCCAGCGCAGCATTTCCGCCCTCGTCGATATTTCGAACTATGTGATGCTCGAACTGGGTCGTCCGTCGCACGTGTTCGACCTCGACAAGATTCATGGCGGCATCGACGTCCGTTGGGGGCGTCGCGGCGAAACGCTGAAGCTGCTGAACGGCAACACAGTCCAACTCGATGAAACCGTCGGCGTCATCGCGGACGATCAACACGTCGAAAGTCTTGCCGGCATCATGGGCGGCGACAGCACGGCCGTCACGCTCGACACGACCAACATCTATCTCGAAGCCGCTTTCTGGTGGCCCGACAGCATCCGCGGCCGCGCACGCAAGTACAACTTCTCGACGGATGCAGCGCATCGCTTCGAGCGTGGCGTCGACTACTTGACCACTGTCGAGCATATCGAGCGCATCTCGCAACTGATCCTCGACATCTGCGGCGGCGAAGCCGGTCCGGTGGACGATCAGATCGTCAATATCCCACAGCGGGCGCCGGTAAAGATGCGTGTATCGCGGGCGAACCGGATCATCGGCGTCCAGATCAACACTGATGAAATCGCGGAGATCTTCACGCGTCTCGGCCTCGTATTTGAGCGCGATGGCGACGTGTTTTCGGTGACGCCGCCGTCGTACCGCTTCGATATCGAAATCGAAGAAGACCTGATCGAGGAAGTCGCACGCATTTACGGCTTCGAGCGGATTCCGGCGCGCCCGCCCGTTGCGACGAGCGAAATGCGCCGCACCAACGAAACGCAGCGGTCGATCCACGAGATCCGGCACGCGCTTGCTGCGCGTGACTACGCCGAGACCGTGAACTTCAGCTTCGTCGATGCCGAGTGGGAGCAGGACTTCGCCAGAAACGACAAGCCGGTGCGCCTGCTGAATCCGATTGCAAGCCAGATGTCAGTGATGCGCACGACGCTGTTCGGCAGTCTGATCAGCGTGTTGCGCTCCAACCTGAATCGTCGCGCGGACCGCGTTCGTGTGTTTGAGGCGGGCCGTGTGTTCCTGCACGATCCGTCGATCAAGGCCGGCGAGCTGACGGTCGAAGGATTCGCGCAGCCGAAGATGGTGGGCGGGCTGGCATACGGACCGGCTCTGGAAGAGCAGTGGGGCGCGCCGTCGCGTGCGGTCGACTTCTTCGACGTGAAGGGCGACCTGGATGCACTGTTTGCGCCGGCGGTGGCGCGGTTTGTCAAGACCGAGCATCCGGCACTGCATCCGGGGCGCAGCGCGCGCGTCGAACTGAATGGTCGGGCGGTGGGCTGGATTGGCGAATTGCATCCTCGCTGGATGCAGAAATACGATTTACCGAATGCGCCGATCCTGTTTGAAATTGAAGCTGACGCATTAATGCAGCGCGCTTTGCCGAGCCCGACAGAAGTGTCGAAGTTCCCGCCGGTGCGACGTGATATTGCGGTTGTCGTCGATCAGAAAATCGAGGTTCAGGCGCTTCTCGACGAGATGCAAAAGGCGCTTCCCGAGGATGCCTGCAAGACTGTCCAGAAGGTTGCGCTTTTCGATGAATTCCGTCCAAAATCAAATACTTCCGGTGGGTTGGCACCCAGCGAGAAAAGCCTTGCGTTCCGTGTGACCTTGCAAGATACTGGCGGGACCCTTCAGGATGAAACGGTCGATCTGGCCATTAAAACCCTGGTGGATCGTCTGGCTCGAGTATATGGCGCACGGCTGCGCGGATAACCTTAAAACGGCTGTTTCCGCATTACCCGTTTCTGGTTAGCGCGCCATTTTATAGATTATGAACGAAATGAACTCGAGTGATTTCGAAGCCCTTCTTACGGCGCAGCGTAGCGCCATGATTCGCGATATTCCGACATCACCCGCCAGTGCGTCGACCGAAACGCCGACGCTGACCAAGGCCGAGCTTGCCGAGTTGCTGTTCGACAATGTCGGACTCAACAAGCGCGAGGCGAAGGACATGGTCGAAGCGTTCTTCGAGGTGATTCGCGATGCGCTGGAGAGCGGCGACAGCGTGAAGCTGTCCGGGTTCGGCAACTTCCAGTTGCGCGACAAGCCGCAGCGTCCGGGGCGCAATCCGAAGACTGGCGAGGCGATTCCGATCGCCGCGCGTCGCGTCGTGACGTTCCATGCAAGTCAAAAGCTGAAGGCGCTGGTTGAGAGCGGCGCTGAGGCGAGCTTCGCGCGGTCCTAGCTATCTCGCGTTTCCTGCGTTTTCCTGCGCAACCCACCACGGCTAACTGACGATGACAGCGACGATCGAAAAAGTCGTCTTGCCTCCGATCCCGGCGAAGCGCTACTTCACGATCGGTGAAGTCAGCGAACTATGCGGTGTGAAACCGCATGTGCTGCGTTACTGGGAGCAGGAGTTCACGCAGTTAAGGCCGGTCAAGCGGCGCGGTAACCGACGGTATTATCAGCACCATGAAGTGCTGCTGATCCGACGGATTCGCGAGTTGCTATACGAGCAGGGCTTCACGATCAACGGCGCGCGCAACCGTCTCGACTCGCATGGTCCGGGACAGGGTGGGCCGGTGGAGATGGAGGAACAGGTGGCTGAGCCGGTGGCAGTGCAGCCGGCAACGGCGGTCGATGTCGATCAGTTGCGCAAGGAGTTGCTGCATGTGATTGATCTGCTGAGTCGCTGATGATGCTGTTTTGTTGGATGTCGGCGGTTCTAATCGGATGAAGGGTCTGTTATAATTTTGTGCTTTCGGGGCGTAGCGCAGCCTGGTAGCGTACCTGCATGGGGTGCAGGTGGTCGGAGGTTCAAATCCTCTCGCCCCGACCAATGAAATCAAGGGCTTACGGCACTGCGTCGTAAGCCCTTTTTCATTTGCCGCGCGTTCGGTCCGGTTTCGGTCCGGAAAAGTTTGAAGTCGCAGGCCTTTTGGGCTGCATGCTCCACATGAGGGCTTCATGACTCACGATGGTTCAGACGACGACTGGTCGAAATTTCTGGACGAGGACGCACTGATTGCCGACGCGGTTCCAAAAGCACAGCGCGGCGACCCGGACGCTCTACGTTTTCTCCTGGACCGCGCGCCTCACCAACTCATACGCGGTCACGTCTCTGAGCCGCTCGCATACTTTCTCGCGGATTTGATTGGCAGAGTTGTTGCCGGCTTTGACCCGCGCGAGGTGTTCGGCACCGAGAAAATGCCGAAGCCGAAGGGACGGCCCGCTTATGGCATTGAGCAGCAAAACAAAATCATCTTTCCGCTGGCTGCCGCAATCGTGCTCTTCGAACGGATCGGCGTTGCAAAAACAGAGGCCGTGAGCCTCATTGCCGATTTTTGCGGCCCGGCTGAATCCACGATATACGAGCATCTGCGTTACACGAACTACGCACCGATGCGCAATCTGCGGACGCCGGAACTTTGGCGCATCGCAAAGCCATACCGTAGAGCCCTGCTCCGAAAAAGGTCTTAGTTTTCCGCAGTGACTTTGGCGCAGCGTGTCGCCACTCTTTCTCCTGTAGCTCTTCATAGAACGCGGGAGAATGTCATGGAACAGGGCTGGTGCGATGGTCAGGCGCTTATGCGCCGTCGCGAAGTGGAGCGGGTGACGGGACTCAGCCGCGCAGGCATCTACAAAAAGATGAGGCTGGGCGACTTCCCCGAGCCCATCAAAATCGGCGCGTACGCCGTTGCTTGGCGTGTGCGTGACGTGCAGCGCTGGCTTCAGGATCCGACCGCCTGGCGCGCTGAGGGCCAGCGTATTCCGGAACCTGAGCCGGAACCGGCAAGGTGAGGTCGGCCATGAAAAAAGAGCCCAACCCACCTGACGGCGAACCGGACTCATCGTGCCTGAACAACAATCATACCGAAGTCCTGGCCGATACGCCGATGGAGCAGTACCGCGCCGTGCTCGCGCGCATGATTGTCCCGTCTGCGCCTGAGCCGTTCCGGCATGTGCTGTACTTCGTGAAGCTGGCAAGCGCCGAATTGCTGGCCGCCGCCTCATACGCGGAGGCTCATCTATGAACGGGCAGAACGTAACCCCGCACGCGTTGCGCGAACGCGTCGAAGCGCAGATAGAAAAGGAACTCGCCCGCTGCGAAGCCCGCATGACACCCGCGCAATGGGCGGAACATCGCGATTGGGTGCGTGATTACGTTGTCGTTGCCGCTCGCCAATGGCTGTGCAACAGGTCACGCGAGGGGCAGCTATGACCGCCTATCTCGACGACGACGAGTACGAACGTGCCGCCGCCCGCGATGCCTTCGTGAAGGGTGGGCGTGAACGTGCCCAGGCACGTCGCGCAAACGGACACGCTGACGGGGCAGACGACCTGTCTGGATGGCCCGATCCGCGCCCGCTGCCCGACGCGACGCTCGCGCCGGTCGAGCCGTTCGACTTCGCGCTGCTGCCCGAATCATTGCGTCCGTTTGCACAGGACATCGCGACCCGGATGCAATGCCCGCCCGACTTCGTGGGCATTACGCTCGTTGCCGCGCTCGGCATTGTGATCGGCAGGCGTGTTGGTATACGTCCGAAGCGGCGCGACGACTGGACCGAATATCCGAACCAGTGGGCATGCCTCATTGGCCGTCCCGGCACGATGAAAAGTCCTGCGATGGAGGAAGCGCTGACACCGCTGCGCTGGCTGGAAGCTCGATTTAACGAACGCTTCGCCGATGAAGTCGCCGCGCACGAAGCCCGCGCGGTGCTGCTGAAAATGCGCCGCGCCGCCGAAGACAAACGCATCGAGGGGGAACTCAAGAAAAATCCCGACGCGGCTGTACAGCGCCGCACCTTCGACGACGAAGATCCGCCCGCGCTGCGCAGGCTGCTGGTCCACGATACGAGCGTCGAGAAGCTACAGGTGATCCTTTCGGAAAATCCTGATGGTGTGGGCGTCGTGCGTGACGAATTGGTGAGCCTGTTCCGTTCGCTCGACAAGGAAGGCCAGGAAAGTTCAAGAGGTTTTTATCTGACCGGCTGGGCTGGCAAGCAAGGCTATTCGGTTGACCGCATCGGGCGTGGGCACGTGCATATCCCTGCGGTCTGTTTGTCGTTGATCGGCTCGACACAACCCGGACGCATTGCCGACTACTTGCGCGAGGCGGCGCTCGGGGGCGCGGGTGACGATGGCCTGATGCAGCGTTTCGGCCTGCTCGTATGGCCGGACGTGTCGCGTGAGCCGTGGCAGAACGTCGACGTCGAACCCGACGCGGCGATGAAGCGGCAGGCGTTCGACGTATTCGACCGCCTGATGACCGCCTCGCCCGTGCACGACTGGCGCGCGGAGTATCCGGTGAACCATGCAGGCGAACCCGACGAGACACAGCCGCCATTCCTGCGACTCGATGAAGAGGCCGTAGAGATATTTGTTGAATGGCGGCACGGGCACGAAGACGAACTGCGTTCCGGCGAACTGCCCGAAGCCATCGAGGCGCATCTGGTGAAATACCGCAAGCTGGTCCCGGCGCTCGCGCTGGTCTTCCATCTTGCGGACGGGGGACGCGGCCCGGTCAACGCGGCGTCGATGGAGCGCGCGATTGCATGGTCGCGCTATCTGCGCTCCCATGCGCAGCGGGCTTACGGCATGTGCCTTGTAACGCCGGTTGATCGTGCCCGCGCCCTGCTGGAAAAGATCACACGCGGGCGTATTGCACCCGGTGAGCAGTTCGCGTTGAAGCGAATTTACGACGCGGGCTGGTCCCGGCTGGCGACGAGGGAGCAAGCACAGGAGGCCGTAGACGTGCTGGTCGAGCATGGTTACCTCGCCGTCGATGACGCTGGCGGCAAGTCGGAATCGGGCGGCAGGCCGAAAGAGGCTCGCTATATCGTCAACCCCAAAGCGATGCAGTGACGCTAATGAAATTTCGTGGACACGCTAGGTAAGGTGCCAGCAAAACCCGCAAAACCCCTTTTGCTGGTTTTGCGGTGTCATCAGGTAGCGTATGTGCAAAAAACGCGGTGGACGTGAAGGAGTGCGGAACATGGGCTCGATGGAGCGGTGCAAAGGCGCACGCGGCGAACTGGAACTTGTCGGGTTGCTTCACGATGCGTTGGGCGTGAACGCGCAGCGTCGATGTCGGCAGCACGAAGGCGATTCCGACCTCGTAGGCATCGATGGCTGGACCGTTGAATGCAAGCGGCGCAAAGCGGCGGCGCGCGCTGACCTGATGGCGTGGTGGGCACAGACGGTCGAGCAGGCCCGCGCAAACGACGAACTGCCCGTGTTGTTCGTGCGCGTCGACCGGACGCCCTGGCGCGTTATCTGGCCGCTGGCGGTATTGCTCGACGTGCGACCGCGTGACGGCTGGTTCGATTTCGACCTGACCGTCGAAAGTTCGATTGCTGCCTGGGCAGCGGTGGCCCGCGAACATGCGGCGGCGTCATTGATGGCAGCGGAGGCGGAAACATGGTTGATGCCCTGATTGCAGGCCGCCTGCATGGCAAGCCGCAGCAGCGTACCGCGAGCAACGGCAGCGGCAAAACGTTCGTGACGGCGACGCTGCGCTGTGGCACGGGCGACGGCGAAGCGGTGTTCGTGAGCGTGATCGCGTTTTCCGACCGCGTGAAGGCCACGTTGCTGGGGCTGGACGATAACGATAGCGTGGCGTTATGCGGATCGCTGACAGTCGGTCTGTGGACGCCTGCGGACGGCGAGCCGAGGCCGCAGGTGAAGCTGACCGCGACGTCGGCGCTATCGCCCTACCATGTCACGAAGCGCCGCGCCGCCGTACAGGACGCGCGCCGGGCGGTGCGAGGCGAGCGCGCACCGGCTGCCGCTGGTGGAGGGTTTTTCGATGACGACCTTTGACCCTGAGCGCATGGTGGCGCATCGCGAACTGTTGAGGGCTGCAAACTTCAAACGGGTTTCGTTCTTTCTGTGCGATGAATCGCGCCGAATGCTGGCGGCGCAGCGACGTCGCGGCGAATCGTTATCCAACGCGCTCAACAGGCTGCTGAGCAACACCAGCGGTTGTGCACGCAACGAAAGCCCGGAGGACGCCCGCGAGTTTGCGCGTCGCGTACAGCACGCCAGAAACGAAATTCTCCACAGCTTGCGACCGAGCAACACGAACGGACCTTACACGCTTGCAGTGTGCGTTTTGCGCCCGGACGGCAGTGGCGTCCGCGTCACGCCGGACAGCATCGAACCATTCGACACGCTGCCGCCGTAAGGCGAAAGGCCGTCTCACGCGCGCGCGCGCGCGAGTGCTACACCTACCCCTCGCAAGCCGTTGCAGGGCCCGGCGTGGATCGCGTGAATTTTCAGTTTCGTATGCTCGGCCCATGAATGACCGGCAGCGGCTCCACGCCAACGCGCGCAGGCCGTCGATTACCGTGATGCTGGCAAGCGCGGCACCGGTGGATCTGCCGGCTCATCAGGGGGCAGTACTTCCCACTCTACAGGCGGGGCTGCCCGGATTTTTAGCCGCCGCCCGCGCCCGCGATGCCATGCAATAAGCGATTTAAGCCCGTGAATGGTCAACACAACCGTGCAGGTTGTGCATTGGGTCATTTGCCCGACCGTCAGTTGCGAGAATAGATAGTCCAGCACTCTGTCGCCATATAGTTGTTGATCAGAATCACCCGGTCTCGATTCTGCACCCACGCCCACGCCCCGGATGTCGGATTGACCACCATCGGGTAACTATCGACCATCGGTTATCCCCGCGTCTGTCTGTGCACTGCTCGCCGGCTGCTGGGGTGGTGACATAAGCCATAATCAGATAACCGCCCGCAGGGAGCGACACGAAGCGTGCGGCCTGACACGGCGGCAGCCCGGCTTGCTCGCCCGCGCGTTTCCCGATTGTGGCGCGCGGGCATTTTTTGCGACTGTTTGCCTTGGGCCGAGCGTCCTACGATTGCCGGGTCGCCAGCACGACCACGTTGTCGGCGTCGGTGCGGGTGAGCAGGACTAGCCGCTCGCCGAGCAGTCGCCACGCGTGGCGCATTTCCGGCTCGTAGCCGTACGTCTGGTACGTGCGCTTGATTCGATTTTCTTCGCGGTGGTTCAGGCATTTTTCGACGACGACGGGCAGCACGCCGAGGCCCTGCATCATCGTCGCCGCCGTGCGCCGCAAATCATGCAGCGTCCATTTCTCGTCGCCGAGAACGAGCGCGTTTTCGAGTTTCGTGCGCTTGCTGTGCGCCTTTCGTTCGTAGAATTTCAGTTGCCGGTCGCCAATCTGTTTCGCGAGTCCCTTGGGGTTGGCGTGCGTCTCGCTGCCGTCGCGCTTGCGGGCGGGCAGCAGCCATTCGTCGCTGTCCGAAGCGTCGAGCAGGACGCGCATATGGTCCGTTGCAAAGCCGGACAGGTAGACGACGTGTGCATCACTGTTCTTCGAATGCTCGGCTGGTATGCGCCACTCGCCCTTGTCGAGGTCGATATCGCAGCGGCGTGCCTTTGCCAGTTCGCCAACCCGCGCGCCCGTGGCGAGCAGAAGCCAGACGACATGCCGCGTGGACTGTTGCAGGCCACTGGCCGCCAGCACGCCGGGCAGCGCGCGGATTTCGCTTTCTGGCAGCGTGCGCTCGCGGGTGTCCTCGCGCCCGCCGACATGCCGCTTTTCAATTCCGGCAGTCGGGTCGGCGGTCACGATCTCGCGAACGAGCGCGAAGCCGAACATCTGGCGTAGTTCGGCCAGTATGCGGTTGGCCAGCCTTGCCGCGCCGCGCGCTTTCACGCCGTCGAGTATGGCCATGAGGTCGGCGCGTTTGACGTCGGCGGCGGCGCGCTCGCCTATGTTACTCAGGACGTCTTTTTCGAGACCGCGCACGGTTTCCGCGCCGCCATCCTTCCGGCCAGCCAGTTCGGCCAGTTTCCATTGCTCAAACAGCTTGCGCACGGTCAGGCGCTGTTCGCGTTTTGCGCGCGTGTCCGCCTCTGCCTGGCGCTCGTCTTCGAGGCGCTGCTGATAGTCGATGCCCTGTTTCCCTAGCGCTTTGATCTCGCTGGCCAGGCGTCGTGCATCTTCGAGCGACAGATGCCCCGCGTCTGTTTTCACGCCGAAAGGGCGCGGCAGGCAGTACTGACGCTCGCAACCGTTGACGTGGTATCGCACCAGCCAGGATTTGAGGCCGCTTGGTTCGATGCGTACCTGCAAGCCGCGACCGTCGGTGAGCTTGTAGCGCGCTGTGGCGGGTTTGGCGGCGACTATCGCGCGCACGGTGAGATTGCCCATCTGGTGTTACTCCATCTCTTCGGTCCGGCTAGGGTCCGGATTCGGTCCGGATTTTCCGTAGCTCGCGGTAGAACGCGGTAGAATCGTGAAGAACAGAGTTTAGACGTAAACCATTGTTTACGCTAGGTTTTTGTGTTCTACCGCGTTCTACCGGGTTCCACGCAGGATGAGGAAATACCTTTATGGGGTGCAGGTGGTCGGAGGTTCAAATCCTCTCGCCCCGACCAAGGAAATCAAGGACTTACGGTGTCATGCCGTAAGTCCTTTTTTCTTTTCTGGGGTTCGTGCCCGAACAGTGCCCGAAACGGATCGTAGTCAGGCGCATGCAGCCGATAGTCATTGAAGGTGTTACTACTTCGCCTTCGACGATTCCCGAAGGGCCTCGGCATTTGCCTGGCTGAACAACAGGTGGGCGGTTTTGCTCGTGTTCGGCCCGCTCTTCTTCGCGCGCAGCCCGCGCCCGATGCGCTGGCGGGCCTACTTCCCGAAAAACCAGAACATGTGATTGAACGAAGCCTGGACCACGCCGGTTACGCTGCCAGCCGCTCGAAATGGTGATGCAAGCCGCCAGCATCCGGGAACTCGACGACCGTGCCGCGTTCGGGCGGCTGCAGCGCCTCTGGTCACCATGGAAATCCCCTATGAAACATCGATCTCCATGAAAGCCGGGAGAAGGACTCGTTTCCCTAGAATCGCTCCATCGATGCAGACAGGCGACATTCCGCCGCCACAGACAAAAACGGAGACTATCGATGACCACGAGCTTTCGCACGCTGCGCCATATCGCCATCGCTTCCAGCCTGCTATTTGGCCTTGCCTCGCAACAAGCGATGGCGGCCGACGGCGGCAAGATCACGATCATGGTGGGCGGCATCACCAAGCTGATCTATCTGCCTGCACGCCTGACCGAACAACTCGGCTATTTCAAGGACGAAGGGCTCGACGTTGAACTGTTGTCGCAGCCGGCCGGCGTTGACGCTGAAAACGAATTGCTGGCTGGCGCTGTACAGGCTGTTGTCGGTTTCTATGACCACACGATCGATCTGCAAACCAAAGGCAAGGACGTCAAGGCGATCGTCGTGTTCGGTCAGGTACCGGGCGAGGTCGAAATGGTGTCGACCAAGGCCGCCGATACGGTCAAATCGATGGCCGATGTCAAGGGCAAGACGCTCGGCGTGACGGGCCTCGGCTCGTCGACAAGCTTCCTGACTCAATACCTTGCCGGACAGCACGGCATCCAGTCGACGGAATACACGATGCTGCCGGTGGGCGCCGACGCCAGCTTTATCGCGGCAATCAAGCAGGGCCGTATCGACGCTGGCATGACGACCGAGCCCACTGTATCCGCATTGCAGAAGTCCGGCGACGCGAAGGTGCTCGTCGATATGCGCTCGGTCGAGGGCACGAAGGCGGCGTTGGGCGGCACCTACCCGGCGTCGAGCCTCTATGTGCAAGCGGCGTGGGCTGATGCGCACAAGGCTGACGCAGCGAAGCTCGCGCATGCGTTCGTTCGCACGATGCAGTTCATCCACACGCATAGCGCCGAAGAAATCGCCGCAAAGATGCCCGACGACTACCAGAAGGACAAGCCGCTCTACGTGAGTGCACTGAAGGCGTCGCTGCCAATGTTCACGCCGGACGGCAAAATGCCGGCCGACGGTCCGGCGACCGTGTTGAAAGTGTTGTCGGCGTTCAACCCATCAGTCAAGGGCAAGCACATCGAGATGGCTAAAACCTATACCAACGAGTTTGTTGACGCGAAATAAGTCAGCACTCGCCGGTTGCGCTGCGTCTGTATCCGATGCGGCCGGATTTCGTTGCGCTTCCGGTGCCGCGTTCGCGGTACCGGCCACTTCCACGGATGTTCCTGATGAACCACGCTGTTTCCCAAGACACCCCTGTGATCGAGTTCCGCTCGGTCTCGTGCCGTTTCATTTCCCCGGACGGCAAGGCGACGATCGCGTTGCGCGATTTCAGCATGTCGGTGGCGAGAGGCGAATTCGTCGCCGTCGTCGGACCGACGGGCTGCGGCAAGTCGACGACGCTCAGCATGATCACGGGCCTCCTCAAGCCGACCACCGGTGAAGTGCGCGTAATGGGTGCGCCGGTGGATGGCATCGATCCGCGCATCGGCTTCGTGTTTCAGGCGGACGCCGTGTTTCCGTGGCGTTCGGTGCTCGATAACGTCGCGGCGGGTCCGCTGTATCGCGGGCGCTCGAAATCGGCGGCGTACGACGAGGCCGATGAATGGCTGCGCCGTGTCGGTCTCGACAAGTTCGGCAAGCACTATCCGCATCAACTGTCGGGCGGGATGCGCAAGCGCGTCGCGCTGGCGCAGACCTTCATCAACAAGCCGGAAATCCTGCTGATGGACGAGCCGTTCTCCGCGCTCGACATGCAGACCCGCACGCTGATGCAGGATGAGCTGCTGCAACTGTGGTCAGGCACGGGCTCGGTCGTGTTCGTCACGCACGATCTCGAAGAAGCGATTGCGCTCGCCGACCGTGTGTTCGTGCTGACTGCGCGGCCCGCGACGCTGAAGAAGGTCTATGAGATCGACCTGCCGCGTCCGCGCGTCACGTCGGAGATCCGCTACGACCCGCGCTTCATCGAGATCTCACGCGATATCTGGCACGACCTGCGCGAAGAAGTGCAGATCGGTTAATCAAGCAAAGCGGAGCACATCAGGCATGTCCACCCCTCAACAAACGATGCCGTCGGGCATTGACGCCACGTCGCTCGCGCAGGTCGAGCGCGTCGCACAAAAGCGTATCCGTCAGCGTCAGGCGCTGGTGATTTCGCTGCGCATTCTCGTGCTCATCGTCGTGCTCGGCGGCTGGGAACTGTCCGCGCGGCTCAAGTGGATCGATCCGTTCTTTTTCTCGATGCCCTCGGCGATCTTCAATCAGATCATCGACTGGTTCGTGAACGGCACCTCGCAAGGGCCGCTTCTCACGCAGGTCTGGGTGACGCTCGAAGAGACCGGTCTCGGTTTCATCATCGGCTCGGTGGCCGGCGTGTTTTGCGGCATCGTGCTCGGCCGCAACAAGCTGCTGTCCGACGTGTTCAGCCTCTACATCCAGATCGCGAATTCGATCCCGCGTGTCGTGCTCGGCTCGGTGTTCGTGATCGCGCTTGGCCTCGGGATGGCGTCGAAGGTCGCGCTGGCGGTCGTGATGGTGTTCTTCGTGGTGTTCGGTAACGCGTTTCAGGGCGTGCGCGAAGCCGACCGCTACATGATCGCGAACGCGCAGATCCTGGGGGCATCGCGCCGTCAGGTGACGACATCGGTGGTGATTCCGTCGGCGCTCAGCTGGATTCTGGCCAGCCTGCACGTGAGCTTTGGCTTCGCGCTGGTCGGTGCGGTGGTCGGCGAATTCCTGGGTTCGAAGCAGGGCATCGGGCTGCTGATCTCGACGGCGCAAGGCGCGTTCAACGCGAGCGGCGTGTTCGCGGCGATGATCGTGCTCGCGGTGGTGGCGCTTACTGCGGACTATCTGCTCACCGCACTGGAAAAGCGTCTGCTGAAGTGGAGACCAGCGGCATTCTGATCTTCAAGGGGGTGGAAGGATACCCCGCCGGTACGGGTGCCCTGGCATCGGGCGTTGACGTGTTGGCCTCGCCACCACAGTCCCCTTGCGCGTGTTGCGCGGTTGAGGAAAGCGATGAAGCTGCTGCTCGTGGAAGACAACGCTGAACTCGCGCACTGGATTGCTAACCTGCTGCGTTGTGAAAACTTCGCGGTTGATTGCGTGGGCGACGGAGAAAGCGCGGATAGAGTGCTGCGGACTCAACGCTACGACGTGGTCCTGCTTGACATTCGGCTGCCGGGGATGGACGGCAAGGAAGTGCTGGCGCGATTGCGCCGCCGCAGCGACAAGGTGCCGGTGTTGATGCTGACGGCCAATGGTTCGACTGACGACAAGGTCGACTGTTTCAGCGCCGGCGCCGACGACTATGTCGTTAAGCCATTTGATGCGCGAGAACTGGTGGCACGAATCAAGGCGCTGATCCGCCGGCAAGCAGGCGAAATGTCGGCCTGTCTCATGTGTGGCGACCTGCAGTACATATCCGATACGCGCGAATTCCTTCACAGTAGCCAGCTGATGGTGTTACGACCTCGTGAGCATACGATCCTCGAAACCCTGATGTTAAGACAGGGCAAGACAGTCTCGAAGACAACCTTGATGGAAAGCATGTTCAGTCTCAACGATGAACCGAGCGCGGACGCCATCGACATTTATATTCACCGCTTGCGCAGACACCTCTCCATGTCGAGCGCGCAGATCATTACATTGCGTGGGCTTGGCTACATTCTGCGCAGCAAGGATGCCACGTAGTTAATGCCGGTTCTGTGACGTATATAAGTAAATGCACTTAGTTGTACAGATGAGACAGGAAAGGTGGCTGAAGGATTGAGATAACTAGGATTACGCCCATCCGCTGACCTGGGCCGTCATGCGGGTATTTGGACTGCAGTTGCAGCGAGCAACAGAGACGAAAATTTTGTGTAGTATTCAGAGGAGACGATCTTGAAGAAAAAGTATCTGGCTCTGGCCGTTACGGCAGGGGCTTTTGCAGCAACCGGCGCGCACGCCCAGTCAAGCGTTCAGCTTTATGGCCTGATGGATCTGAGCGTACCAACCTATCAGTCGCACGCGAATGCGAACGGTGATCACGTGATCGGCATGGGTATTGGCGGCGAACCGTGGTTCAGCGGCAGCCGCTGGGGTCTGAAGGGGGTTGAGGACATCGGTGGGGGTTCGAAGATCATCTTCCGGCTGGAGAGTGAATATCGCGTGAGCGATGGCCAGATGGAAGACCCGGGCCAGCTCTTCGATCGTGACGCGTGGGTAGGCATCCAGAACGACACGTTCGGCAAGTTCACGGCGGGGTTCCAGAACACCATCGCTCGCGACGCATCGACAATTTATGGCGATCCGTATGGCACGGCCCAACTGACCACCGAAGAAGGTGGCTGGACCAATGCGAACAACTTCAAGCAGATGATTTTCTACGCGGCCAGCGCAACGGGCACGCGCTATGAAAATGGCGTCGCGTGGAAGAAACTGTTCAGCAACGGTATCTTCGCCAGTACGGGCTACGCGTTCGGCAACTCAACGAGTTTCGGTACCAACGCCAACTACCAGGCAGCGCTCGGGTACAACGGCGGCCCGTTCAATGTGTCGGGCTTCTATAGCCACGTGAACCGTCAAGGTTTCACCAACCAGTCGTTCTCGGTCGGTGGCAATTACACTTTCGGCATCTTGCGCACCAACGCCGGTTACTTCCGTTACCTGGGTAATCAGGGTACGCTCGGCCAGCGTCAGGACAACGCGTGGACAGTGTCGCTCAAGCTTTCGCCGAAGGGTCCGTTCGACTATCAACTCGGCTATCAGCAGATGCGCACGAAGAACGCCGCGTACAACATCGATGGCAATATCCCGAACGCGAACATTGGCGCTTTTGACCCGACGTCGGCCCTCCACAACGGCTGGAAGGAGACGCTGTACTGGTCGGCCTTCTATCACCTGTCGAAGCGCACGGAAGTGTATGTGGCGGGTGACTACATGAAGCTTCATGGCGGCTACACAGTCGGAACCACCTTTGGTGCGACCAACCAGCTCGAATTGACCACAGGCATCCGCACCCGTTTCTGATCCGGGAATCAGCTTCGCGCTGATCGTTTCATCGATGTGCTCCTACTTGCGGCGGCGGACTTATCCGGCCGCCGCATTTTTTCTGTCTAGCGGGTCGGGGAAAGCATGTTCAGAACTACCACTATCCGGACGGCTCTTACGATCACGATCGCCGGCTACACGGCCGCGCTGATGCTCGTGATCGCAACATCGATCGCCAGCCTGAACACGGCCAACACGGCGCTCGACAGGTTGTACAGCGAGGAGACGGCCGCGCTGCGACATCTTACCGCCAGCAGCGAAGCACTCCTGCAGGTGCGGGTCGATCTCGGTGTGTACGAAACGCTCGTCGCACAAGGAAAACCGACCGACGCCGTGCTCGCGCGAGTGCACGCCGGGCAGGCTGACAGCGATCGCGAACTGGCTGCCTATGCCGCGCAGCCGCCCTCGAATGAGGTTGAGAGGAAGCTGGGCGACGCGCTGCGCGCGAAGCGCGAGCTATTGATGAAACAGGCGCTTGCGCCTGAAATCGCGGCGCTCGACCAGAACGATTTCGCGTCGTTCCGGACGACGCAGCGGCAGGCACCCGACACATTGTTCAGTGACTACAGGAGCGCCGCGCTCGCGCTGGAGGATTTTCAGGCAGAGCAGCAAAAGTCGCGCTTTGCGTCGGCGCAACAGCATTTCCACATGCTGCTCTGGCTGTTCGGCGCAATTGGGTCCGCTGCGATCGTGCTGGGCCTGTTCGCACGCTTCATGCTGACGGCGTCGATCGTGCGGCCCATTAATCAGGCGATTTGTCATTTCGAGCGCATCGCCGCTGGAGATCTGACAAGCGCGATCGATACGCTGCGCGCCAACGAAATGGGCCGGTTGATGACTGCGCTTGCCCGGATGCAGGCAGCGCTCGCCGGTGCCGTGAACCAGGTGCGGCAAGGCACGGCGGCGATCACGCACGGCGTTCGCGAGATCGCGAGCGGCAATGCCGACCTGTCGACCCGCACCGAGCAGCAGGCGGCGACCCTGGAGGAGACCGCATCGAGCATGGAAGAGTTGACTGCCACGGTCCGGCAAAATGCCGACAACGCGCGGCAGGCCAGCGCGCTCGCGGAAAACGCGTCGGAGCTCGCGGCGCGCGGCGGCGACGTCGTCGGCCAGGTTGTCGACGTGATCGCGGACATGTCATCGAGTTCAAGCCGGATCGTCGATATCATTGGTGCGATCGAGGGCATCGCGTTCCAAACCAACATCCTCGCGTTGAATGCAGCCGTCGAAGCTGCGCGGGCCGGCGAGGAGGGACGCGGATTCGCAGTGGTCGCGAGCGAAGTGCGCGCGCTCGCGCAACGCTCGGCCGCTGCGGCGAAAGAGATCAGAGAGCTGATCGGCGATTCGGTTGCCAAGGTGCAGAACGGCAGCGAACTCGCGGCTCGCGCAGGCATGACAATGGCAGAAATCGTTGGGGCGGCACGCAACGTCACTGGCATTGTCCGCGAAATCAGCGTGGCCTCGGAGGAACAGTCGCGCGGCATCGACCAGATCAACCGTGCGGTGACGCAGATGGATAACGCGACCCAGCAGAACGCCGCATTGGTGGAGCAGGCAGCCGCGGCCGCTGCGTCGCTGGAAGAACAGGCGCGCGCTCTCGACGGCGCAGTGGCGGTTTTCCGGCTGGATGAAAAAGCAGAATCGTCTGCCGGGAAACCCGGGCAGCAGAACTGGACGGCGCTCAAGCCATCAACCGTAGACGCATGACGACAGCCGAGAGCAGCGAACACTATCTGATCAAGGGCCTCACGCACCACCGGAAGGTATTCCGCCCGGGCGACTGGGCCGAGCGTCTGATGGGCGTCATCGTTCTCTTCGTCGGGGAGCGTCGGCCCGGCATCCATATTGCCTCAACGCAGCTCGCCATGCCTCTCGTCGACGCCGGCGTTAAATGCCTGAGTGTTTCCAGTGAACTCCGGAGAGTTTGCCCTGAAGCGTTTGATTTCGTTGTCCGGTTTGCCGAAGACAATGATCTTCCGGTGGACAGTCGTTTGACGTCCAGCGACGGGGCTCGCCGGTCGGGTCCGGCGCCGGTTGACTGATTTGCGCCCTATTGGTACGGCGCTTCTTCCCGCGGGCCAGGCTATGCGATGGTCGAGTCCGCCACAGTCCAACCTGCCGCGTCGATTGGCGGTTCAGGCAATAGGGTTGCGTGCACGATGAACGCGCAAGCGGCAATGCGGCGCGTTTGCTCCGGTTTGCTCACATGCAGCCTTTTGTTCGGTCTCACCGGATGCAATGCGCTGGGCGGACCGCCGCCACCGGAATAACCAGGCCCCCGCGCCCCGTATCCTTTCCCGAACGACGTTCCACTTCGTACCGAATGAGCGATGTCCACTGGAATCAGCCGATCACTGGTGCGTACTATTTCCTGAGCAAGCGCACCCGCTTCTACGCGTCGGCGTCGTACCAGTTTGCGTCGGGCCCGCTTGTCGCGACTCAGGGTCAGGGCTTCTACAACGAGGCGTCGTCGAACAGGCGTCAGGCGTTGGCGCGCATAGCCATCATCCACAAGTTCTAACGGGAGGGTGTCGGGCGGTGACACACATCCGTGGTCAACGCCCGGCTGGTCGTGTGGAGTACGGCTGATCATTCCCTGCCGGGTGCCACCACTCACCCGACTGGTAATGTGCACGCCTTCGGTTCTGGAGCGACAATTGTCGTTCGTCGATTCCGAAGACAGAGGCTTTTCACCTCTGGGGACCTACCTGATTGAACGCCAACGGTAGCTCGCGAATCTTCACCTGCTGCGCTCGGCATGGCAGGCCTCACCGGAGCAACGCTTCTCTTTCAACTGCGCGGCGGCGTACCTGCCGCCGCCCTATGACAAGGATCATCAAGGTCATGCAGAACTTTCTCGCCGAAATCCATCCGAGCCGATGGACCTTCCTCTGGGATGCGCTCGCCGCCTTCTCGACGCAGTTGTGCGCGGCCGTATTGATACTGGCCATTGGCTGGTGGATATCGCGCCGCGTTTCGCTCTGGTTGGGCCGTCTGCTCGCACGTCAATCGCGTATGGACGCCACGTTGATCCCGATCCTCTGTGACACGAGCCTGTGGGGCCTTCGTGTCGTCGCAATCATCGGGGCGCTGTCGGAGCTGGGCATCCAGACGGCCAGCATGGTCGCGGTGCTCGGCGCCGCCGGCCTCGCGATCGGTCTCGCGTTGCAAGGCACGATGCAGAATATCGCGGCTGGCATCATGCTGCTGCTGTTAAGGCCGTTCAAGGTCGGCGACTATATCGACGGCGGAGCGGGCAATGTCGCGGGCACGGTCGAGGAAGTCAGCCTGTTCACGACGCGTCTCACCAAACCCGACGGCATCTGCGAATACGTGCCGAACAGTGCCCTGTGGAGCAATTCGATCCGCAATTACAGCCGCAATCCAACGCGCCGGCTCGATCTCGAAGTGGAGATCTCGGTGCGCGACGATGTGGATCGTGCGCTGCAGGCGCTGCGCACTCTCGCTGCAGCCGACCCGCGCGCGCTCAAAGAGCCCGCGCCACAGGTGATGGTCAGCCGCTTCGACGACAGCACGGCGGTGTTGAATATCCGCGTCTGGTCGAAGATCGACGTGTTCTGGGACATGCGCTGGGATCTCGCGCGCCAGGTGCGGCAGACACTGACCGACGCGCAATGTTCGTTGCCGTTGCGCACCCGCGAATTGCACATCGTGCAGAGCACGACGACTGGCGACGCGCCCGCCGCCGGCCAGGCAGGCCCGTCCGTCGCCGGATAACGGGGTAGAGGTTGTAAGCCTGCAGCAATGCTGGAAGTCTCTTTTGCAGGCAAAGGCAGTCTAGTCGCGATCGTTCTCGTCGCTACCCTGTCGAGGGACGACGTCCAGCCGATAGCCCACGCCGTAAATCGAGCGGATCATGTCGTGATCGGGGCGCACCGTCTGCAGCTTGCGCCGCAGATTCTTCACATGCGAGTCCACCGTGCGGTCCGCGACGACCCGATGGTCGTCGTATAGCTGGCGAAGCAGATGGTCGCGTGAATAGATCCGGCCGGGCGTCGAGTGCAACAGCGCGAGGAGCCGGATTTCGATTGGCGTGAGATTGAGATCCTTGCCGTCCAGCGACGCGGCGTGCCGCTCCAGGTCGATCGCCAGTCCGCTCGAGACCGGCTCCGCTCCCGCGCGCCCCGCGCCTCCCATGCCCGATAGCGACTCGATGCGCCGCATTATCGCCTTCACGCGCGCAACCACTTCGCGCGGACTGAACGGCTTGCACACATAGTCGTCCGCGCCCAGTTCCAGCCCGAGCAGCCGGTCGATTTCGTCGACCCGCGCCGTCAGGATGATCACGGGGATATCGGAAAACGTCCGCAGCTCGCGGCAGATCTCGAGCCCGCCTCGTCCCGGCAGCATGAGGTCGAGCAGGATCAGCGACGGCGGATTGGAGCGCACCGAGGCCATTACCTCGCGCCCGTCGGCGATTACGCGGGTTTCGAAGTTCTCGGCTCGCAGATAGTCGGTCAGCAGCGCCGACAGTTTCGGCTCGTCTTCGACGATCAGGATCGAAGCCGGAGACCGCGGAGAAGGGAAGTCAGTCATCTCTGGATTCTAGTGTGGCGAACCGGACCATGATCCACAGTCCGCCCAATGGAGAGCGCAGCGCGGCGATCGTGCCGCCATGCTCGTTCACGATGTGCTTGCACAATGCGAGCCCGAGGCCCGCGCCGCCGCTTTGACGGCTGCGCGATGCGTCAACGCGGAAGAGCCGGTCGAACAGATGCGGCAACAACGGCTCGGGCACGGCGGGGTAGGAATCCTGGACATCGATCTGGATCTCGTGTGCATTCTTCGTGACCGCGACGCGCACCGTGCCGCCTTCATCCGTGTAACGCATTGCGTTTTCGAGCAGGTTCTTCATCAGCTGCGTCAGGCGGTATGGGTCGCCGAGCATGATGACGCTTGCCTCGCCGGCTTCCGTCTGCAGCGCGATCTTCTTGTCGGCGAGACGGTCGCGGAACGATTCGGCTGCCGCCTCGACGACGGGCCCCACGTCGAGCCGCACTTTCTCGAAGGACAGTTCGCCGATGTCGGCGAGCGACAGTTCGAACAGATCGTCGATCAGCTGGCTCAGGAATGCGACTTCCGCCTGCAATGACGCCAGCGTCGCGCGGTCGGGCTTGCGCACGCCGTCTTCGATCGCTTCGAGTTCGCCGCGCAGGACGGCGAGCGGCGTGCGCAGTTCGTGCGAGATGTCGGCGATGAAATTGCGTCGCGAACGTTCAGCGGTGCCCAGCGACATGGCGAGCCGGTTGAAGTCGGACGCCAGTTCATGCAGTTCGTCGCTGCCGGAGTCGGGTACGCGAATCGTATAGTCGCCGCTCGCGAGGCGATGCGTCGCCTCGACGAGCCGGCGCACGGGCGCGAGCAGCACGCGCGCGAGCACGACCGCGACGCCGGCCGCAAGCAGCGCGGCGAAGCCGACGATGATCCACGTCGCGCGAATCTGCTGCGTCTGGAATTGCCGGTCGGCGGAATGCAGCAGCATGTCCGGGCCGCCGACGGCCAGCCAGCCGATCAGTTTGCCATCCGCGCTCAGCGCTTCACGCGGTTCATCGGGTGGTGGCGGTGGACCTTTCTGAAGCACGACCTTCAGGTTCGCGTCGTAGACCCGGAACGGCGGATGCCGGTTGCCCTGTGAACCGGGACCTGGACCGGGTGCGCCGCGCGCATCCGGTGGCGCGTCGAGGCCCGTCGGCGGCGGCCCCTGCTGTGCCGTGCTGCCGGGCGCGCCTTGCGGCGAAGGAAGACGCAGCCCGTCAGGCGGCGCGTTCATGTCGGGTGGCCCCGGCGGGCCGCCCGCGTCGTTCAGCTCGGGAATGGCCGCCGATGCAGCGGCCGTGTCTTTCGCGAAGTCCCAGCTCTTGTGTATTGCCCAGGCGGTTTCGAGTTCGCGCTTCAATTGCGCGGATTCCGAGTGCGACTGCGTCTGCAGATAGCCGATAAAACCGCGCTCGAAGCTCATGCGCACGGCAATGCCCATCGTCACGGCCACCAGGATGCAGGCGGCCGAGATCGCGACAAAAAGCTTCGACGTGATGCCGACTTTCATGGACATTCCCAACGGCCGCCACCTTTCATTCTTCGTTCCCTGATTTCCCCGCAATCGTGCCGCGTCCTGTCCGACAGGCCGATCATTCGGCGCGATCACCCGGCGCGACGCTGCCCGCCGGCGCCCGAGCCGCTATTTTGACGTGAGCGGCAACGCAGTGGACGATCGTTCGGCAATCTCCACGGATTCTCCTTTTTTTTCACCATCTTGCCTGCACAGTTGCTCTCTATGATGGGCATCGATCCGGGCGTGTCGCCACATCCGGACGGGCGTGCGGATCGTCGCGAATGCCGTCGGAAGGCAGGCGCTCTGCCCGTGCTCCAATCTTCACACCAGAGAAGGACGGGAACATCATGACAATCCATCTGCTCGTCGTCGAGCCTGATCAGGAAAGCCGCGACACGCTCCGGGCACATGTGCAGCAGCACAACATCGAGATGTCAGTCCTGTACAACACCGACTCGCTCGAGCGACGCCTCGAACAGGAAGTACCGTCGCTGATCGTCATACGCCACGGCCTGCCCGAGATGGACGGCCTGACGGCGCTGCGGCGGCTGCGTTCGCTGGGCTATGACTTGCCGGTGATCATCGTCAGTCAGTCGGACGACGTGGTGGACAAAGTTCTCGCTTTCGAACTGGGCGCGAACGACTATATCGTCGATCCGCACGACCCGCGCGAGCTGATTGTCCGCGTGCGTAACGCGTTGCGTTCGAGTCCGTCGTTCCCCGCGCCGACATGCATGGAGCAAGAGCGCATCACGTTTGACGATTTCGAACTCGATGTCGCCAACCGCGTTCTGTGCCGTGGCGGCGTCGAGGTGGGGCTACGCAACACCGAATTCGCGCTGCTCGTGGTGCTTGCGTCGCATCCGATGAAAGTGCTGTCGCGCATCCGCATTCTCAACCTGCTGCGGCGGCATTGCAGCGTCACGGAGCGCGGGCTCGATGTCGTCGTTTTCAGGCTTCGCGCCGCACTGAAAGTGTCGCCGGGTGGACGGCAATACATCAAGACGCTGCGCGGCGAGGGCTACATGTTTTCACCCGACGAGTCGCTCGCGCGCCCCGGCATCCCCGAACATCGCGATGGCGCATTCGCGCAGCCCGAGGGCATGCGCATGTCAGGCATTCCGGCGAATGTCCTGCCGGAAGAAAGCGTTCACTTCGAAGACCTGTCGAGGCGAATGCAACAGCACGCGTACTGACGACATGCCGCATCTTTTCCGGCATGCCACCCCTCCCGTGGATGACTACGACCAGGTCCGGATTTGCAACATGCTGAACCGACTCGCTGTCCATGATGGTCTCCTTGACCACTCGCGCCGCTTTCGCCTCAGCGGCCAGAATTCATCACGCGGGGCACGGCATCCTTTCGTTCGTCCGTCCGAGCGACATGATCGGCAGCATGTAAAGCGAATAAATCGGTGCGTTATGTGGGCGAGCACACATACATATGGCCGCATTCGCCAGACGAAGTGCCAACCAGAGGAGCGAGATGGACCTTGATCCCATCTCGCCCACTGAGCGCCTAGAAAGAAGTCCCAATCTGGAACTGGAACACCTGGTACTTGTCGTTCTGATGTCTGATCAGAGGGAAGCCGAGCGAGAGTTTCAACGGGCCGATTGGCGAAATCCATTCCAGACCTGCGCCATAGCTATACCTCAAGCCATTCGCGCCCGTGCTGTTGCCTTCATTGCCCCACACGTTTCCCGCGTCGAGGAATGTGAAGACGCGCAGCGTGCGGTCCCATCCGCTGCCGGGCAGCGGGAACGTCATCTCGACGTTCGCGACCACCATCTTCGACCCGCCGATTGAGTCACCCGTCGACGAATCGCGCGGACCCAGCGAACTCGTTTCATATCCCCGCACCGAGCCGATACCGCCAGCGTAGTAGTTCTTGAAAATCGGATAGGCCTTGCCCGCAAACCCATTGCCGTAGCCAGCCTGAAGATTCAGACCCAGAATGAAGCCGCGCGCGAACGAGTAGTAATACTGGCTCTGCACGTCGGCCTTGTAGTATTCGGTTTCTCCCGCCGGCGTGCCGACTTCGCCGTTCGCCTGCAGCAGATAGCCGCGGCTCGGCACGAGCACGCTGTCGCGCGCGTCGCGCGACCATCCCGCTGTGAGCGGGACGTTGTTGACCACGCGGCCAAACTCCTTCACGTAGTCGAGATAGCTTTGCGGTGTCGATGAATCGGTATTGAAGCGGTCCTGCTCGATACCCAGGCCAAAGTAGACGGTGTCGACCTCCGAGAAAGGAATGCCGAACTTCAGGTCCGCCCCGAGCGAGATAATGCGAAAGCTTTCGTCGTTGCTGTAGTAAAGCGGATAGCTGGTGCGATAGTAGACATCGGAAATCCGCTTGATGCCGTCGACGGTGAAGTACGGGTCCGTCTGCGTCACCGAAAGCGTGCGGTAGGTCTTCGCGGTGTTCACATTGAGGGCGAGGCTGGTGCCTGAGCCGAACACATTGTCCTGCGAGACGCCAGCGGAAAGCACTACCTTGTCCGATGACGAAAAGCCTGCGCCGAGCGTAATGGCGCCCGTCGGTTTTTCGTTGACCTTCACATCGATGTCGACCTGATCGTCCGAGCCTGCAACGGGAATGGTTGTCACGTCGACATCGGTGAAATAGCCCAGCCGGTTGACGCGGTCTTTCGAAAGCGCGAGGCGGTTGGAGTCGAACCACGCGCTTTCCAGCTGGCGCATCTCGCGCCGGATGACCTCATCGCGCGTGCGCGTGTTGCCCTCGACATTCACTTGCCGCACGTACACGCGACGTCCCGGATCGACCTGCAGTGTCAGCTCGACCGTGTGCTTGCCCTGATCGATCTGGGGGATCGCGTTGACGGCTGCGAACGCGTAGCCGTATTCGCCGAGCCGGTCCACGACCGCTTTCGTGACCGCTCTGAGGCGTTCTTCGGAGAAATTCTCGCCCGGCTTGATGCTGATCAGCTGCGTCAGTTCCGCTTCGCGATCGAGCAGATTGCCGCCAAGCCGGATACCCGTGATGGTGTACGGCTCGCCCTCGTGCAACACGAGCGTCAGATACATTTCCTTCCTGTCGGGCGTCAACGAAACCTGGGTCGAATCGATCCCGAACTCCAGGTAGCCGCGGTTCAGATAGTAACTACGCAGCCGGTCGAGATCGGCGCCAAGCTTCTCTTTCGAGTAGAGGTCGTTCCTGGTGTACCAGGAGAACCAGTTCGGCGTCGACAGTTCCATCTCATCGCGCAGATCGCTTTCCGAAAACACATGATTGCCGATGAAATTGATCTGCCTGATCTTTGCGTTCGGACCTTCGATCACCGAGAACAACACGGACACCCGGCCGTTATCGATCGGCGTGGTCGTGGTCCGCACTTCAGCGGCATAGAAACCGCGCGAAAGATATTGACGCTTGAGTTCCTGCTCGGCCTTGTCGATGAGCGCCTTGTCGAAAGGACGACCTCGCGAAAGACCGACCGCGCGCAATGCCTTGGTCAGATTGTCCTTCTCGAACTCGTGAATGCCCGCGAAATCGATGTCTGCAATCGCGGGCCGCTCGACCACGGCAACGACCGCGATGTCGCCGTCGAGCGAGACGCGCACATCGTTGAAGAGGCCCATATCGTAGATTGCGCGCACGGCCTGTGACGCCTTGTCGTCCGTAAAGACGTCGCCTCGCTTGATGGGCAGATTCGCGAGCACCGTACCGGCCTCGATCCGCGTGAGGCCCTCGATCCTGATGTCCTTGACGGTCACCGGCTGATCGGCATGTGCGGACATCGGCAACAGTGTCGTTGCGCATAGCGTGATCGCACTGGCGAGACAAATGGTTGATGCGCTCTGTTTCATCGAAGATCTGGTTGATTACCCGCTTGAGTGGCGACCTGGTTGCTATGCGCGCGAGAGCGAACCGGACGCGACCGACTGTGGAAAGCCGCGAGTATAGGAAGCGGCTTCTTGCATGGGGTTACGCCAAACTTTCTGAATATTCGTGACTGCAGCGGACGCAATCGCGACGATGAAGGCGGGCGTGCTGCGAGGCGCCAGAAGGCATCGATGCGCAGTTAAGAATCGGTAGGATGGTCGTAACGCGACGGGTGTGAGGGTGGCGGTATTGTGCGCACTCCACCCACCTCTATTCATTCACCATGCTCGACCATATCGCTCCGGCAGTGCTGGTTGCCGTATTGCGCGCCAGTTCCGCGCCGCTTTTTTCCGCCTGGATGGCCCGGGCATCGTCTTATGAACCGTGGGTCGAAGTCACGCGTGCGCAGCATCATGGCGAGATGGCTGGCGAACGGAAAACGGGCGTCGGAGAGGTGCGCAATGTCTGAACGCGCAGCGCTTGTCGTCGATTCGATTACCGGCCTTCAGTTGACGGAGGACGGCCTCTATCTGTTGCTGCATGGGAAGCAGCCGACCACGGCCATTCATCGATCGGTACTCAACGAACTGCTTGCCGCGCTGCCGAATGCGATTGAGCACTCGGACAGGCTGCTCAACAAGAACCCCGACACGGTCTTCGCGTTTCAGAGCTATGGATGGGAAATCGGCCGCCTGAATGGCACCGAGGTCGCCGTCATACGTTTCAGGCTGGCAGGCAATACCGGGCTGTCGTTTTCTGTGCCATGCGAGCAGATTCCTTTTCTGATCGAGGCGCTGAACGGCGTCGCTAACGTCAAGCCCGATCTCGTGACGTTGCAGTGAAGCTTGCTGGACGCACATTCGATTCGGGCCGGCGTCCGCCCGTCAATCAGACGCCACGATTTCGCTTTGATCTTTCGCAGAGTATTTCATGGGCTTGTGCTCAGGCCTATTGCCGCATTGGTGTTGTGCCTCTCGGCGCCGCTGCCGGTTTACGCGCAACTCGTCGATGCCGCAGCAAACGCCGAACGTACTTCCGATGCCTGGAGCCTGCGCCTTGCGCCGCAGCTCGCCGAAACGCCCGAAGAACCAGGTTCGAGCCCCGCGACGATTGCGCTGGGTGAATCGATGACAGGCAGCGTCGATACCGATGTTTCGTTAAAAGGCACTGCCGAGTTGCGGCGCTATGGATTCGTCGTGAAAGGCGACGCGCTGCACTATGACGGTGACCGCGACACGGCCGATGCGTACGGTCATGTCAGGATCGTTTCGAAGGGCGACGTGTTCGATGGTCCTTACGGCCAGTTGCATGTGGATGCGAACGAAGGGTTCATCGTCCAGCCGCGGTACCGCTTCTATCTGACGGGCGGCTGGGGAAGCGGCGAACGCGTGGACCTGCTCGACAACGAGCGCTCGCACATCGTCGACGGAACATACAGCACGTGTGCATGCACGGGAAATCCTGCCTGGTACATCCGGGCTGCTCAATTCTCGATGGACCAGGGTTCGGGCGAAGGCATCGCGCGCAATGGAGTCCTGTTCTTTCAGGACATACCCTTGCTGGCGAGCCCGTGGCTGTCGTTTCCGCTTGACGGCGCGCGCCGCAGCGGCCTGCTTGCCCCGACATGGTCGGTGAGTTCGAAGAACGGCGTGGACATCACGGTCCCTTACTATTTCAACATTGCGCCGAACTATGACCTGACCGTTGCGCCGCGTTACATGTCGAAGCGCGGCGAAATGCTGAGCGCTGACTATCGTTATCTGACGGACGCATCGTCGGGATCGTTGTCTTTCGCATGGCTGCCGGATGACGCGACGACCCATACGCGCCGTTATTCGATCGATCTGAATCACGTCTGGAATATCGGTTCCGGCTTCGGCGCATATGTGAACTACAACCGCGTATCGGACGCCAATGTCTCGACCGATCTCGGTTCGGGAAGCGCGTTTCCGACCAGTTCGACCACGCTTTATCAACAGGAAGCGGGCCTCACTTACCACAGCGGACCGTGGTCGGTTCTGGCACGCGAGCAGCACTGGCAATCGTTCTCGAGCGACTCGACCTACAACCGCGAACCGCAGGTCAACGTGCGATACAACCGCTATGACGTCGGCGGTTTCGACTATGGGTTCGAGGCGGATGCGGCACGCTTCACGCTGTCGTCGGCGGATGCGACGCAAGGCACGCGCTTCGTGTTCAATCCTTTCGTCAGCTATCCGATCGTGCGCCCTGGCTGGTTCTTTACGCCGACGCTCAAGTGGCACTTCGCTTCTTACAATCTCTCGTCGATCGCCTCCGATGCGCCGGCGGGGCAACCGAAGAACGTGAGTGTCAACATGCCGACATTGAGCCTCGACACCGGCACGACGTTCGAGCGCGCCGTGCGCATCTGGGGAAAGTCGTATATCCAGACGCTCGAGCCGAGGCTGTTCTACGTCTATACGCCCTATCGCAACCAGACATACATTCCGCTGTTCGACACGACGCAAGCGGATTTCGGCCTGGGCGAACTCTTCAGCGACAACACGTTTGCCGGCAACGATCGTGTGTCGGATGCAAGCCGCGTGACGGCCGCGCTCACTTCGCGCCTGATCGACGCGGCGACGGGCGACGAGCGCGCGCGCTTCGTCATTGCGCAGCGGTACGATTTTCATCAACCGCGCGTCACGCTATACGCCGACGAGGATACAGCGGACGTTGCCCGGACGGGCCTGATTGCCGGCAGTTCCGTGAAGATTGGCGCAAACGTTTCTTTCCAGAATGCGCTGGAATACAGCCAGGCGAACAACTATCTGACCCATGGCTCGATCGGTCTCGCGTGGTCGCCGGCGACGGCCCACGTGCTCAACGTCGCGTACCGGTACACGCGTGCAAACACAACGCTCGACTATGAGCCCGTCGACCAGTTCGTCGTATCCGGGCAATGGCCATTGTCGAGAACCGTGGCGAGCGTCGCGCGGGTCAACTACGACATGAGCACGCACCGTCTTATCACGGGACTTGTCGGGCTGCAATACGATGCGCAGTGCTGGTCGGTGGCGCTCGCCTTCGAGAAGTACACGAACTCGACGGGCAGCACGTCGTCGCCGAGCACGGGCACGCGCGTGTTGATGCAACTCCAGCTCAAAGGCCTGTCACGAAGCGATCGCGGCCTGCTGGAGCAGTTCAAGGCAGATGTGCCCGGTTATGCGTCGGCGCCTGCTGACGAAGCGCCGCTTTCGCTCTTCAGCGACTATCAATGACGTCGCTAAAGCCACTACATGCTCGTCCGCTCGTGCCGGAGGATTCCCTTTGGATCACGCGGCTGCGCGCCAGGCCTCGATCACTGCCGTGTCTAGCCCGAACTGGTCGAGTGCGCGGCTTACCGGGTGATCCACGATGTCATGAGATCGGTACCGGCGTCATCGGTGGCATGTTGTTCGCCACTTTCCTCGGCCTGTTGCTGTACGCTGCACCGACGCAGCGGTCCAATGGCAAAAAGGTCTCTCTCAACTACCGGTTTTGTCAAATACCAATTTCATCCAGGTCGTCATGCGGGGGTTTTATGACTTCGCCAGTCTCATCACGACTGCACTTTGGGCCATGCTCTACACACACGGTGCTTGTGCCGGTCTCTCGTCAGACGCGGCTGCAAGCGTTGCGCCGCGTCGGCAATGAGATATGCCGGGATAGCACCAGCATTGAACATCCCGAGGGTGAAAGCGTGGCACGACGCCGCCTCGTCGGTGAAGCGGTTCCCGTCCTTGCCCACTGCAATGAACCCGGGCTTGGGACGGTCAAGCATGAAGTGCCCCCACAACACCTTATCGCCAGTCTCGTTCGAAAACACTGACATTGGCACGTAGAAACCAGTGTCCTCGGAGTTGTGGTCGAGTCGCCCACCGGCCGATAGACCTGGACGAATACCCTCGCCGACGTTGCCAGGCAAGCCGAGTCCGAGCTCGACTGTGGGCTTGCGTGAGTGTTCCTGGCGCATTTCCTGGCTGCCCGTGTACCCGCCGGTCGCAATTGTCACGCGCCGACGAGCGCGGAACAATGTCAAGAAACTCCAGGGAATCCACTGGCAAATCTTGTCGGGTCCTTTTGCTGCAGGTGCACATGTTTCCCGCCCCAGCCTTGATGCGTGATTCCGTAACGTAGTCGGAGAACTTCCAGAACTTCTTGACAGAAGTCGTTCTTTAACAGATCATTCGACGTAAATCGAATATTGGTCATTGCCGATCTAGACCACCGTTGTCCGTTCACACACAAAGCCTCGATCTCGCAAGGTTGTACTTTCAGCAACGAACAGGAGAATCAATGAGCAAGCTTCAGTTGTCCGTCGCCGTAGGCAACTACGACCGGATCAGGCCGTTGGTCGACGGTGAGGTTCAAATCGAAGGCGTGGACCCGGTCTTCATGTTGCAGGATCCTGAGGAGATCTTTTTTCGCGCTTTCAGACACGCGGACTACGATATTTGCGAACTCTCGCTCAGCAGCTACTCAGTGAAGACTGCTGCGGGGACCTCACCCTACATCGCCGTGCCGGTCTTTCCGTCGAGAGCCTTTCGACACACGTCGGTTTATGTGCGCGCGGATAGGGGCATTAACAGCCCGGAAGACCTGAAAGGCAAGCGCATCGGCGTGCCGGAATATCAGCTAACGGCTAACGTATGGGTACGCCTTCTGCTGGAGGAGGAGTACGGTGTAAAGCCTTCTGATGTGACCTGGGTGCGCGGTGGATACGAAGATCCCACAAGGGTCGAGAAAATCACGCTGAACTTGCCTTCGGATGTCAAGCTGGAGAACGCTCCCGAAGGCAAGACGATCTCGAGCCTGCTGGCGGACGGGGAAATCGATGCCGTCATTGGACCGCGAGCGCCTTCATGCTTTGACCGTGGGCATCCCCAGGTCAAGTATCTGTTCGACGATCCGCACAAGGCCGCAGCAGACTGGTACGCACGTACCAAGCTGTTTCCTATCATGCACACGCTTGGAGTCAGGAAGACGCTCGCGGAGAGTCATCCCTGGCTACCGGGCGCATTGACGAAGGCATTTGAAAAGTCTAAAGCCCTTGCGTTGGCGCGGTTGAGCGATACGGCGGCTACGAAAGTTACCCTGCCGTTCGTCGAGGACCATCTGCGTGCTGCTCGCAAACTGATGGGTACGGACTTCTGGTCATACGGCTTTTCGGATAATGAGCATGCCATTGACCGTTTTCTCGCCCGCCATTATGCAGAGGGGCTGTCAAGTCGCCGGCTTGAACCGCGTGAGCTATTCCATCCGGCAAGCCTCGAAAGCTTTGCAATTTGAAGGAGAGCCCCAAGGATATGCCGGGATAAATGGACACGTGTCGTATGTTTCGTCAAGACAGAAGGACATCCTCACGGGCTACGCGCCCGATCATCAACGCGACGGCGACGACCGGCGACGGCTTCCAGGCGACACCTGTCATGCGCTGCATCTTGCCGTGCGGTGCGGTCGTCGTGCATCGGCTCTGAGCGTCAACCAGCGCTATATGCGCTGGCCAGGGCGACCCTTTGTAACTGGCAGGAGACAAACGATGAAACGTGCTTCGCTGGTTGACGTCCAGGGGTTCATCAATGAGCACCCGTTCGGCCGCTTTCAACGACTCATTTTTTTCATGTGCTTCGTGATTGTCATGCTGGATGGTTTCGACACTGCGGCAATCGGTTTCATCGCACCGTCGTTACTGACTGAGTGGCATCTCGCAAAGCCCGAGCTCGCACCAGTCCTGAGTGCCGCGCTCTTCGGCCTCGCGTTCGGCGCGCTCGTGTCCGGCCCTTTGTCCGACCGTGTCGGACGGCGGTCCCTGGTGGTCGGGTCTGTGCTCCTCTTCGGTGTTGCCTGTCTCGGGTCCGCATTCTCGACGAACATTGGTCAACTGACTGCGCTGCGCTTCATCACGGGCGTCGGTCTCGGCGCAGCGATGGCTAACGCGGTGACAATGATGGACGAGTTCTGCCCGACCCGACGCCGCGCAACTGTGACCAGCCTGATGTGCTGCGGATTCCCACTCGGCGCGGCGTTGGGCGGACTGCTTGCGGCATGGTTGGTTCCCCACGCTGGCTGGCGAAGTGTTCTGATGCTGGGCGGGGTCACACCGATACTCCACAGCGTCCTGCTATTGTTCAAGATGCCAGAATCGGTACGCTTCATGGTTGCAAATGGCAAGCCCGTAGCGCGCATTCGGGCAATACTGGTGCGTATCTCCCATGAAGCAATCAATGCACGCGGCTTCGCACTGACCGAGAGCTCGCCGGGAACGGGCGACAACGGGCTTGGCCTTGTGCTGTCGCGTTCATACATCGTCGGTTCGTTGATGCTATGGCTCGCGGCCTTCATGGGTCTCTTGATCATCTACGCGTTAATCAACTGGATGCCAATTCTGCTGAAGGATGCAGGCCTGAGCCTGAAGAGCGCGACGCTGATCTCCGCACTGTTCCCGCTTGGTGGTGTCGGAGCGGTGGTGTGCGGCGCGCTGATGGATCGTTTCAATGCAAATCTCGTGATTGCCGCGTGCTACGCGCTCGCAGCGATCAGCCTCTTTTGTATTGGAGCGACGGCAGCCAACCTGGGCCTGCTCGTGCCAATCGTACTTGTGTCCGGCGTGCTGACGAACACCGCACAAGCCTCAATGAATGCTCTGGCGGCCGCCTTCTATCCGACGGAAGGGCGTGGCACCGGTGTCGCGTGGATGCTCGGCATGGGCCGCTTTGGCGGGATCGCAGGCTCGTTTCTCGTAGCCGAACTCGTACGCTGGCATTTTACGTTTGCAAGTGTCTTCGCGACGATCGCCGTTGCCGGAGCCCTTTCGTGCATCGCTTTGCTGGTCAAGCAGCTTGCACCGCCGAACGCCTTCAGAACTGCGCCCGACGGAGTCAGATCGCTGAGTCATTGACCGGCCGGTAGTGGTGCCTCGCCATACCAGATGCAGATACCTGCCCCTGACGGGATTGAACAGGGGAAGCGTTTGAAGCCTTAAACGGTGTGCCATTCTTTCATGTGTGGGTCCGCGAATGCGCGAAGACTCTCCAATGCCATGGCCACCGCGATGCGATTGACGTTTTCGGAGTGCCAGTAGACCGAGACGGACCCGAAGCCCTCGAGTTGAACGGGCAGAATACGAAGCGCGTTCAATTGTTCGAATCGAAGGGCGGCCCGATGCGACGCGACGCCCACCAGTTCCGTGTTGTTCAGCAACGTCAGGTTGAGAATCGACGAATTGGATTCGACGCAGTGGCCTGGCAGCGCGCGCCCCTCCGCCGCAAGCGCTGCCTCCAGTGCAGTTCGCACAGGCGTGCCTTGCGGCCACACGATCCACGAATAGGCGAGGACATCATCCCAGGTGAGCGTTGAGTTCCCGGCGAGCGGGTGCTGCGGTCCTGCGACGAAGTTGATCGGCTCCGTATAGAGCGTCTCCGTCTGCAACTGCGGATCGTCGTACTGCTGACCGGACCGCCCAACGACGATATCCAGCTCGCCGCGCGCAAGCTGCGGCATCAGCTGGTTCATCGTGCTCTCCACGAGCCGTACCTGCGCGCGAGGCATGCGCTCCAGCAGCCGGGCCACAGCGAGGGGCACTGTATCGGCCGCCGATACGCCCGATGTTCCGATGTTCACGAGGCCGCTGCCGCCTTCACGCATTGCCTGCATGTCGTCGCGCGCAACATCGAGGTGTGCTTCGATGCGGCGCGCGTGTTCGATCAGCGCCTCGCCATACGACGTGGGCCGCAAGCCGCGCGCGTGCCGCTCGAATAGCGGCAGGCCGACGTCCTCTTCCAGCTCCTTGAGCCATTTCGACAGCGCCGGTTGCGTCGTATTGAGCGCCTGTGCCGATTGACTCAAATTGCCTGTGCTCGCGAGGCTCAGCAGCACCTGCAGATGCCTCAGACGAAGACGGTAAGTCCAGTCCATCGCCCAATCCTCCTGTCAGATTCCCGCTACGGCTGTGGAGATATATCCGAAACCGTATGGACTAGATGTTTTTGCCATTTTACTGGGTATAGCTTTATCGCATATAAATGATGCACAGGGTATAGGAGACCGACGCGTGATCCGCCGACGCGACCGACCCACGTGAGACCGAAAGGAGACGCGAATGACAGACAACAACCCAGGCGCATCGCGCGCGGCCTACTACGAGCAAATCGCGCGGCAGCGCATGTCGCCGCTGTGGGAATCGCTGCACAACCTCGTGCCGAAGACGCCGCAACCCAAAGCCCAGCCCGCGATCTGGAAATACGCGCGAGTGCGCGATCTCGTGATGCAGGCCGGCTCCGTCATCAGCGCCGAAGAAGCTGTGCGCCGGGTGCTGGTGCTCGAAAACCCCGGTCTGCCTGGCAAGTCCAGCATGACGCCGAACCTGTACGCTGGACTTCAGCTGATCCTGCCTGGCGAGATCGCGCCGAGTCACCGGCATACGCAGTCGGCGCTGCGTTTCATCGTTGAAGGCAAGGGCGCGTGGACGGCCGTGAACGGTGAGCGCACGACCATGCGTCCGGGCGACTTCATCATCACGCCGTCGTGGACGTGGCACGACCACGGCAACCCGTCGGTGGAAGACGGCGGCCAGCCCGTCGTGTGGCTCGATGGTCTCGATATTCCCCTCGTTGCCCAGATGGACGCCGGTTTTGCCGAGAACTACCCCGAGGCGACGCAGCCGGTTGCACGCCCCGAGGGCGACAGCTTCGCGCGCTTCGGTCACAACATGGTGCCGGTGCGGCATCGCGTGTCCGATCCCACCTCGCCGATTTTCAGCTACCCCTACGAGCGCAGCCGCGAAGCGCTCGACGCGCTGTATCGCAACGGCGAACTCGACGAGTGGGACGGCGTGAAGCTGCGTTACGTGAACCCGACGACAGGCGGCTGGCCGATGCCGACCATCGCGACCTTCATGCAATACCTGCCCGCCGGCTTTACGGGCCGCGCGTACCGCAGCACCGATGCGACCGTCTACTGCGTCGTCGAAGGCGAGGGCACCGTAAAGATCGGCAGTGACGAATTCACGTTCGAGCCGCACGACGTCTTCGTCGCGCCGTCGTGGGCGCCCGTGCAACTGTCGGCGTCGGCGGAAAGCGTGCTGTTCAGTTATTCGGACCGTCCCGTGCTTGCCGCGCTGAATCTGCTGCGCGAAGAACGCGGCTGACCAACCTGCCTTTCCAGACGCGCGTCCTGCACATGCGTATGTGCTCTCCCTTATCTGTCGACTTGAGATCATCATGACTTTTGTTTTCCCGCCCGAAGCACCCGTTGCCGTTCCCGTCGCCGGTAGCGACGCTCAATTCGCGGTGCGCCGCATCTATTGCGTGGGCCGCAACTACGCTGCGCACGCGCGCGAAATGGGCTTCGATCCCGATCGCGAGCCGCCGTTCTTTTTCTGCAAGCCGGCCGATGCCATCGTGCCCGTCGCGTACGGCGAGACGCTCGACCTGGCGTATCCGTCGCAGACGCAGAACTATCACTACGAAGCGGAACTCGTCGCGGTGATTGGCAAGGGCGGCGCGGATATTCCGGTCGAACAGGCGCTGGATCATGTCTGGGGCTACGCGGTCGGTCTCGACATGACGCGCCGCGACCTGCAGATGAAGATGCGCGAGATGGGTCGTCCGTGGGAAATCGGCAAGGCATTCGACCGTTCCGCGCCGATGGGCCCGATTCATCCCGCCAGCACGGTAGGTCACTTTGAAAGCGGCGGTCTGTGGCTGACCGTCAACGGCGAGACGAAGCAGAAGAGCGATGTGTCGCATCTGATCTGGTCAGTGGCCGAAACCGTTGCAGACCTGTCGAAGTTCTTCCGCCTCGAACCGGGTGATGTGATTTTCACGGGCACGCCTGAAGGCGTTGGCTCAGTGAAGACGGGCGACACGATGAAAGCCGGCGTCGAGCGTCTGGGCGAAGTGACGGTACGCGTGGCCTGATATACGTAATCTGTATTGGACGGAGGTCTACTCGTGCAACTCCATAGCTTCTTCAACAGCTCGGCGTCGTACCGCGTGCGTATTGCGCTCGCGCTCAAAGGTCTCGCGTACGACACGCTGCCCGTCAATATCCGCGTCGGCGAGCATCGCGCAGCGGATTACGTGGCGAACGTGAATCCATCCGCGTTGGTACCCGCGTTGATCGACGGCGATTTCAAGCTCGGCCAGTCACTCGCGATCATCGACTATCTCGACCAGACGCATCCCGAGCCGCGCCTGATTCCGCTCGAACCGGAACTGCGAGCGCGCGTGCTCGAACTTTCGACGCTGATTGCCTGCGACATCCATCCCGTCAATAACCTGCGCGTGCTGCGCTATCTTGAGACGGAACTGAAGGTTACGCCGCAGCAAAAAACCGCGTGGTATCGGCACTGGATCGCCCAAGGGATGGCGGGCGTCGAGCGCATGCTCGAACGCAGCAACGAAGGCCCGTGGTGCTTCGGCGCGCAACCGACGCTCGCCGACCTGTCTCTCGTGCCGCAGATCGCCAACGCGCTGCGCATGGACTGTGATTTGAGCGCCTATCCTCGCAGCCTCGCCGTGTATGAACACGCGTTGAAAAACCCGGCATTCGATGTCGCACAGCCGCAGCATCAGCCCGATTACATCGCTTGATCGCATGGGACCGGAGTGAGCGCTGAAGCGCTAACTCGGGTCGACATACGGTTGCATGGGACCAGAGTAAGCGCTGAAGCGCTAACTCTGGTCGACATACGGTTGCATGGGACCAGAGTAAGCGCTAAAGCGCTAACTCTGGTCGACACAGGAGACAGTTATGAGTGAGACAGACAAAGGGCGGCGCGTGCTCGTGATCGGCGGCGGCATTGGTGGCCTCGCCGCCGCGCTGGCGCTCGCGCGGCAGGGTATTCGAGTGCAACTGCTCGAGCAGGCTCCGGAAATCAAGGAGATAGGCGCGGGCATCCAGCTGGCCGCGAACGCGTTCAACGCGCTCGATGCGTTGGGTGTCGGCGAGGCGGCGCGCGGCCGGGCCGTGTTCACCGACTACCTGAGCCTGAGGGATGCGCTCGATGCGAAGGAAATCGCGCACATCGACGTCGGCGCGCCATATCGCACGCGCTTCGGCAATCCGTATGCGGTGATTCACCGCGCGGACATCCATCTGTCGATTCTCGAAGCCGTCAAGGATCATCCGTTGATCCAGTTCCGCACAAACACGCAGGTCTGCGCGCTCGATCAGGATGCCGACGGTGTGACCGTCACCGACCAGCATGGCGAGCGGTATAGCGCGGACGCGGTGATCGGTTGTGACGGCGTGAAGTCGGCGATACGCAAGGCGCTGATCGGTGACGAGCATCGCGTGACAGGGCATGTTGTGTATCGCGCGGTCGTCGATGTCGAAAACATGCCCAAGGACCTGCAAATCAATGCGCCTGTCGTGTGGGCGGGTCCGCATTGTCACCTGGTGCATTATCCATTGCGCGGCGGCCGGCAGTACAACCTCGTCGTCACGTTTCATAGCCGCGAAAAGGAAGAATGGGGCGTTCGCGAAGGCAGCAAGGAGGAAGTGCTGTCGTACTTTGAGGGCATTCATCCGCTGCCGCACCAGATGCTCGACCGGCCGACTTCATGGAAGCGCTGGGCCACGGCGGACCGCGATCCCGTAGAACGCTGGAGCGATGGGCGCGCCACCGTGCTCGGCGACGCTGCGCACCCAATGACCCAGTACCTCGCGCAGGGTGCGTGTCAGGCGCTCGAAGATGCGGTCACGCTCGGCGCGTCCGTTGCCGCGACCGATGGCGATTTCGAAGCCGCGTTCAAGCTGTACGAGTCGGCGCGTATTCCGCGCACGGCCCGCGTGTTGTATTCGGCACGCGAAATGGGCCGCATCTATCACGCGAAGGGTGTCGAGCGTCTGGTGCGTAATTCGCTTTGGGTCGGCCGCACGCAGGAACAGTTCTACGACGCGTTGGCGTGGTTGCACGGCTGGCGCGCCGAAGACTGTCTGAATGGCGCTGTCATTCGGTGATCGACTCGACGGCGCGCTACTTTGCCGCGCGCCTTTCCTCGCAGGTCAGTCCTTGCGCCACGCCGCAGCCATCGTGGCAGCAAAGTCCCGGTAGGATCTCGGCTGCCGTCCCAATAGCGTCGCCAGACGCTCGACGTCCGCGCTGGAGGCGACGGCACCATCCTGTTGATAGCGGTTCATCATGAGCCGCATGTCGTACGCCAGCCAGGCAGGGGCGACCGACTTGAGGCGGTCCTCAAGGACGTCGAGATCGTCACCACCATAGCGGATCGGACGTCCCAGCGCCTCGGTCCAGATAGAAACCACGGTCTGCGCATTGATCACGTCGGGACCGACGAGTTCGTAAGTCTCGCGTGGCAGCGGGCGCGCGGCACGCTCGCGGCGCAGCAGCTCGCGAGCGGCTGCTTCGCCGATATCGCGAACATCGACCATGGAAATGCCTTTCTCGCCGATCGGCATGCCGTACACGCCGTGCGAAAGCAGGGGCTCTTTCTGCCGGATGTCGTTCTGGATGAAATACGCAGGGCGCAGCACCGTCGCCGGCAGGTCGAGGTGTTCGATCATGCGCTCGACCGTATGTTTGCCGGTGAAGTGCGGCACGTCGACGTATTCGGCGCCCTTGAACACCGACAGATAGACCACGCCTTTCACACCGGCTTCGCGCGCGATGCTCAGGGTCTGCAGCGCCTGAGTCAGTTCGTCCGCAGCATTAGGCGCCAGCAGGAACAACGTGCTGACACCGTTCATCGCCTGGCGCACCGCATCGACGTCGGACAGATCGCCCTTGACGGCGACGTTGCCGGCCGGGAATTGCGCCCGCTCCGGTGTGCGGGTCAGTCCGCGGACCGCGGCGCCGCTGCCTCCCAGATGCTCGAGAACCTGTTTGCCGATGACGCCGGTGCTGCCTGTAACGAGGATTGCCATGACTGTTTCCTTGAAGTGGATGGGCTGGGTCAGCCCGTAAGGCAAACAATAGTCGTTCCGTGGCCAGGCTGAAAGTGACAGAATTCAGACACTTCGTCTCAAAAACGGAACGATCATGGATTTGACTTCGCTTGGTGATTTCAATGCGGTTGCACTGCACGGTGGCTTTGGGCCCGCCAGTCGGGCGCTTGACCGGCCCAAGGCCACGCTCTCGCGGCGCGTGGCCGAACTGGAGGAAAGTCTTGGCGTCCGGCTGATCGAGCGAGGTTCGCGCAGGCTACGTCTTACAGAAGAGGGCCTCGCGCTCCATGAACGCACGCGGGGGCTCATGGCGGAAATTCAGGAGGCGGGTGAAGCGATTGCCTCGAGCGCTCCGGTGGCGCGCGGGCGGTTGCGCATCAGTGCGCCAGTCGTGTTCGCGCACGTCGTGCTGTGCCGGATCGCGCTGCGCTTTGCGCTTGCCTACCCCCAGGTCGAACTCGAAGTCGTCGCGGAAGACCGCGTTGTGAATCCGGTGGAGGAGGGCTACGACCTCGTTATCCGTATCGACCCGCCGCATGATGAGCAACTCGTGGGCCGTCGCATTCTCGGCGATCAGCGCCTCGTGGTTGCGGCGCCGTCCATATCGATTCCCTCGGGCGTGACACCCGACGCAGAAGGGGGTGCGGTACCGGCAGTGATGTCGACCGGGGCATCATCGGACGCGCGATGGGACATGCGAACGGAAGACGGTGGCATCAGAGCGATCAGGCCGACGCCGGTCCTGCGGCTGTCATCTCTGCTAATGGTGCGAGAAGCGGTGCTCGAGGGCGTGGGCGCAGCGCTCCTGCCCAGACTGTTGGTTGACAACGACGTGGCGACAGGACGACTCGCCTGCTGGGGTGAGGTGGGTTCGCGCGTGGAGATCTGGGCGCTTTACAATTCGCGCCGGCTGCTGAGCGCGAAGGTGCGGGCATTCATGAACATCCTGCAGGAACTCTCGAGACGGGAGCGCAAATGAAGCGGCGTGAGCGACCACAATGAGTCTCGGCGCCGCCAGGTTTCTTCGCGGTTGCTCGCTGAACTGGCCCGCCCCGCGCCCTCATCCAAACCGAACACAATAAGCAGGCGGCAAATGCGCTGAAATCAAATGCCAGCTTTCGCCGCCATCGTCGGACGTCCATAGCGCGCCAGTGGTTGACCCCATCGCGAGGCGCGTGCCGGAGTCATCTACAGCGAGCCCGTGCCGATACACGAGGTCATAGGCCGGTGCAGGCGGCAACCCGTTCGAGAAACGCTCGAACGTGCGGCCGCCGTCGCGTGTGCGCGTGACGACGAACTGGCCGTCCACCGGGATCCGGCACTGGTCTTTCACGGCGGGCACGAACCACGCGGTGTCCGGCTCGCGCGGATGCACGGCAACCGCGAAGCCGAAGCTCGATGGCTGCGCTTCGATCCGCTGCCAGTGCGCCGCGCCGTCGGTCGAGCGGAAGATCGCGCAGTGATGCTGCGTCCACAGCGCATCCGGGTTTGCCGCACATTGCACTACGCGGTGCGGGTCTTGCACGTTGGCATCGCCGCGCCGCTCCGGTGGCATGTAGTCGGCCTCCATGCCCTCCGCACTCACGCGCCAGGTCGCGCCGCCGTCCGCGGTTTGCCAGACGCCGCCGCACGACACGCCGATCGTCACGTGCCGGCTGTCGCGCGGATCGACCATCACGGAATGGATGCCCGGCGCGTCGTAGCCGCCTCCGAACCATTCGCGACGTTCCGGGCGATCCCACAGCGCACGGTTGAGCACCCATGTGTCGCCGCCATCGTCGGAACGGAAGAGCCCGCCGGGAATCGTGCCGGCCCACAAGACGCCCGGCTCGTCCGGGCCGCCGGTTTCGAGCGACCAGATTTGCTGAAGCGTCCAGGGAGGCGGCGGGCTGGGCGCGGCGGCGCTCGCATTGTCCGCGCTGGTGTTTGCACTCGCGTTCGTGCTCGCATTCGCGCCGTCACCGATAAGCGTCTCCCCGGCAGGCTGCGGCGGGTAGACGGGAACCGCGCACTCTTCCCAATCCTGCGCGCCGGCGCGCCGGCGATGCAGCTTCACGCCGAAGTGGCCGAGATTGAGTGCGGCATACAGCGATCCGTCGCGCGGATCAGGCAGCACCATGCTCACCGGCTCGCCGACGAAATACGGCTCACCGAGCGTCCAGCCGCCCTCGCCATCGGCTTGCAGAACGAACAGTCCCTTGCGGGTTGCGACAAGTAATCGATCGCTCATGTCGAGTTTCTCCTGTCGACCAGAGTTGGCGCTTCAGCGCTTACTCTGGTCCCATGCAAAGCTCGACCAGAGTTGGCGCTTCAGCGCTTACTCTGGTCCCATGCAAAGCTCGACCAGAGTTGGCGCTTCAGCGCTTACTCCGATCCCATGCATTGCACTCTGGTCCCATGCAAAGCTCTTGTACGGATGGAACCCCCTTATCCGCCCGACAGCGCCTGTACGACGTAAACCCGGCTTTCCTCGCCGAGCGCATCGGACAGGTGTTGTCGGTCGCGCACCGGCCGGCCGTTGACAAACACGGCGAGATGCCGCCGCAGTGAGCCCTGATCGTCAAGGATGTAGCCGCGCAGTCGAGGTTGCTCGGCGAAGACGGCCTCGAGCGCTTCGCCGAGCGTGCGCGCGTCGACCTCGCGCTCGGGCGTTGCGATATGCCGCTGAATCGAAGCAGCGAAGAAGATGTGCGCCATGGCGGGGTAGCGGCGCGGGAATGGCCGTGTCCGTTGATTCTGTAGTTTAGGCGATCCGCCGTGTGCTTCGGGGCATCGCCATACAAAAGACGATAGAGCACCGCACGCCCACACGCCGCCGACCTTGCTTCGATGCACAGCGATTACATGCGATGTAATTGGCGCGCCGGGCAGCCGCTCCTACTCTTTGGCTGTCGCGCAACCAATCCGGTTACGCTCACCGCCAAGGAGATACCATGTCCCACTTTCCCGCTCACACGATCGAATCCGCTCCCGCGCAATCGAAGCCAGTTCTCGAGCAATTGCAGCAGGTTTTCGGCATGATTCCGAACATCGCGGCAAAAATGGCCGCTTCACCGGTGCTGATCAACGGGTTCATCGGGCTGTTCGAGCGCGTGCATTCGAGCAGCCTCACGGAACCACAGATCCAGACGCTGCTTCTGACCAACGCGGTCACGAACGCCAGCGAATGGGCGGTCGCATTTCATACGGCGCTCGCGTTGAAGCAAGGCGTACATCCCGCCGATGTCGATGCGATCCGGCGTGGCATCCTGCCCGATGATCCCGGACTGGCCGCGCTGTCAATGCTGGCGCGCACACTGATTGAAAAGCGCGGCCGCCTGGCCATTTCGGACCAGAATCGCTTCTTCGAAGCGGGCTACAGCTCCGAGCAAATTCTTGAGGTGATCGCGGTAGTTGCCGCATCGACCATCACAAACTACACCGGCAGCGTTACCCAGCCGGCGCTCGAAGCACCGTTCGAGGAATTCGTCTGGCATGTGCCCGCACCCTGAGTCGGTTACGTTATATTGATCTTTCTCGATCAGGGAAATCCGATGAACGCCACCCGTCCCGATTCGAACATGCCGCCGGGCGAACTTGGGGATTTGTTGCGCTATTGGCGCGACGTGCGTGGCATGAGTCAGCTCGATCTGTCGCTCGAGGCCGGTGTCTCGCAGCGGCAGATCAGCTTCATCGAAAGCGGGCGCAGTGTGCCGGGTCGGGACACGCTGCTGGTGCTTGCGCAAACGCTCGACGTGCCGCTGCGCGAGCGCAACGCACTGCTGCTCGCCGCTGGCTACGCGCCCATGTATTCGGAGGCGCCATGGAATGCACAGGAAATGCATAGTGTCGTTCGCGCGCTTGAGCGCGTCGTTCGTCAGCATGAACCGTTTCCTGCGATGGTCATGGACCGCCACTGGAATGTGCTGATGACCAACGATGCAGCGCCTCGCTTTTTCAATCACTTCATTGACCTGGCCTCGCGCGAAGCCCCGCGCAACATGCTGCATCTGATCTTCGATCCGCAGGGAATGCGTCCGTTTGTGGCGGATTGGGACAACGTCGCGCGAAGTTTGCTGCAACGGGTGCATCGCGAGTCGGTTGGCCACGTGCTTGACGGCAAAACCAGGCATCTGCTTGATGAACTACTCGCCTATCCACACGTGCCGCGCGGCTGGAAGACGCATCATGGGCCGTCCACCACGCCTACGATGCCCGTCATTCCGATGGGTTTCGTCAGCGAGGGAGTCGTGCTTCGCTATTTCTCGATGGTCACGACCGTTGGCGCACCGCAGAACGTTGCGGCGCAGGAACTACGCCTGGAATGCATGTTCCCCGCCGATGACGAAACCGAGGCGCGCCACCAGCAGTTGCTCGCCGTGCCGTCAAGGCATCACTGAGCCGCTTGCCGGTGGAACCTGCGTGCCCGGCCGGCCAGCCTCCGTCAGTCGGACCGGCACGTATGTCGCAGTACTTCAGGTGTCGGATCGACCTCCGGAAACCGCCATTCAACGGGTCGAGGATCGAACGGCAAAGAAGGGGCGGCTGCCGTCGACCGCGTCGGGCGGCAGTCGGCCAGGAAGGACCCTCGGCCGTAGTTCTCGAAAGGCGACGGTCAAGGAGCTCATGACTCCCAGTGCCAGCGCACGACAGACGAGAAGTTTCCTATTGCAGCACTGCCTGGAAAAACTGCACCACATCGGCGTTGAATTGTTCATGGAATGCCGCGCGGTCGAAGCCCGGCAGACTGGTGCAGATTTCCGGCGTCTTCCGGGACAGGCGCGCATCGCAGGGTGGCAGGAAGTCGTAGTGGCCTGCGTTGGCGACCACGTGATATTCGGGCGGTCGGGGCAGGTCGGCACGTACCGCCTCGTCATAATAGGGATGTGGCTGATGACGATCGTCGGCTGCTCGCCAGAGCTGGATCGGGGCGCGCACGCTGCTTAGCCCTGCGCGGCCAAAGGCGAAGCCGAACGCTGGCGCAGCGATGACTACGGCCTTGATGCGCGGATCGTGGACCCAGGCGCCGGCGGGAACATCCGGGCCAAAATGGGGATCGACGCCGGCGTGCTTCAGGGCCGCGCACAGGTCATGCTCCGGGTGGGCCTCGCAATACGGGGCGATCTCCGAAAGGTCCGGGATCCCGCCTGCGGCCACGAGCACGGTAAAGCCGCCGTTGGAAAAGCCGAACGCGCCGACGCGGGCCGCATCCAGCCGCCCGTGCCAACGCCACTCATCGATCATGTAGTCCACCAGCCGGTGAAGCTGGGCGGGACGGCGCCACAGTTGCAAAACCCGGCTCTGGTCATCGAAAGTGTCACCGGCGTGGCTGACGGCCGCCGCCACGAAGCCCGCGTGAGCCAAGGCGAGCGCCGTGTCGTAATGGCCGTCGTACCACCCTCCGCCGCCATGCGACATCACCACCAGCGGCAGGCGATGGCCAGCGATCGGAGCGCCCGGCGCCACAGTCTGGGTAACATTGCCCAGCGAGTGCGGTGTCGCCGGCGCGGTAGTCGGGTACCAGATCCCGGCCGTTAGCGGCGGTTCCGCGCCATTCGCTATCTTGACCTCCTCGAAGCCGACCTCGGCGGCGAGGGCAGGCGCGGCAACCAGGGCAAAAAGGGTGGTGATCACGGCCATCAATCTCACGGCGATCTCCTTTGTTGTCGTCGCTCAGCTCGACCGGTAGTGAGTGACCGTTGTGAAACGGACCGTATTAGTGCCCGGGCTTCTCGATGGACCTGGAACTCCGCTCGTCGAGCAGTCACCTGAGCCGGGCGCACCGGTCGCGTTGATCGCTTCGCAGAAGAATCTCCACCCTATCCAAAGTCAACCTTGCGTGGTACAGGAAGTTCACGAGCGTCTGCTTTCCCGAAAGCCGAATGACTACAGGGTCGGTGAGAGTCAGTCTTGTGGGAAAAATGGCTTCCAGCTTAACGCGTTGTCGTGGGATTCACGCGTTCAATCGAGCGGAACCGTCAGCCGGTCGATGACGGCGCGCGTCTCGGGCCGCACGCCACGCCACCAGGCGAACGCTTCTGCTGCCTGCTCCACCAGCATGCCGACACCGTCCGCGACACCCCGCACACCCGCATTGCGGGCCAGCCGCAGAAAGGGCGTTAGTCTCTTGCCGTAGGCGAGTTCGTAAGCCGCGCCTGCGGGACTGAAAACAGTCGGTGGAACTGGCGGCAGATCGCCGGTAAGGCTGGCCGACGTCGCGTTGACCACCAGGTCGAACTGCCCCATCGCCTCAAGATCGCCGTACCCGCAGGCGGCCAACGGACCGCTCGTGGCGACTTGTTCGACCAGCGCCCGAACCTTCGCAATGTCCCTGTTGGCGACGACCAGTTCAGCGGGTCGCGCGGCAAGGAACGGCAGCAAAGCACCACGCACTGCGCCACCCGCGCCGAGGACCAGCACGCGCTTGCCGGCCATCGGCAGCTTCAGGTTGACTTCGATGTCGCGCACCAAACCGACGCCGTCAAAATTCTCGGCGACGATCCTGCCGTCTCTGAAGCTCAGCGCATTGGCGGCACCAGCCAGTGCCGCGCGCTCGCTGCGTTCGTCGGCCATCGCGAACGCCTTCAGCTTGAAGGGCGCGGTCACGTTCATGCCTTTGCCGCCCGCCGCGATGAACGCGCGCACGGTCCCGGCGAACGCGTCCGGCGGCTCCATCGGACCTTCGATCGCCGCATAGGACATGTCCTGCCGCGTCTCCTGCGCAAACAGACCGTGGATCAATGGGGATTTCGTGTGTCCGATCGGATTGCCGATCACCGCGTATTGGTCAGTCATGATGGCCTCACCCTTGAATACAACACACCGTCGGTCTGCATCGCGTCGATCTCGGCAGCGCCGAAGCCCAGCGATTGCGCCACTTCCGCATTGTGCTGACCGAGATCGGGCGCGACCTCGCGGATTGTCGTGTCGCAGTCGGAGAAGCGAAACGGCAGGTTCGGCAGGCGCAACTTCCCGTAACGCGGGTGCTCCTGCTCGACCACCATGCCTCGCGCGACGATTTGCGGATCGGCCAGCACTTCGTCGATGCGCTGCACCTTGGCACAAGGCACATCGATTCCATCGAGCAGTTCCAGCACCTGCGCCACCGGTCGGCCGGCAACCCAGGGCTGCACCACCGCCAGGATCTCGAGCCGATGAGCATTGCGTCCTGCGAGGTTGTGGAATCGTGTATCGGTGCCGAAGCCGGCCGGTCCTCCATGCGCCTCGATGAGGGCGGCGAAGCGCTTCCACGCGTCGTCCACCTGCGCCGCGATCACGAGGTCGCCATCGGCGGCACGGAACACGCCATAGAGCGTCGACGTGGGCATGTCGTGACCGGTCTGTTCAGGCACGATGCCTTGCATCGTGTAGCACTGCACCGCGTATTCGTGCATCGACACCAGCGTGTCGTACAGCGCCATGTCGATGTGCTGGCCGCGACCGCTCTTCACGCGACCGAGCAGCGCGGCATTGATCGCCGCCACCGCGTGAATGCCGGTGTACATGTCCCCGAGCGAGATGCGCATCAGCGGCGGCGGCTCGCCGGGATTGCCGATCATCTGCATGATCCCGCTCTTCGCTTCGGCGATCAGGCCAAAGCCGGCGCGATGCGCATCCGGTCCCGTATGGCCGTAAGCCGAAATCGAGCAATAAACAAGGCCCGGATTTCGCGCGGACAATTCGTCATAACCCAGCCCCAGCTTGCCCAGCGCACCGGGCCGGTAGTTCTCGACGAACACATCTGCCGAGTCGCACAGCCGCTGCATGAACTCCTTGCCGCGCGGGTCCTTCATGTTGATACTGACGCCGCGCTTGCCCATATTGAGCTGCAGGAAATAGCCGCTCTGCTCGTCATCGAGCACAGTGGCGTGCTGACGCCCCGCGTCGCCGCTGCCGGGGCGCTCGACCTTGATGACTTCGGCGCCGAGCGCCGCGAGACAGCGCCCAACATACGGACCGGCCAGAAAATGGCTGTAATCGACGACGCGGATACCTTCGAGAGGACGTGCCTGCATCAGAATGCTCCCGGTCGGCGCGGCACCATCAGACGATGCTCGCCATGCTGAACGATCTGGCCGTCCTGATTGATCAGCTCAGACGGCAGCACGACAATACCCCAACCGGGACGGCTCCTGCTTGCACGCATCGAACCCACTCGGAACTTCACGTGCAGCACGTCGTTGACCTTGATCGGCAAATGGAAGTCCCACGTCCAGCCGAGCGACATGCCTGGCAGGAAACGGTATTCGCTTTGGGTCTTGAGCCCATCGGCGATAGACAAACCAAACAGACCGTGCGCGACGATCGAACCGAAGTGGCTCGCGTTCGCATATTCCTCGTCCACATGCACCGGCGTGTGATCGCCGGTGAGGTCGGCGTAGGCAAGAATACGTTCCTTCGTCACTGTGTAGTTCGGGCTCACGCATTCGTCACCCTCGCGGGCATCGTCCCAGTATTTATCGACGATCGTCATGTCACACCTCCGCACGCGGGTTGATGTCCAGTGCCCGCGCCACGCACGAAGCGGGCCTGGCCTGGATCAGTTCGACGGCGAGGCCGTCCGGCAGGCGCAACCAGTTGCGTCCCTGCGGCATTTCGCTGACGTCATACCGTTGCGCGGCGGCCAGCGCGGCCTCCATGTCTTCGCACATCACGCCCAGGTGGGCGAGCCGGCCTTCAGGGCCTTCGTGGTTCGGGTCATGGATGAATTGCAGGCCGCCGAGCGTCCAGTACTGCCGGGGTTCCTCGATGGTGCCGTCGACCTCGCGCATCGTCATGCCGAGTACGTCTTCGAAAAAGCGGATGTGCCAGTGAATGTCCTTCACCCAGATGGCGACATGCTCCAGATAGGCCTTGCTGCCGTTCATGTGGTTGTCTCCTTTGTCGACCAGAGTGGGCGATTTAGCTGTCGACCAGAGTTCGCGCTTTAGCGCGATACTCCGGTCCCATGCAAAGCACTTACTCTGGTCCCATGCAAGATGTTGCTGAGTTGCCGGTCGGTCATGGCACGTTCGATGCCCTTGATGCAGGCCACCAGCGTCGCGTTGACCGGAGTCGGCACGCCGTGCCGCTGTCCCCAGCGCACGACCGCGCCGTTGATAAAGTCGATTTCGGTGATGGAGCCTTTTTCGAGGCTTTGCAGCATCGAGGTCTTGAAGGCGGCGGAAAGTCCTTCGCCGGCGAGGGTCCACGGGCCCTCAGGATTGGTGGTAGAGAGCGTCACGCCAGCGGCCTGGGCGACCGCCATCGCTTCGGCGACCGCCGCGAGCGCGGCCGTTTTCAGAAGCGGCTCGTCGTAGAGTTGCCCGTAGGTCAGGCCCGTGACGCCGGTCAGCGCGCCTGTTGCGACATTGACCAGCAGCTTGTCCCAGATCGTGCCGACGATGTTGTCGCTGACCGTGGTGACGAGTCCGGCGACATTGAAGATTTCGGCGATCGCCGTCACGCGGGAGGTGACCCGGCCATCGAGTTCGCCGATGTAAGTCGCCTTGCCGGCGACGCCGGACTCGATGTGCCCCGGATTGCGCATCACCCCGCCGACGTAGGTCTTGCCGGCCAGCACCCGCTCGCGACCCACGATGTCGGCGAGCACATCTTCGTGCCCAAGGCCGTTTTGCAACGACAGGACCAGCGTTTCGGGTCCGATCAGTTCCAGGGCGCCGCGCATCGCCGCATCGGTATGAAATGACTTGACCAGCACGACGACCAGATCGACTGCGCCGGCCTCGGCGGCCCGTGTCGTCGCCTGGACCTTCACTCGACGCGAGCCATTCGCGTCGTCAACGCGCAGACCATCGCGCCGCATGGCCTCCACATGCGCCGCCGAGCGGTTCAGCAACCAGACTTCGTTGCCGGCTTCGGTCAGCGCCGCGCCAATGGCACAGCCCAGTGCGCCCGCACCCAGAATCGCAATCTTCACTGCTATCTCCTTGATATGGAGACCAGGATACGATTTGGCGCTCATGCCGGCAATGCAATGGGTACAATGACATCATTGCGCTGGACAATATAGCCATGAATTCGACAGAACTTCCCGATCTGAAGCTACTGCAGCTTTTCGACCTTCTCTACGATGTCCGCAGCGTCACGCGCGTGGCCGAGCAACTCGGGCAGAGCCAGCCGACGATTAGCATCTGGCTGGGGCGTTTGCGGGAGTATCTGCAGGACCCCTTGTTCATACGTACGCCGGGCGGCATGGCACCGACGCCGCAAGCCGATGCGCTGATCGGGCCGTGCCGGGAGATTCTCGAATCGCTGCGGCGCTTCGCTGCGTGGGAAATAGCGTTCGATCCAGCCACCGCGAAACGGCGGTTCCGTATCTGCATGACCGACGCCAGCCACATCACGCTGCTTCCACGAATGCTGGCGCACGTGCGCGCGCAGGCACCGGGCTTGCGGCTGGAAGCGACGAGAATCGACGGCAATACGGAACGGACGCTGGAATCCGGTGAGGCCGACCTCGCGATCGGCCATGTGCCGTGGCTTGGCGGTGAGATCTACCAGCAGCAGCTATACATGCAGGACTGGGTCTGTCTGGCGAATCGCCGTCACCCGCGGTTGGGCACCAGACTCGGCTTGAAGCACTATCGCGCGGAGGGGCATGTCGCGATCAGCGCGGGGACGGGAGCACAACTGCTCGAACAGGCGCTGGTACGCGAACACATCGATCGCGACGTGGTGCTGGAGTTACCAGGTTTCCTCGGGCTCGGGGCGATCATCAAGAGCACCGACCTGATCGCCACGCTGCCGCGACACATCGGTGAGACGCTGGCGAAGGTCAACGATCTGGCGGTCCATCCGTGCCCGGTTCCCGTAGAAGGTTTCGCCGTTCGGCAGCACTGGCACGCCAGATATCACCACGAAGCGGGTAACCGTTGGCTGCGCGGTCTGGTGGTGCAGTTGTTTGGAACATCGGGCCGATAAGGCGCGTACCTCGAAGGGGCTCGCGTCGAACTATCACCGAGGCGCTGGTATATCGGACGAGTCATGGCGAACTGTTCGTGAGCCATCACCCACGACGGCCGTCTCGCCACGATCGAAGTGAACATGGACCGCCGCACTGTAGAAGGCCTGCCTGGGTGACCGACCCCTCGGTCGATAAAGCCAGCGGCTACAGATGCAACATGATCTCTGTCGCGAAGGCGCGAATGACTTCTTCATTTCGCGCTAGGAACATCCACTGACCAACACGGGTCGAAACGAGCAGTCTCGCCTTGACCAACACCGCGACTTGCGCTGATACAGTCGATTGAGATAGCCCACCGCGCGCATGGATTGCATTTGACGGTACCCCGCAACCAAGATCGACGTATCCCTCTACAAAGTATTTGTTGGGCGCCTTTAACCACCTCAAGATCTCGCGCCGGAACGGATTTGCGAGTGCTTTATAGATTAAATTCTCGTTAGCCATAGATTTCGACAAACACCTCGATAGAAGCTGAACTAATACGCGGGAGGTCACTCCGAAAACGCATTGCACCCATCAGGTTGCGCTCATGGTCGTGTCACTCTTTGCGAGACCGGAGCTCATCTTCGCTAGAACATATCCGTGGCACTCTTGCGTCTTCCTGGTGTCGGTGCATGGGCCAAACCTCACTGCATCTGGGCCATGACCGGCATTCGTGAGACGATTCAGGTGGATGCCATCGCATCATGGCGAGCGGCATCCCGGTTCGTTGAACGAGCCTTGACTTTGCGCTCACTTGCGCTGCCGCGACAATGACTCTGTAATGCTTCTGGCGAACTCTTCGCCAAGGTCCTCCCTGACCAGAGCCAAGGCCACCTGGATGCCGTCACTTACGCCGCGCGACGAGTACAGGTTGCCATCCTTCAAGCAGCCTTGATTGCTCACGAAGTGTACTAAGGGATACTCGATGGAGAGATGTGGCGCGTCGCGCCAATGCGTGGTCAACGCGCGATGGTCGGCAAGGCCGGCGCGTGCGATTAAAAAAGCCCCGTTGGACACCGACGCGAGCCTTCGCACCCTACGTCCGGCATCACTGAGCCAGTCCACCAGTTCGCGGTGCTCACGCCCCGTACCGATGACCGGGGAACCTGGCACTACGACGATGTCGAATGAAGTATGCGCATCCGACAGACATTCCGTCGTGCCCACCGCTATGCCATTCGAGCAGAGGACGGGCCCCGGGGACGGCCCCACGAGATGCTGCTCGTACAACATTGCGCCGCACAGACGGTTCGCTTCGTGGAAAACATCCATCGTGCCCATCACTTCGAGCAGCCGAAAACCTGCGTACAGCATCATCGCAACATGCATGAGCCGTCACCTGCAAGGCGCTCGGCGGCGGCTGGGAATCGACTTACGCCAATCCACAAGCCTCGCGTTGATGGGGGCACTGAGGGGGCAGATGTAGTGTCTCTCGTAGGCGTTCAAGGTTACGTAGATTCGACCGTACACGCGTTGTTGACTGAAGAGGTGACAAGTGAAATTCTCGATGAAAAATGAAATCCGCCCGGACGATGTTTCAACGATTGAGCATGCGATGAAGACCGTCGATGCCGACGCGAAGGTCAACGTTGACATTGACGCGAAGACGGTGAGCGTCGCTGCCATGACAAAATCCTTGCGATGAAGCGACTTGTCGCTCACGCACAACCGCCCGTCGTAAAAGAGACGCTGCCACTGCCGGATCATCCCGTCACCGATATTGTTGAGCAGAAGTACCTTGACGGGCACGCCATACGTGGCTCGGGCCGGCGGGTTTGAGTTTGCCTGCCGCGTTGAAACGCTCGGCGAGCTCGAGGACAAACTCAGGGCCTTCGTGGAATTTGACGGACCGGCTTTCCTCGAAGTCATGATCGACCAGAACGCTGACGTGTTTCCGATGGTGGGGCCGGGGCAAAGCTACGCGAATATGATCACCGGGCCGTTTATCCCGTCCCGGTCTGAGCGGGAACCTGGTGGAGGTAAGAGTGCAGGGCGTCAAGGGGCTGCGGATATGTTCTAAGCCGGCACGTGCTCACCAGGAACGCACGGGCAAACCATAGCCACTCCGCATCCGCCACAGGTCCCGCTCGTTGAGGTTGCCTGTGCTGTCGGCTGCATGCTGACTTCGCAGCTATACTACAGATCTGTGTTCGTCTGACGGCGCATCGCGCAAGCGGCCATGCAGCCCCCAACTCCCGACGTTGTACGTCTGTTCCCAACCTTCGTTTGGCAGGGCCGCCTTGAGCCGGCGTGCTACGAACCACTTAACCGGGATCTGCTGGCGTACGTTGAAACCTTGATGGGCGCTGGTGGAGGAACCCGCACAGGCGCCGCCTGGCAATCCGGGCACGCGCTCCAGCAGAAACCCGAATTTGCGGCGCTGATCCCCCATATCGAAGCCGCCGTGAGCAATGTGCTCGACTTTATCAAGGTAGTCGGTGCACCGTTCCGTATCACTGGGTGCTGGGCCAACGTGCTGGACCCTGGTGCGGCACACCCCATGCACAGCCATCCAAACAATTTCCTGAGCGGCGTTTACTACCTGCAGACCCAGACCGGCTCGGACACGATCAATTTTCACGATCCGCGTCCTCAGACTGCCATCATTCGTCCGCCGATCACCGAATTGACGGCGTACAACACCGACCAGGTGGTGGTGACAGTGAGCGATGGCACCTTGCTCGTGTTTCCCGCCTGGCTGCCGCACTCTGTGTCAGCGAACATGAGCGGCCGCCCGCGCATCAGCGTTAGTTTCAACGTCATGTTCACCGCTTACGACACGGCTATGAGCCCGCCGCTATGGGGCAAGGAATAGTGTTCGACCTGATCGGGCAGGGCCCGGACGGCTGCGGGGCGACGGCTGACCGGTGGTCCGCATCGCGGCGTCGCAAGCGACGTCAGCATGGTCTCGGCGTACTATAGTTGAATGCAGTACGACGCCGTCGGGCCCGCGCCCCGCAGTGAGGCGCCCGGCGCTATTGCCAGTCCAACATGTCCACGGTTCCGGCGTCGAACGTTCGGCGATCTCACGCAGCTCGTTCGTGTCAACGTTCATGCTGCGCGTCCTCCAAAATGACGATGGAGATTGAAATGGCCCACGCTGAGAACATGTACAACGGATTTAAGTACCAGGTTCAAACGCTTGCGAAACACGGCGTCGGGGGAGAGCACCTGAAGATATTCGGATTTAACGGTTTCGTGCTTATTCCTCGCGAATTTGATACAGAGCGACCCATGCAACTTCCCGTTCAATGCCTCGTGGAAGAGGGGTATCGTCGGGAAGACTGGGCGTTGAACGCGGCGATTGACGAAGCGAAGGCGATCGTCGACGGCAAGCGTCCGCCGATTGACCCGAAAACGTTTCGATAGGACTGGCTCCATTAACCGTTCCCAGGTCGGACATGCGCGGCTGGGAAGGGCTCGGCGGGACGCTCTGGGGGCAACGTAGCCGCCGGGCTTCATGAGCGTTATCCGATGACCGGCGTACGGTGGGGCCGCGTGCCACCAGGATGCTTGGCGTTCGGCCGATGTGCGCTGGAAAGCGATCCAGCCCGGTACGCGGCGAGCGTCACCTTGACGCGATGCGATTGGGCGAGCATTCGATGGTGATGATGCTGCGTGCCCGCGTAATACAGGCCCGGCATGACGACGGGCGTGTCGTCGCCATTCAGCCAGCGGCGAATCGCGACCAGATCCGCCGAACGCGCCCGGGAAGATCGCGCGCCGAGGAGCGCAATAATCAGCGGACCGTTCGGCATGTTGGTTTCGACCACGATGCAGCGTTCTGCCTCGTCGGTATAACCGGTCTTCGCGAGCTGAAGGTCCCAATCCGGCTGATCGACTATCGGGTCGGTGTTCCGATAGAACCTCGTTCTGCTGCCGATTGCCTCCTCGTAGCGCGGAAGTGTCGTGAATGCGCCGATCAACGGATAGTGCGACGCGGCATCCGCCATTTTCACGACATCACGCGCGGTGGAGAAGTTGTCTGGTGACAGCCCTGTTGGATCGTCGAAGTGCGTGTTGGCCATGTGCAGCTCGCGCGCCTTGTGGTTCATCTCCCGGATGAAGGCAGGCTGACCGCCCGGAAACGCGCGCGATAGCGCGGAGGCCGCGCGGTTCTCAGACGACATCAGCGCAAGGCGCAGCATCTCCTCGCGTTCGAGCGCAGCACCGACCGGGATACGCGAACTCGTATGTTTGAGCCGATCGATATCGGCATTGTCGATGGTCAGTGTTTCCCCCAATGCCTGCGCTTCGTCCAGCACGACCATGGCCGTCATCAGCTTGGTGAGCGAGGCGACGGGCCTGACTTCGTCAGGATTCTTTTCCAGCAGGACTTCGCTGCGCCCGACGTCGTACACGAGCGCGCTGTGGGAATAGAGAAGTGGCGTCCCGGCGGACGTCACGAGCGGTGCGGAGGCGAGAAGCAGCACGCCGGCGAGTTTCTTCATGTCAATCACACCCTGGGACTGCAATCAGGCGAACAGGCGATTACGGGTCCAACGTGCAGAATCGTCCCTAACAACTAAACTGTAGTTGTTAACCGCAGAAATGTATGTGGGCAGGAAGACAGATTCTGTCGCTGGAGATCAGCGGTCATGAGATGTTTGCTCGATGCAGTCTTTACCGTCCCGGTTCTGGCGGCACCGGCCGTATCGTTCGCTCAGCAATCCAGTTCGACCGTCCCGCGGGAACAGGTGAAAGCAGAACTGATGCAACTCGAAAGGACCCGCTGCAATCCCGTCCGTCGTAACGCCAACTATCCGGAAGACATCCGCGCCGCGCATGCGCGCGTCGCTGCGCAGAGTGGCGCGGCGCCGGGCCAAACCAGTTACGTTCCTGCGAACCGCGGTTCGTCGCAGTCGGGCGTCCCCGGCAATTGACGGCGGATAACCAGATCGCTTCGACCGCTCACACCATCAACCAATCGACTGGCGGAGGGCGGAAAAGCAGTCGATGGGAGATCGACGGTGTCACGGATATCGATAAGCGGAAGGCGCGCTCTTGTGGCGCTCGTGCTCTGCACAGGCGTTACGTGCCTGGCAATTGGCGCAACGCTGCTGTTCGAGCTGTCAGTGATCAGCCGTGCCATTAGCGATTTCCGTCTGGAAGAGGCAGTAGAAAACGCACGAATTTCCCGTGGCGAAAAGCCTGCTATCGAGGATCTCCTTAACCCGCCATACCTGAAGCGATACGGCCTGGACCTGAACCTGTACACGGACAAGCAAGGCCTGCTGTCGCCGACAGGCTCTGACTGGCAGCGATGGGGACTTCGGACAAAGGCCGCGGCCACGGTCATGTGGCTGGGTCACGATCCGCCTGGAACGTGGTGGACCTTCTTTCAGATCAGATGCGTCGACCGCTTTTATGAAGCTCATCGCGACAGCGAGCCGATTGTCGACGTCGCTGACGCTTGCCTTGGACAGCCACATTGACCGACGTTTATCCAATCGGTAGGGAATCAAATGAAACGAGGGACCGTTGTCACGCTGTCTGTCGCAGTGCTCGCGATCCTTGGCGGTTGCGGTAACAAGGACGGCGACCAGTTTATCGGTAAATGGGAGAATGCGAAGCGCAAGGAGACAGTTGAAATAAGCAGAAACGGTGACGGTTTTATCATAACCGACACGGCGCCTAACTTCTTTGGGGGTGGAATGAAGACTGTCAAGATTCCTGCTACCTATCAGAAGGGAATGTTGCAGGTGGGCACTGCGTTCGGTAATGCAAATATCGGCTATGACAGGCAACACGACACGCTCATGATGCCAACGATGGACGGAAGCGCAGAGCTGACCCGTGTCAAGTGACGTGTTCACTGTAAGAGACACGTTGACACTGATCGTACAAACGCCTCACGGCACGGGCGAATCGCAGTCGACCGAGGCCAAAGGACTCGCACTGGCGCAAGTCGAGAAGCGCATTGGATGGAGCGAAATGCGGGGCAACGGCATCCACGATGACGAAGCGTGTCTGACGCGGGACGCATCTTTCGATGCTGCAAAAGGTGCTCGCTGAAAGTGGCTTCGCACCGCGTTAAGCCATGACGGAAACCCGTCGTGCGTGCGAGTGTCGTGCAGTTCGCACCATCGCTCCGCTCGGCGAGAGAGAGTATTTGCTCGTACCACGATCTCCTTGTAGTTGGCTGGGAGCGCGCCATGGATGACGAAGTCTATGCAACTCATACGCATGTAGCGCGCGTCCGCGTGATCAAGACTGTGACTGGCCGCTACCGCGGATTCGTGTACCTGCGCCGCATAGGTGATGATCCGGAGTCGGCCCAGCTGCATCACACTGAAGAGGACTTTGCGCGGGAGGTTGAGGCGCGAAATGCCGCGCGCGCTCTGGCTCGCAAAGTGCTTAACGAGTATGGGAGCTGAAATCACGCGGGCCCTGTCTCGGCGCAGGTCGCGTCTTGTCGGTTGCGGCAACCCGAACGTCGAATCACAGCGGAACACATCGCAAATATTCAACAAGCCCGTACGGGTGTCACGCCTGGGCAGTGCGGACGAGCTTTCTGCCCGAATCGACTGTCGGATCTGTTCGACAGCCAACACTGCTTCAGGCAAGGGTCGTGTAAAAATCAAATCGCTTTAAATGCAGCTTTGTGGCGAAGGCATGATCCTTTCAATTTCGACAGATAACTTCGAGTATCGAGACGTTGCTTCCTTACCGCTCAGGCTTGGCACATCGTATTTTCTATATTTCTGAATAAGTCGACGGTTTATATCATGAAAAATGATATTGAAGCTTCCAGGTATTTCCTCTCGATGTTTGATCGGGAAATTGAAAAAATAGGACGATCGGCATGCCTGTCAGTAGACATCAAATCCGTCTCGGACCAATCCACCAGGAAAGTATTTGAATCGGGGCTCAACTGGCTTGCAGACTTTATCATGAGACCGCACGCTGAACTGGGTCGCCGCGGCGCCGTTTGTCCTTTCGCCAGGCCAGCTCATGACGAAGGGTCTTTGGTTTTTTGTGTCTGGGACGTAACAGAACTACCATTCGATACGTTCCTTTCGATATTAAACAGGCTGCCCGCTCTTTATCATAAACTGTTTGCCGATGTGTCCGGAAAATCACGACTATCTTCGATATGCATATTCCTGAATGGCTTGAAAGAAGAGCAATATTCTGAATATATAGACGAGGCGCATTCGATGGTGAAGCCTGTTTTCATGGAGGCCGGATTGATGATCGGAGAATTTCATCCTTTGAGCATGACTGCAGGGGTCCACTCAAGGACATTCCGGCCGATGCGTAGTAACCGGCCAGCTTTTGTTGTACGGGCAATAACGCCTCATGATGCGATGTTTATTGATAGAGACGGTAGCCCAGCAGAAGTGCGTCTTCGCGAACTATTGACCTATAAATCATGGGTTGGAGCAGTCCTGCCCGAAGACGAGATCCTGGCAATCGAGAAGCGGATTACAGAGTTGCGACTGGCGATCGCGAGTCGAAGTTGACGCGGTTATCGGGCCGCTTTGCGCGGACCGATCTGGAGCGACATCCGGTGCAGCGAACTCGGGTGTACAGCTGGGGCGCGCAAGACGCCGGTGCGCCCGGCATCGAGAATCCTCTCGCGCAAAAATTCCTCGAAATGAGCCATCACGACGTCACGCGCTGTGTGCGAGAACAACGCGTGATCCACCCTCGCGAGTATCTTTGCCGTAACGTTCGTCAGCTTTCCGAGTTCGCTACCGTTCGGCCCAAAACGGATCGCCAGTTCATCCAGCCCCGCATCGAGCGGCCCGTACACCAGCGACGTTTGCACGCCCTTGCGCTCGAGGTCCATGATGAGTTGGCGGATAGCACCCGTCGAGGTGTTGACGCCGAACCAGCCTTCGAACGGCCTGCTGGCGAGCGAAGTCAGGCGCACATACCAGCGGCGTCCCAGCTCCACGGCGATCGCTCGCCCATTTGCCCGGCCGGTCAGCAGCCGGAGCCACTTTTCGGGGTTGCGGATCGAACGCCAGTACACCCGACTCGATTCGATATGGTGAGCGCCCGGCTTCGTTTGCGGGCCCCCCCAAAAGAAAAACGGCAGGTTGACCGACATGCAGCCCACCACGCGAGGATGCGCTAACGCCGTATGAATACTGACGTATGCGCCCGTGCAGACGCCAAACGTGACAACCTCCGGGTATCCGGCCGCCGTCAGCCATTCCACTCCCGCTGTCGCGTCGGTGACCGAATGACGGGCGTACACGGCTTCGAGCGTCGGCGAATCTTCGTGATGAAGACTATCGCCGAGGCCGCCCAGGTCCATGCGTAACGAGGCGATGCCTTGACCCGCAAGCCGTCGGGCCATCAGGACGGCAAGCCGTCCGTCGCCGACGCGATGAACGCCGCCCGTATTGACGAGCAGCACAGCGGGGGCGTGCTCCTGCGCGCAGCGCGGCTGGCAGAATACGCCGACATAGCGCCCGCCTCCGAACACGACAGGTGTCTCATGACCTGCCGCAAAATCGATCCGTGCATCGGCGGCCGGTGCAAGTATCTCCACCGCCGGCGTCGCCGGCGTGCCGGACTGAAAGCCGAGCCACTCGAGCACACTGTCGAAGGCCCGCCGAGGCGGCACGCTGAACCGTGGGTCGACCAGGAACTTGTCGTACTCGGGAAAAATCTGCACGTCCGCGCTCACACCGTGACCACGGTAATGCCCGACCAGCCGATTCATCGAAAGGCTGTCGCAACTGTCATGCAGCAGCACGCGGTGCGCGGCGGGCCGCCCGCGCTGTACGAGGTCGACGGCAGCGAGTTGCTCGAGCGTGTCGGCATACAGCTGAAATCCGAACGCGCCCACGGCGCGCCCGATGTCATCCGCTTGCGCGCTTTCGCGGCCGTTTGGGGTCTTGAGCCAGCTCTGATGCTGCAAGCCCAGTTCCCGTATATAACGCTTGCCAGCGATGACGGGCGCCATCAAAACCAGGCTATCGACGCCGCCCAGTTCTTCGGCCGCGAGGACTGCCAACGTCGCCCCCAGACGCAAGCCGCACAAGATCACGCGTGTTATGCCGGTCGCAGCCCGCAGATACTCCGCCGCAGCCTTGATGCTGTCGATCCATGTGCGAAAGCGCTGCGGGTCTTCCTCGTTGCCGTCCGAATCGCCGGCTCCCGGATAGTCGAAGCGCAGAACGGGAATACCGCCCGCCACCGTCAGTGCTTCTGCAAAGTCGCGCCAGCCGCGGTGCACGCATAGCGCGTCGTAGCCGAACGGGCTGCACAGCACCATGCCCGTCGTGGCCCCGCCGCGTGCCGGCAGGTGCAGCGACCCGTAACAGCCACCAAAGGTGACCGGCCTCATCGCAGGATTGCCTGTCATGGCTATCGCCGCGCAGCCGCATACTGCCGGCCCGCCACCGACTCCTCACGCACGAGCGGTGCGAGCCCGCTCGTGAGCGAATCGATACATTGAAACAGGTCGAACGTAATCAACTCTCCCGGTATTTCTATGCCCAATACGTCTTCAACGGCCAGCATCAAACGGACCGTGCCGAGCGAAGATAGTCCAGCGGCGTAAAGGTTGTCGGTGTCGCTCAAGGTTTCGACCGGCACGTCGAGGCATGCGGTTTCCGCAAGAACGCGGCGCAAATCGGCTTTCATTGGCTCCCCTTTAAGGCTCATTTTGGTATCAATGCACTCATGCGCGGCGATGGCTGGCTATTCCTTGCCGGGATCTGGCACAAACCTCAGGCGGCAACCTCGCCGCGTGCGCACTGTCCGGCGAGGGCCATTCTGTCGATTTTCCCGTTCACGTTAAGCGGGAACGCATCGATGGCAACGATCCGTTGCGGCACCGCGTAGACCGGCAAGCGTTGCCGGCACGCCCGCAGAACCAGCGCGATCTCAACCCGGGCGTTTGTCACGAAGGCGACGAGGCCGGTGGCTCGCCCGACTTCATCGAGCGGCCACGGGATCACCGCGCACAGCGCAGCATGGCTGCACGCTTGCACGACATGTTCGACTTCTTCCAGCTCGACCCGGTTGCCGCGAATCTTGACCTGCGTATCGAGACGTCCCTGAAACACGATTCCGTGTTGCGTCGTTGCGCGCGCGGCGTCGCAGCTTCGATACCAGCGTTGCCCGCGCCGGCCCGGATAAGTCTTCGCCACGAACCTGCTATTGCCGGCTTCGTCAGGCGACAGATAGCCGCCGGCAAGCTGCGGGCCACCGATCAGCAACTCGCCCGTCTGCTGCGCGGCGACCGGTTCGAGCCCGGCATCCACGATCATCAGTTCCACCCCAGGAAGCGCCCAGCCGAGCGGCATGACCGTGTGCTGCGGATCGTCGAGGAATCCGGCGGTGACCTCGAAGCACGTGCAGGCGACGGTCGCTTCGGTCGGCCCGTACATGTGCAGGACCCGGCTGTTCGGCGCGGCCCGCATCCACGCCAGCGCCAGCGAGCGAGGCAACGGCTCGCCGCCGAACAGCGACATTCGAACACTTGGGAAGGCACCCGGCGTCAGCTTGCGCATTTGCTGCATGAAGCCGGCCGCGGACGGCACGCTGTTCCAGTGTGTAATCTCGTGACGCTTGATGAAGTCCGCGTTATAGACAGGATCGACGGTGTGCGGCACGTACAGGCAGCCGCCGTTCGCCCAGCAGACGAACATGTCGTGCACGGACGGATCGAAGCTCAGCTCGCAGAACTGCACATAGCGCGCATCGCGCACTTTCTCGGCCAGTTGCAATTGGCCCGTCACATACGCATCGGCGTTCGCATGCGTGATCGGCACGCCCTTCGGCGCGCCCGTCGAGCCAGAGGTAAAGAGTACGTAAGCGACGTCGTGCACGGTGCCCTGGTGTTGCACATACGGCGCGGCTGGCAACGACGACAGAGTGGCGGCAACGGAGGGCAGATGTGGATCATCCGCGTCTTCGTCGAGCAGGAAGATCTGCGGGCGTTCGTCGAGCAAGGACAGCACTTCATCAAGCGACGCGGCACAACGCCGATCGATCAGCATCAACGGCGCACCGGACTGCTCGATGATGGCGGCGATCCGCGTAGCCGGCATCTTTGGGCTGAGCGGCACATAGGCCATACCGGCGTCGAGAATTCCCAGCACGCCAACATAGGCGGCGACGCTGCGATGCGCAAACAGCAAACATCGGCGGGCGTCGCTGGTCCGTGCAACCGCTGCCAGTCCCGCAGACACGCGACGCGCCCTGGTTTCGATTTCGCCGTAGCTGTAAAGACGCTGATCGACCCATAACGCGGGGCTGTGCGACTGGCTCGCGGCAGAATCGAAGAAGAAGGATTGCAACATCTGACGGCCTCGATCGTTCCAGGGGAGACAGCGACCCGCCGCAAGCACTAACGGTGTCAGCGGCATGCCATCCCGTCATCCGTCGACGAATCGCCGAGGAAACGTTCGCTGCCGACAGCCGGGCGGGTCAATCCTGTCTCCTCCAGTAAGCTTCAAGCCCCCCCGTTGAAGGCTTGCGAAGAAGCGTAGCGTTTCAACCCACGGGTCTCTGTGCGATACCGCTCGCAACCTTTTCAGTTGGTTGGGCGGTTTCCAGACTGAAGCGCAACGCTGATGTCATTGAACGGAATCATCAGATTTGGGGGAGCAGGAGCGAGGCTTGCAGCAAAGACTGCAAACGGCGAACGGAATTGTCGTGTGGCGCGAGGTTGGCGGCGATACTATCAAGATCGCCTTCGCCGTATATCGAGCAGTCGAGGAAGACGGAGCTCTGGCGGCAGCGGTGCTGGATATCGATACTCCGCTCGACGGCTAAATGGCTGCGTGCGAAAACGTGTGCATCCGCGCCGCGCTATTGCAGCACCAGGGCCACCCGGCCGAAACCGCCCACGCCTCTTGCATTTCGCGGAAGAGCCTGTGGGAGACGATGCGCAAGCACGCAATGGCAGCCGAGCCATCGCATTGAAACGCGAGGCTGCGTCAACACGCTGCGGGAGAGCGGTATGGAAGCAGACGACGATGAAGGAATGCTCGAGACCCGGCTGGTCACGGTGTGTGGTCTCGTGCAAGGCATAGGCTATCGGGAAGCCTGCGTACGCCGTGCCGATGCGCTGAGCGTCACCGGTTGGGTACGCAATCGCATGGACGGTTCAGTGGAGGTCATGCTGCAAGGGTCGCCGGCGCAGCTTGCCGAGATGTGCGCATGGCTAGGCGAAGGGATGTCCGCAGCGCTCGTCGAGCAACTCGAAGTAACCGAAATGCAGCCTCCCTTTCCCCGCTTTGACCAGTTTCAGCGCTTGCCCACGCTGTAGCAACCGACGAATTGTCATATGGAAAGACAGTTCGCCTTCACCGGCCGCCAAACCGGCGCCCGTTGCTCGAGGAGCCCGATTGCCACGTTGCTGCTGGCAAGTCGCAAGGTCGATGGCCCTACAATGATCTCGCGGGAACAGGTGCACGCGTAGCCAGATCGGGGATGCGCGTTCCGGGTTCGGGCGATCTGGATTGGCGACGGTTCGGAGAGACTCAAGGAGAGAAAATGAAAGTGGCTGAACTGGAAGGAGAGCTGCTCGACTACTGGGTTGCTCGCGCTGCGGATTTGCTGAATCCTCGCGTCGACGATGGTTTTTGTTGGGTCGAGGAGCCCGCGTGCGATGGTGATCCCGCCGGCACGCTCGAGGCAGCATTCTCACCGTCGGCGGATTGGGCGACCGCCGGTCCGATCATCGAGCGCGAGCGCATCGCCTTTGTGCCGCACCGGGACGATCAATTGGCGTCCGCGTTCAAGATCGACGGTGACACCGTTTCAGGGGAACGATTCCGACAGACGGGCCCGACTCCACTCGTAGCCGTCATGCGTTGCTTTGTGTCCAGCAAGTTTGGCGAGGAGGTGTCTGACACGGCGTAGATAAGCGCATCACCTCTGATGAGCGGCGACCGCTTAAAGGCTCGTACACGCTGCTGCTCTGGCTGGAAGAAGAAGGAAGCCATGGTTATTGCGGTGCAGCGAGCGTTCACCCGGGCAAAGCGGAAAATCTGAATCTGGATCGTGCCGAAATGAGGGTTTCATCCCCCGGAAGCGGATACGAACGTATCCCCACAGTGGTAGATAGAGTCGCTCTGCGCGACGGGGCCGGTGAAAGTCTTATTTTGGTCTACGCTATATGCAGCGATCTGTTGTGCGTTTTCGTGTTTGTGCCGCATCACTGCTGTTGGGGTGGCTTCTGGATTCGCTGCGTTCGCAGCGGATCCTCCCGCGTGATACAGCTCCAACGGGCAGAGGTCGACCTTTCACGAAAACCAATATCCTGACCCTGCTTCAAACCAGCCAGAGTCCGTTGCTCGCACAGCAGCAATAGCACCCTGGCGCACCCACCCCATGGAGGATGAAGATGTCGATTCGATTAGGAGAAGAAGCTCCCGATTTCACCGCCGAAACCACCGAAGGGACGATCCGTTTTCACGAATGGATAGGGGACCATTGGGTAATCCTGTTCTCGCATCCGAAGGATTTCACGCCCGTTTGCACCACCGAGCTCGGGTACATGGCTGGGCTCAAGCCGGAATTCGACAAGCGCAACACCAGAGTTATTGGACTCAGCGTCGATCCCGTCAGCGACCACCAGAAATGGATGAAGGATATCGAGGAGACGCAGGGACACGCAATCAACTACCCGTTGATCGGCGATGCGGACCTGACGGTCGCGAAGCTCTACGACATGATCCACCCGAACGCAGCAGGCGGTGCGCGTACCGCAGCGGACAACGCGACGGTGCGCTCGGTGTTCCTCATCGGGCCCGACAAGAAGGTGAAGGCCATGCTCGTGTATCCGATGAGCGCAGGCCGCAACTTCGACGAGGTGTTGCGTCTGCTCGATTCGCTGCAACTGAACGCGAAACACACAGTGGCGACACCGGTGAACTGGAAACCGGGCGAAGACGTCATCATTCCGACATCCGTTTCGGACGATGACGCAAAGCAGAAATATCCGCAGGGTTTCAAGACCTTGAAACCGTACCTGCGGTACGTGGCACAACCGAGGTAACGCCTTCATCAAGCGAAGCCGCGAAGCGCCGGGCAACCTGGGTCCGGCGCCTGTCCTGATGGTGCGCGCAATCCGTGGTCATACGAATGGATGCGAGTCTTTGCGGGTCACGGGCTTACTGCGATGCGGGTCTGTTCGGCTGCTGAGGTGTTCGATTGATTCTTGTGGAATCCCGGATCAGTTGGTCCGTCATGGCCGCAGCGACCGGATTCGAGCCGCGGCGATCCGGGCTGTCCCGGCCGTGTAGGTCCGGCGGCGGCAGCGACGGATCGAGTTTGGCAGACTCCCTGACCAGTTCGTCCGTCATCGCCGTCGAGACCTGGTTCGAGCCGTGTCGACGCAGACCGTCACGCTCACGCTCGACGCGCGACACCGGGCCTGCCTTTGAACCGAAGGACTCCTCGACGTCAGCTGACCCGAGCCTACGAGCCGGCTGTTGATGCGGCAGTGCTTCTGGTTGAGGTTGTCTCGCAAGGTGCCTGGCTGGCAGACCGGGTTCAGGTGCCAAGGCCCTGGCCGGCGACGGCGGCGGTGGCGTTTCGATGTCGTCAGTGTTTCCGATATTCGGTACTGCGTGAACCACCGTTCCCGTGGCGACATGCGCGTCACCCACTCCAGGGCCGGGCGTTGTCGTTGTTGCTGAGCCGCTCATCACGGAGCCGGTTTCCGTCGTCGACGGTTCACCTTTTGGGAACAGCAGGTAAGAGGCGAATCCCAATCCAGCCAGGAACACGCCCGTGATCAGCACCTTGCCTGTATTCGTCATATCTAACAAACGGGTCGTTCAAGCGATGCGATACACCCATGATAGTCGACTGTCCAGAATGGAATCCAGGGTCAGAAACGAAGCGCCACCCGCGCGTTGAAAACATCGAAGTACGCGTGGTTTGAGAGCGGACCGGGATAGCATCGTCCGATAGCCGTCGGAACGGTGCGTTTCTGAAGGGAGAGAGCGGTGTAAGATGGCCGCATGCCGTGTCCTGGAGGCTCGCCGTGTTTGCCGATCCTGTTATCCAGATCCCTGCGTTCATCGAATTGACGTTGCTTGTGATCGTCTTGATCGCCGTCAGCGTGGTCCGTGCGCGACGGCAACGGGAACGCCAGCGCAACCGCCCCGGTGCTGGCCCGCAGGCGAGCAGATAGAGTGGCCGCCGACGTTCCACGAAGCTTGCACGTTTAGTACCGCGCACCTATGCGCTGTGGTTGCGCAGCCGCGTGTCGGCGCAGGTGAAGAGCGCGCGCAGCTCGCGTTTTATCGCAGCACCGCGCGCAGCCTTACCAGGCCATCGTGTGCAGGGCAGGGTCCCCGCACATCCCATCAGCCGCCGTAAATATCGAAGTCGAAGTACTTAGCTGCGAGCTTCCTGTAGGTGCCGTCCTTGAGCATATCCGCGATGGCCTTATCGATCTTTGTCTTCAGATCGGGGTCGTCCTTGCGCAGACCGATGCCGGCGCCGATGCCGAGCACCTTCTCGTCGACCAGTTCTTCGCCGACGAACTGGTAGCCCGCGCCGCGCGGCGTCTTCAGAAAGCCCAGGTCAGCCTGCACTTCGTCTTGCAGCGTCGCATCCAGACGACCCGACAGAAGATCGGAATAGACCTGATCCTGATTCTGGTATGACACGACGTTTGCGCCCTTCGGCGCCCAGAAGGTCTTCGCGTAAGTTTCCTGGGTGGTGCCCTGTTCGACCCCCACCGACTTGCCTTTCAGCGATTCCGTGGTCGGCAGGATCGTCGAACCCTTCTTTACGACGAGGCGTGTCGGCTGGTTGTAGATTTTCGTCGAGAAGGCGATCTGCTCGGCGCGTTGCGGCGTGATGGACATCGACGACAGCACCGCATCGAACTTCTTGGCCTTCAGGGCCGGGATCATCCCGTCAAAGTCGTTTTCGGACCACACACACTTCGCTTTCAGGCGCGCGCAGATTTCATTGCCGAGATCAATGTCGAAACCGACAAGCTTGCCATCAGCTGCCTTCGATTCGAACGGTGCATAGGTCGCGTCGGTACCGAAGCGGATGGTGGTCCAATCCTTCGCGTGGGCTGCGCCTGCCGATACGGCAAGCAGGGTAACCGAAACGGCTGCAATCAGTTTCTTCATCTAATTCGCTCCTTGGTGTGGTCTGTCCAGTTCAGAACGGTAATTCGTGAGGATTGCGCACCGGAAGCCAGCGACCGAAACAGCATTGCTCGCCCGGACGGGGCCCCTCTCTGGCGGGGCATCCGCATTGGGACTATAGGCCAAAAATAAAATAAAAGTCTAGAATGGACAAAAATATACATCGTCGATCATGAGGCCCGGGTATCGCCGAACCCTTGAGCATTTCGTCCGAGCGGACGTCGCGTGATGCCTTGCGCCCCTCGCAGAGCGCGAAAAGCAGCTACTTGCGGCGGTGCCGGCATACGCAATACTGGGCGAGGCCGTGTTTTGGGACACGCTCGCTCGTCGTTTTCCCCTGATTCAATCAGCGATCCTGGAACCTGGCCGACCCGACCCCTCCTGACGGTCGCCCTTGTCTGCGATCCAGTCAACGTCTGCGGCCGGGCCTCAAAAAGAACGCCCAGGAAAATAAGTTATCCGAATCAAATGGGGGGTGCGAACCTGCGCGGTTTTAGCCTCAGAGAACACGAAGGGGCTGATACGAGAGGATTCCGCTACGACTCCGGCAAGACCAATTGCACCCGAAGGCCTCCGTCCGGATGATTGTCCACGGAAAGGCGCGCTCCGCAGCTCCGCGACAGTTTCGCAACGATGGCGAGACCGAGACCCCAGTGGCGGTCGCTGCCCTCTTTGCCGCGCAGACGAACGAACGGCCTTGTCGCGTTGGATAGCTCGTCCGCCTGGATTCCGGCGCCATGGTCGCGCACGCTGAGAAGCCATCCGTCGGGATCCCTCGATGTACTGATCTCGATCGGAGGCGCCCCGTGCGCGAGTGCGTTGTCGACGAGATTGGCCATGAGGCGTTCGAGCAGCGTGCGCGGCATGGCGAACTGCGGGCCGGCCCTCAGGTCGAGGGCGAACCACGCTTTGTCCATCACACTGGTGAACGAGAACCGGTCGCGCAGGAACGCGTCCACGGGCACGGTCTGCTGGTCTGCACCGGACTGCCCGACTACGTCGAGAAATTGCTGCGCAATGGTCGAAAACGAGTCGATGTCTTCGACGAAGGCGACCCGCTTGTGCCATTCGGCAATGCCGAGCGCACGGGTACGCAGACGCGCGGTCCGGAACTTCATATACCGCGTAAGCCCTACTATGGCGACGGATTGATCCTCGGCCGCCTCATGGCGGCGACGGAGCATCTCGTTGAACGTCCTGACCAACTGACGCAACTCGCCGAGTCCCTGCTCGGGAAGCACGGTCAGCTGTCGGCCATTCCTGTACTCGCACGCTGTGCGCGTCACGTCCGCGAGGGGGCGCCGCATGAGCCGGGTACCCAGGAACGCGAGAGCGAGGAGTTCCGCCCACGTCAAAAAAACGAGGCGGGGCTCGAACGGAGAATCGAGGGATGTCATGAACTGCAGTGGACCGTCCCTGAAACTGGGCTGCACAGGCGGTAAAGGTTGTGCGGAGACTTCACCGGTGATTCCTGTTGCCGGCCCTTCGATGGCGTGTTCCCGCAGGTCGACCAGTTTCGGCCGGACGACAACGTCCGGCTTTGCCACCACCGGCGCGACCGCCACCGCCGGCCGGAATACGGACGAGGGAAGGGCAAGGGAGTTTCCCAGGGAATGCTGGGTGGAGTCCAGCGTGAAAACAGCACCTGGCGTATCCCGGTCGTCGTAGCCGGAAGATTGCGCCGCAACCTGCGTGAGGCAACCCGCGCCCGATACCAGCAACGTCACTATCGAAAGCAGAATCAGATTTTTGAACAAGGTGTCCAACGGTTCCTCTTTCCATCGTTGAGGGGAGGGCGGTGCCGATCGCGCATCCCGGGCGAGCCGGACGTGAAATTAAAATGTCACGAGGCTAAAGAATCCCAGGCGATGTCCGTTAACAAGTAAAAAGAATCGACGTGGCCGCAGCCGGTCTGGTTGGAGAGCGTCGCCAGCACATCATCGCAAAGCTCGTGACTATAAAACCTGTGAACATGCGCCGGGAAGTGCAAGTCCTTACCAAATCTTTCCTTTTGTTCCGCTGACCGGATTCACAGGCAGGCGGGCGCGTTGTCGCTTTCGGGGCGCGCAACCGCAGACCGGCAACGAAGGTCGGCCTGGGTTTCCGCGGATGTATCCGTCTCTGCCGGCCCGCGCCTGAACCGGATGGGGGCAACACGGGCGTTTCATGCCGCACCGCTGCAGCGTTTCTCCGGACGCGTGACAGGAAAAGAACCTATGCTTGTTTGGGCGGCGCATACGAGCCTCCGTCGGAGGGTCTGCGCCGTCGAACAGGAGGCACGTCATGCGTATGCTGCTCAACGTCCGGATCCCGAATGAGCCCTTTAACAGTCTCGTGCGCGATGGAACCGCGGGAGACGTGGTCGGGCGGATCATCGAGGACTGCAGGCCCGAGTCGATCTATTTCACCGAGCAGGATGGTGCCCGCGGAGCCGTTGTCGTTGTCGAAGTCGCTTCGGCGGCCGACATTCCAAGGCTTGCCGAGCCCTGGTTTCTGATGTTCGATGCCGAGTGCGAGTTACGCATTGCGATGACTCCGGAGGATCTTCAGAAAGCCGGACTGGACAAACTGGGCTCCAGGTGGCAATGAGCAGCGGCTGTCATCGCGGCTAAAGCGCTGACCGATAACGGGAAAGGCGCCCGCGGCGCCGTTGAAGGACCGGTAAGCAGCGGAAAGATGAATTTCGTCTGGCTACAACGGCGTGAATGGCAAAATCACCGGCTTCGCACAGACGTAGAAACCGGAAAGAGAGAATGTCTGAACTCAGGCTGGATCTGAAGCTCACGACCGACGGATCGCATCAACTCGTGCTATCGCTGCCGCACGGCCCCTACCTCATGGACGCGAACGGTGTGGAAGTGCTCGCCCGGACGCTGGCGCAGCAGCGGGACAAGATGCAGCCGGCGGTCGCCATGAGCAATCCGACAGGACCGCGGACTGCCATTCTCGACCCGCGCTGGTACGTCGCGCACGAGTCGCTCATCGACGGATGCGCGCTTCATCTTCGTCATCCCGGCTTTGGCTGGCTTTCGTTCGGGATGCCGCGTCAAAGCCTTCTTGACCTTCAGAAAATCATCGCTAACGTGCTCGACCGTGTGCAGCACGAGCAGGAATCGTTGCGGCCCAACTAGCGCATGTCGTCGTGTGCGTCCGGTCTCGATGGTTCTTCCGGTTGTGGGTGAAGCGCAAGGGGCTTGCAGGCGGGGTAGCGAGGCCTGTGACGCGTCCTGGCGGGTTGGGAACGGATGCACCGAGGCTCGCCGCGCCGATCCCGCTGTCGATGCGCTTTCGCGCAATCGGATAAGATCGACACTATCGGCAGTTCATTGAAGGCCGCCCGTAAGCCGATGGCGGCCTGTCGTCCTCCAACTATCAGGAACACAACATGGTCACATCGAGCTATACAGATACCCGACTCTTGATCAACGGCGAGTGGTGCGACGCTGCGAGCGGTAAAACCATCGACGTCATCAATCCGGCAACCGGTCAGGCGATCGGCAAGGTTGCGCACGCCAGTATTGTCGATCTGGATCGGGCACTGGCCGCCGCGCAAAAGGGCTTCGAGGCCTGGCGCAGGATTCCGGCCAACGAACGCGCGGCGACGATGCGCAAGGCTGCGGGCTTCGTGCGTGAGCGTGCCGAGGGCATCGCGCGCCTGATGACGCAGGAGCAGGGCAAGCCCTTCGCGGAAGCGCGCGTCGAGGTGCTGGCCGCGGCCGACATCATCGAATGGTTCGCCGACGAAGGGCGCCGTGTCTACGGCCGGATCGTGCCGTCGCGCAATCTGTCTGCGCAGCAACAGGTGCTCAAGGAGCCGATCGGCCCCGTGGCGGCGTTCACGCCGTGGAATTTCCCGGTCAACCAGATCGTGCGCAAATTGAGCGCCGCTCTCGCGAGCGGTTGCTCGTTCCTCGTGAAGGCGCCGGAGGAAACACCGGCTTCGCCTGCGGGCCTGCTGCAGGCGTTCGTCGATGCAGGCGTGCCGGCCGGTACGGTCGGCCTCGTGTTCGGCGACCCGGCTGAGATTTCCAGCTATCTGATTCCGCATCCGGTCATCCGCAAGGTGACGTTCACCGGCTCGACGCCGGTCGGCAAGCAGCTGGCGGCACTGGCTGGCGCGCACATGAAACGCGCGACCATGGAACTGGGGGGGCACGCGCCCGTCATCGTGGCCGAAGACGCCGACGTGGCGCTCGCCGTCAAGGCGGCGGGCGGCGCGAAGTTCCGTAACGCGGGGCAGGTCTGTATTTCGCCGACACGCTTCCTCGTGCACAACAGCATCCGTGAAGAATTCGCCGCGGCGCTCGTGAAGCACGCGGAAAGCCTGAAGCTGGGCGATGGTCTGACCGAGGGCACCACGCTCGGGCCACTCGCCAATGCGCGACGTCTTTCCGCGATGGACAAGGTTGTCAGCGACGCACGCGCGACCGGCGCCACGGTCGCGACCGGTGGTGAGCGCGTGGGCACGGCGGGCAACTTCTTCGCGCCTACGGTGCTGACGAACGTGTCGCTGGAAGCCGATGTGTTCAACAACGAGCCGTTCGGACCGGTCGCGGCGATCCGCGGCTTCGACAAGCTGGAAGACGCGATCGCCGAGGCCAATCGTCTGCCGTACGGGCTTGCCGGCTATGCGTTCACCCGGTCCTTCCGCAATGTCCATCTGTTGTCGCAGCAGATGGAGGTTGGCATGCTGTGGATCAACCAGCCCGCGACGCCGTCGCCGGAAATGCCGTTCGGCGGGGTCAAGGATTCCGGTTACGGGTCCGAGGGCGGTCCGGAGGCGATGGAAGCGTATCTCGTGACCAAGGCTGTGTCGATCATGGCGGTATGACAAAGCCGCGACCGACCTGGTGTCAACCAGCACGTTGTTGAGCGTGCTGCAGATCGTGCTGGCGCGCCCGCTCATTCAGAGGGGGCGCGCCTCATGGTCCGACCGTTTGTCCATTTAGTGATGAGCCGCCTGTGAACCCATTCTCCGAGACAGAAGCGGGTCGGATGCTCGCCGGCAAATGCCTGTGCGGAGCGGTGCACTACGCTGTGAAAGACGAGTTTGTCTATGCGCTGAACTGCCATTGCTCGAATTGCCGCCGCGCAACCGGCTCGGCATTCAAGCCTTTCGCCGGAATCGAGCATCACAAACTGAGCCTGACTCGAGGCGGCGACAACCTGTTGATCTTCGGCGACGAGCGAGCCGCTCACGATGTTCATTGCAAGACATGCGGATCCTTGATGTATTCGGTGGTTCGGGAGGGCGCGTTCGTGCACGTCACGCTTGGGACGCTCGTCGATAACCCGGCTATTCGCCCCACCGCACATATCTTCGTCGGCTCCAAGGCGCCGTGGTTCACGATCACGGATCAATTGCCTCAATACGACGAGTTTCCTTGAAGAGCCTGCACACGAACGCAATAGCCGGACACCGCCTTGCAGTTCGGCTCAGCACGCATCGCGCCACAAGACCTCGAGTCTGATTGAGCGAATGCTGCTCTATATCCGGATGGAAATGCTATAGCGTGTCGAATACCAGACTCTCGCGCATAGGGTCGCTGCGTGATAACACCACTCGCACGTTTTACCCAGACTGAACAAATCTAATTTGCATAGTATTGCGCCTGTTATAACGATCGCGCGGAATACCCGGAAAGGATTTTTATATTGACAGGCGATTCAGCCTAATACATAGTTATTGCATGCAATCGCTCAACATTATCGCCATCACAAAACACCGAATGAACGCCGTATGGGGCGTGTCATCGGGGGCGTGTGTGCGTTAGCAATCTTCAAAATCGCAAATCACAAGGCCTCGCCGGAAACGGATGGGGCCTTTTTGTTTTATGTGCCTTTTCCGTCTGTCGGCTCTATTGACGGAGAAGAAGATGGATCGTGCAAGCCAGCAGTCCGTTTGTCCCGATTTAACCGGATGCGATTCGCGCGAAGCGAACCGGTTGCCGAGAAGGGTAATCCACTTCGCGCTCATGCCGGGGCGGACCGTTTCGCTGCGTCTGGACGCGGATTCCGAAATCCGCGTTCGTGCCACACGTGTATGGCTCACGCGCGTTTTCTCTCCCTACGACTACTGGGTCCAGCCGGGAGATGTCATCCGGTTGCAGCGTGGCGAGCGTATCTGGCTGAGCCCAGACGGCGACGAAGTGGCCGAAGTGACGCTCACCAGCGAATACATCGAGCGGTATAACGCAGTCAGTCGCTGGATTTCCCGGTGGGCGGAACGGCTGTTTGATCTGTCTGTTCCGCGTTCGCGATGAATGCAGGTATTGGGTCCTGTTATCCGGGCATGTCGCCACGGGGATTGACAAAATCTTCCATGTGGATGAAGCTTGATGCCATGAACTACCACGCAATCCTGATCGCGCTGATTATTAGCACCATTCAACGAATGGTGGGTTAGCGCGCGTCTGATGGTAGTGACCGAAACCCGCCCCAAGAGGCGGGTTTTTTGTTTCCGCCTCCTGGATGCATGAAGACCACCCAGGAGCTTGCCATGCCGGCACACCAGACCAGACACGCTGTCGAAAGCGAGAGCGTGATCCAGCAGAACGACTATCTGAAGAAAACCCTGACCGCCCGCGTCTATGATGTGGCCCGCGAGACGGAGCTCGAACATGCACCGAATCTGTCGGCGCGGCTACGCAATCCGGTGTACCTGAAGCGCGAGGACAATCAGCCGGTTTTCTCGTTCAAGCTGCGCGGCGCCTACAACAAGATGGTGAATTTGCCGGCCGACGCGCTCGAGCGCGGCGTGATCACCGCCTCGGCGGGCAACCATGCGCAGGGCGTGGCGCTGTCGGCGGCACGGCTTGGCGTGAAGGCGATCATCGTGGTGCCGGTGACGACGCCGCAGGTGAAGGTCGACGCGGTGCGCGCCCACGGCGGCCCGACGGTCGAAGTCGTGCAGGCCGGCGAATCGTATAGCGACGCCTACGCGCATGCCGTGAAGCTTCAGGAGGAGCGCGGCCTCGCCTTCGTCCACCCGTTCGACGATCCGTACGTGATCGCCGGCCAGGGCACCGTGGCGATGGAAATCCTGAGTCAGCATCAGGGCCCGATCCATGCGATCTTCGTGCCGATCGGCGGTGGTGGCTTCGCGGCGGGCGTGGCCGCTTACGTCAAGGCGGTGCGGCCCGAGATCAGGGTGATCGGCGTGCAGACCGAGGATTCCTGCGCGATGGCGCAGTCGCTGAAAGCCGGGGAGCGCATCGCGCTGAACGAGGTGGGCCTCTTTTCGGACGGCACCGCGGTGAAACTGGTCGGCGAGGAAACCTTCCGGCTGTGCCGCGCGTATCTCGACGAAGTGCTGCTGGTGAATACCGACGCCCTGTGCGCCGCGATCAAGGACGTCTTCCAGGACACCCGCAGCGTGCTCGAACCGGCGGGCGCGCTGGCGGTGGCGGGCGCCAAGCAGTACACGGAACGCGAAGGCATCGAAAACCAGACGCTGATCGCGGTCACCTCGGGCGCGAACATGAATTTCGACCGGATGCGCTTTGTCGCCGAGCGTGCCGAAGTGGGCGAGGCCCGCGAAGCGGTGTTCGCCGTGACGATCCCCGAGGAGCGCGGCAGCTTCAGGCGCTTCTGCGATGTGGTCGGCACGCGCAGCGTCACCGAATTCAACTACCGGATCGCCGATGCGCGTTCGGCGCACATCTTTGTGGGCGTACAGATCCGCAATCGCGGCGAACCGGCGGAGATCGCGAAGGCGTTCGAGGCGCACGGCTTCGCCACCGTCGACCTGACGAACGACGAACTGTCGAAGCAGCATATCCGCTACATGGTGGGGGGCCGTTCGCCGCTCGCGCACGACGAGCGGCTGTTCCGCTTCGAATTCCCGGAGCGGCCGGGCGCGCTGATGAAGTTCCTGTCGTCGATGGCGCCGGACTGGAATATCAGCCTGTTCCACTACCGCAACCAGGGCGCGGACTACAGCTCGATCCTGGTCGGCATTCAGGTGCCCGGCACGGAAGACGGCGAATTCGCCCGTTTTCTCACGACACTCGGCTATCCGTACTGGGAAGAAAGCGCGAATCCGGTCTACCGGCTGTTCCTTGCCTGACAGACCGGCCGGGAAGACCGCCGTTCACAGACGATGAGCACTCGCGGATGGCGAAAGTGCTATGTAAGCCTTTTATGGCTTGCCACGGCAACGTCACAGCGTCATTGCCCGAGGCCGGCGCGTGGAACGACGGCCGCCGCCACGATCAACAGTAAGGCCCGGATACGGTTCGCGGGGGGCTGGAGCCTTGTCCCGCGGGACCCACAAAAAAAATTGAAGTCTCGCGTAGTTTGTACCGTTATAGGGGGTGTCTTCACACGGCGAAACTATGATGTCCCACTCCAGTCCGGTATCGTCTTCAGGCAAGAAGCGCCGCGTCGCCAGCCAGGTAGCGGCCAGTACGCGATTGCTGCCGCTCCCCGATGAGGTGGTGAGCGCTCTGCTGATCGACTATCACATGGCTTTGGCCAGTCTGCGTCAGGGACGCGGCGATCTGCACCATTTTGTGACGATGGCGCGGGTTGTCGTGGTGTCCTGCCACCTATTCGACGCAGGCTACGGCGAGGCCCATATCGACGGTTTGATGGAAGTTCAGGACGCGCTGGATCGCAGCCACCGGATGGCTGCGCAGACCGGCAACTGGTGCCTGGACGACGCGACGTTCGAATTGCTCGCCGACCTGTTGACGCTGCACGAGCAGCAACTCCGTGAAGCGCCGTTTCACGTCGTCGCCAGATCGAACGAGAAGATGGAGCAGGGCGTCAGCATGTCGGGCGCCCGTGCGTCGGGTATGCGCACCGCGGCGTGATTCGCGCGGTATTAGTCTCTTCTGTCCCCGCTGCCGGGAAATTCAGCTTTACGCGCTTCCATACGTCCGGCGTCCGCGCACGCGCTCGACGATCCGCCCGAACGCGAGCCATTGCTGCGCCAGCAGACCCTGTCCATAGGCGCGCCCCACGCCATGCGGCGCGGGCAACTGGTCACGGATACCAGTTGGCTCCACCGTCCTGTCCCACGAGGCGGTGCGAAAGATCATGTCCCACCACGGAAACAGCACGCCGAAATTGCAGCCATAGCGGGTGCCCTCGTGGCCATAGCCGACCGCATGATGCCGCCGATGGAAAATCGGGCTGACGATCAGACGTTCGAGCAGCCATCCATAAGGCAGCCGGGCGTTCACATGCTGGACGCTCTGCATGAAATTGCCGACTGCCACCAGCACGACGAACTGGGTCGGCTGCACGCCGATGAAGAGCGAGATAGCCGCGAAGAACGCTGCCTGGATGATGTCGTCGAGAAAGTGGTTACGATCGTCGGCCCATAGCGACATCTGCTGCTGGCTGTGATGCACGGCATGCAGTTCCCACCACACGCCGAAGCGATGCTGCCACCGGTGATACCAGTAGCCCGCGAAATCGAGCACGACGAGATAGATCAGGAACGACACGACCGGCTGGTCCGTCACGCCGGGCCCGATGCTGTCGAGATCGATGTTGGGCACGTTGTGGATGACCATCAGGCTCTGCCAGTGGTTGAACAACGGCTGCAGCATGAAAAAGAACGCGGTGTTGATGATGCCCAGTTTGGCGATCCAGGTGTCGATCACGTCGGCGCGCAGCGCCTTGCGGTCGCGCCATGTTTCGGCGGGCCGCAGCGCCTCGAGCGGCCGCAACGCGAGATACGTCACGATGACCTGCAGCGCGCCGATGATCACCCAGTAAAGCGCGTCGTACGTATCTTCGTCGTACCCCATCAAACCGACGCGGTAGAAAAAGGGTTGCACGACATCGACATACAGCAGCGTCTGCAGCGCCGAGATACCGTTGTCGAGCTGGGCGAGGATTTCGTGAATCATCAGAAGTCTCTTTGAAAGCGGGTCATGCGAGGCATCGGGTTTGCTCTTCAGTCCGGATTCGGCGCGACGACCGGCGCCCGTTCGGCGAAGTACAGGCCGTGCGGCGAGCGGCCGACTGCAATCGTCTGGACCAGCTTGTGCGTGGTCATATCGATCACACCGACATGCTTCGCGAACCGGAACGTCACCCATAGATAGCGGCGATCGGCCGATAGTTCCATGTCGTCCGGCCCAGGCATCAGTCCGGTGATGTCGCCGACTTTGGTCAGGGTGTTGTAGTCGAGGATGCTGATCGTACTGTCGACGCGATTGGTGACGGCGACGTGCGAGCCGTCGTCGAGATTGCGGAAGTTGTGCGCGCCGCGCCCCGTCTGGATTCTTTTCACCACTTGCCGGCTGTGCCAGTCGACGACGGCCACGTCGTCTTCGCCCGTCATGCCGACGAGCAGATAGCGATCGCCTGGCGTCATCCAGAGCCCGGCCGGCGTGTTGCCGACCGGCATCTTCCACAGGACGGTTTGCGTGGGCAGATCGATGGCGGCGAGTTCGCCGGTGTCCTGCAACGTGATGAACACCGTGCGGCTGTCGGATGAGAACGTCATGTGGCTCGGCGTTTTCGCGAGCGGGACGCGCGCAGCGAGCGTGAGGTCATGACCGTCGTACCGGTAGATGTCGATGCGGTCCAGACGCAAGCCCGCCGTCACGAACCACTTGTGGTCCGGAGAAAAGCCCAGCTGATAGGGATCTTCGATGTTATCGATGCGTCGCTGAAGCTGGCCGGTGTGCGGGTCGACGAACATCAGATCGTTCGAGACCGAATCCGCGACGATCAGCGAGTGGCCGTCCGGTGTGATCATCAGGTGATGCGGCTCCTTGCCGGTCGGCTCGGTGCCGACCACTTTGTGAGTCGCCTGATCGATCAGGGTCAATTGAGCTTCGCCCGAATCGAGCACGATGATCCGGTCAGCGGCGTGTGCGGAACCGACGCAGGTCGATGCAACGAAAAAGGCTGTGAGCAGGCTGGATCTTGTAGCTGAAATGATGGGTAATTCAGGCATTTTGAAAGATTGCGCGCAAAGAAGCCAGGCGAACGAAAGCCTGGCGTCGGAAGCTGTAAGGAAGCCGACGGAGGGGATGTCTGCCTAACGGATGAGCGGGTGCAGTGGATGACACGCAAGCGGGTTCAGCTTAAAAAAATCCGTCTGGATTCGCGTGTTTGTACTGTGCTCGTCCGCTGTGAAGGCACGAAGTCAGGAGCGAAGCGGATCTTCACGCGTCGTCCGCTGTGCCGGTGATCACCGACGCGGAAATCCATGCCTGCCATTGGGACGCGAAATCAAAACCGGAATCGACTGCGAAGGCCGCATCCAGTGCCTCGCTGAGCGTCGATCCGCGCTGCAACGCGACGAACGCAGCGTGTGCGGCAGCGGAGTGAACCAGTACCGTGGGACGCCACAATGGACGGACGACGAGCGCGTGCGTCGGTACGTCGATGTGTTCAGGAAAAACGCCGCCCGGTTGATGGGCGAGCCAGATGTCGGCGATCGCATACGGCGACACGATGGACGCGCACGCAGGATGCACCGCGAGGCGCCCATCGAGCAGCGCTTCGCTGCCGGTATCGTTCCACGCGTGCGGCGTGAAGACGGCAACGTCCGCGGCGAACCAGGCGACGTGCACCGCCCATTCGAGGCGTGCGACATCGGCGAAATATCGAAAGCGTGGATCGTGTTCGCGGGCTTCGATGAAAACCGGCAGTGAAGCGCCGAAACGGTTGAGGTCGCCGCTTTGCGACGGATGCGCCCCTCCGTAGGCGAGCGACAGCGCGTCGAAATAGCTGTCGCCGACGAGGGCAAGCAGTACCGGATAGGCACTGGCGAGTGCTGCTCGCCAGTGGGCCCTCAGGTTGCGCCGGTACAGCTCGACGCGCTTCGCGAGCTCGCCTGGTGGATCGGGCGACGATGGTGCGGGTTTCAACACGGCGAGTGCTGCCGGTTCGCGTTCCGTGCTGGCCAGCGCATCGGCGAACGCGCGCTGAAGCGAGTCAAGTGGCGCCGGCGACGCCGGTGACTCAGGCTGCGACGTCATCGCCGTCTCCCTGAGCAAGCGTCGCGGCGCCGGTGTGCCTTGCCCGATGCTGTCGTGCGAGTCGAACCTCGTCGAGCAGCACGTTCAACGGCGGCAAATCGGTGTCCCATTCGATCAGCGTCGGCTTCTTGCCGAACCGCTCTAGCGCGTATCGATAGAGCGTCCAGACCGCAGGCGCGACGCGTGAACCGTGATCGTCGATTACAGCGACGTCGGTCACGCAATGTCCGGCAAGGTGGATCTCGCCGACCATGCCGGGCGACAGTTCGTGCATCGCCGCCACGGCGTCTTCGCCGTGATTGCACTGATTCACGTAGAGGTTGTTGACGTCGAGCAATACACCGCATCCGGTGCGGCGCGACAGTTCGGCGAGAAAGGCGGTTTCGCCGTATTGGTCATCGCGATAGCGCACGTACGTCGAAACGTTCTCTACGAGGATTGCCTGGCGAAGCGTGTCCTGCACTTCGCCGATCCGGGCACAAAGCCGCTCGAGCGCCGCATCGGGCAGCGGCATCGGCAGGAGGTCGTTCAGATGGCCCGCCGGTGTCGCGGACCAGCATAGATGCTCGGAGACAACCGCAGGCTCGATTCGCTCGACAAGCCGCTTGAGCCTGCCCAGATGCACGGTGTCGAGAGGAGGAGTCGAGCCGAGGCCCAGGCCGACACCATGAAGGCTCACTGGCAGATCGCGGCGCACGACGCCGAGCACGTGCAGGTCATAACCGCCGTCGCCGAAGTAGTTCTCGCTGTGCACTTCGACCCAGTCGACTGCCGGCGTGGCGCCAAGGAAGTCGTTGTAGTGCGCGTGACGCAGCCCGATACCGACGCCGGGCGGTGCGCTGGCCTGTGAGCTGTGATCAGTCATGCTGGAGCGGGCGTGAGCGCCGGGAGGGCGGCAACATGAGAGCGTCAGGTACCGACCGTGCCACCGAGTTTTTCGCAGGTGCCTTTGGGGACATTCTTGAAGTCGCCCTTGTCGTTGTCGACTTTCGCCTCGCCCGCGCAGCCGTGCACGCCTGTCTTGCTGGCGCAGTCATTCTGGCCTGCTTTGGCGATACCGTAGCACTGCACGTTTGCCTCCGCGTGGGCGGCCGGGATGCCAGCCGTGGCGAGGCCGGCGAGTGCCGCCGCAACCAGCGCCTGGCGACCGGGATGCGAGCTCATGGTCTTCTCCTGGGTGTTTTGCTACCGATCAATATAAGGACTTCGCGCATCCACCGCGATGTTCAGGTGAACCACATCGCCATTTTCCTCAAAAATCGGCAGGAGAGGTGGTCCGTTGCAGGGCAATTGCATGAAATTTCAGAGAGTGCATAAAGGTTAGACGGAAGGGTTGTCAACAAAGTGGGGGGCGTTGACTCTGATTTTTGCCCCGGAGAAACGGATGCAGGACGCTGGACTGGCTACGTCCCCCTATTCCGCTGGGACAGGGCATTCCCTCTCACGACACCTTCGGTCGAGGTTTCGCTGCACTCACTGTGCGTGGCTCGCATCAGGCTGGCCAGCGGTGCATCGTCAGTGACCTCTTTCAACCGATGGCAGCAGCCGGGCCTGTGGCCCGGCATGCGCTCGATCGTGATGGTTGAGGTCACCCGCGAGATCGGCGCCAGGATGACGAAAAAGCGCCGCTGCTACGTCTCCAGCCTGCCCAGGACGCGGCACGCATCGCCCATACGGTGCGCTCCCGCTGGCGCATTGAAAACAACCTGCGCTGGTGTCGTGAGGTGGCCTTTGGCGAAGGCCAGCGCCGGGTGCGCGTGGATAACGCCGCGCAGAACTTCGACCTCCCCAGACGCATCGTCATGAGCGCTGCTGCGCCAGGACAGCATCACTAAGACATGACTGAATAACCATCGTCTGAAGGCCCGCGCGAGCGATGTCTATCGCGCTCAAATCCTTGTCTGGTAAGCGATCCGGCGATCTGGTACGTCATCCAATTGCCCTGATTTGATATTCGGACTGTGCCTATTTTCACTCTGTCTCGAAAATATAGACTGGAGTCAGTTAAAGAGATCAGCGCAACGCGATCTGATTCTTCCGGAATTCAAAAGTTATTGACCGATCGTCACTGGCTGTCCGGTGTCGAGGAGCGTGTGACCGTCACGATTTTCTAGCGAGATATTGCTGATCTGGAAGGCACGGATGGTCTCCATAAGATCAGTAATCCTACGTTATATCGATTAACCAACTCTTGCAAAAGGAACACATCATGAACAAGTCATATGTCAGCGTCTGGAATGAAGCGCTTGGGTCGTGGGTAGCGGCGTCCGAGAATACGGTTGCACGCGGCAAGCGTAGCAAGGCAAAGGCTTCCGCAGTTGTGGCGACCGCGCTTGTGGCCGCTGCCTCGTGGGCGCCGGTAGCGCACGCACAGTACAACGCGGGCGGCGGTACTGCCACGGGATTACATGCGATTGCAATTGGCTCAGGGGCTAAGGCTGCTGGTATGAATGTCAACAGTATAGCTATGGGGTATAACGCTTCCGCGGATTCTGGTACGTCGGCAGGTGCATGGAGTGCTACTGCTATCGGCACCAATGCGGCCGCAAGCGGTGATGGTGCTGCCGCATTGGGTGATTCCGCTACGGCCGCAGCGGACAAGGCAATTGCAGTTGGCCGCGGTGCAATAGCCTACGCGGTCGGTTCAAGCGCAATCGGCGCAGGCGCCAGCGCGACGGCGGCGAATTCGGTGGCGCTGGGCGCGGATTCGATTGCCGACCGCGGCAATGTGGTGTCGGTTGGCAATGAGACGCTCAAGCGCCAGATCATCAACGTGGGGGCCGGCACGCTGTCGGCTGACAGCACGGACGCGGTGAACGGCAGCCAGTTGTACTCGACCAACCAGAACGTGACGACCAACACGGCCAACATTGCGACCAACACGACGAACATCGCCGGCAATTCGACGGCGATCACCAGCATCGACGGCCGCGTGACCAACGTGGAAGGCTCGGTCACGAACCTGACGCAGCAACTGGACGGCGGCACCGTCGGCCTGGTGCAGCAGGACGCGACCAGCAAGGCCATCACGGTGGCCAGGGCCCTGGACGGCACGACGGTGGACTTCACCGGCACCGATGGCGTGCGTACGCTGACCGGCGTGAAGGCCGGTGCGCTGAGCGACACCAGCGCCGAGGCGGTGAACGGTTCGCAGCTGTACGCGACCAACCAGAACGTGACGGCCAACACGGCCAACATTGCGACCAACACGACGAACATTGCGACCAACACGACGAACATTGCAACCAACACGACGAACATCGCCGGCAATGCGACGGCGATCACCAGCATCGACGGCCGCGTGACCAACGTGGAAGGCTCGGTCACGAACCTGACGCAGCAACTGGACGGCGGCAGCGTCGGCCTGGTGCAGCAGGACGCGACCAGCAAGGCCATCACGGTGGCCAGGGACCTGGACGGCACGACGGTGGACTTCACCGGCACCGATGGCGTGCGTACGCTGACCGGCGTGAAGGTCGGTGCGCTGAGCGACACCAGCACCGAAGCGGTGAACGGTTCGCAGCTGTACGCGACCAACCAGAACGTGGCGGCCAATACCACCGAGATCGCGAACCTGAACAAGGCGGTGGGCAACGCGACCCGCTACTTCAAGGCCGGCGGCCTGGAGGATGGCACCGACGATGCCACGGCGACTCTCAATTCGGTTGCGATCGGTGCCGGCGCATATGCCGAGGACGGCTTTGCCGCCACCACGAATTGGAATAATCCTCTTGTCGCGGGGAGCACGAAGGAAGTAAATTCTGTCGCTATCGGAAGTGGCGCCCGCGCTGTAGGTGGCGGTACGGCGCTCGGCGATACGGCGGTAACCAGCGCGTTTTCTGGCGTGGCGCTGGGTGCCTACACCGTGGCTGGCTCGCACGGGACCGCAGTGGGCTCAGGCGCGATGGCCCAGGGTACGGATAGTTCTGCGCTGGGGTTCAACGCTCTTGCCACTGCAAGTGCTGCGCTGGCAGTGGGTAACTATTCGACTGCCTCGGGAGCCAATTCCACGGCACTTGGCTCGAAGGCGAATGCAACGACGGCGAATTCGGTGGCGCTGGGCGCGGCTTCGATCGCCGACCGCGGCGATGCGGTGTCGGTTGGCAATGAGACGCTCAAGCGCCAGATCATCAACGTGGGGGCCGGCACGCTGTCGGCTGACAGCACGGACGCGGTGAACGGCAGCCAGTTGTACTCGACCAACCAGAACGTGACGACCAACACGGCCAACATTGCGACCAACACGGCCAACATTGTGACCAACACGACGAACATTGCCGGCAATGCGACGGCGATCACCAGCATCGACGGCCGCGTGACCAACGTGGAAGGCTCGGTCACGAACCTGACGCAGCAACTGGACGGCGGCAGCGTCGGTCTGGTGCAGCAGGACGCGACCAGCAAGGTCATCACGGTGGCCAAGGGTCTGGACGGCACGACGGTGGACTTCAGCGGTATCGATGGCGTGCGCACGCTGAGCGGCGTGAAGACCGGTGTGCTGGGCGACACCAGCACCGAAGCGGTGAACGGTTCGCAGCTGTACGCGACCAACCAGAACGTGGCGGCCAACACGGCCAGCATTGCGACCAACACGTCCAACATCGCGGACAACGCGACGAACATCGCCGGCCTGGACAGCCGGGTGACCACGGTGGACAACCGCGTCACCAGCATCGACGGCCGCGTGACCAACGTGGAAGGCTCGGTCACGAACCTGACGCAGCAACTGGACGGCGGCAGCGTCGGCCTGGTGCAGCAGGACGCGACCAGCAAGGCCATCACAGTGGCCAGGGCCCTGGACGGCACGACGGTGGACTTCACCGGCACCGATGGCGTGCGTACGCTGACCGGCGTGAAGGCCGGTGCGCTGAGCGACACCAGCACCGAAGCGGTGAACGGTTCGCAGCTGTACGCGACCAACCAGAACGTGACGGCCAACACGGCCAACATTGCGACCAACACGGCCAACATTGCAACCAACACGACGAACATCGCCGGCAATGCGACGGCGATCACCAGCATCGACGGCCGCGTGACCAACGTGGAAGGCTCGGTCACGAACCTGACGCAGCAACTGGACGGCGGCAGCGTCGGCCTGGTGCAGCAGGACTCGACCAGCAAGGCCATCACGGTGGCCAGGGACCTGGACGGCACGACGGTGGACTTCACCGGCACGGACGGCGAGCGCAAGCTGACCGGCGTGGCCGACGGTGCGGTTGCTGCGGGCAGCAAGGAAGCCATCAACGGCAGCCAGCTGTATGCGAACTCGGCGAGCGTGGCCGCGGGTCTGGGCGGCGGTTCGGTGGTGAACCCGGACGGCACGATCAGCGCGCCGAGCTACAGCGTGGGCGGCACGACGGTGCATAGCGTAGGCGATGCCGTCACCAACATTGATGGTCGTGTGACGGAGAACACGACTGACATCACGAAGATCCAGAACCAGCTCGGTGACGTCGGGACGGAACTGTCGGGCGCGGTGCAGTACGACCGCAACGCCGACGGTTCGGTGAACTTCAATTCGGTCACGCTGGGCGGAGCCCAGAGCGCAGGTCCCGTGGTCCTGACCAATGTCGCGAACGGCGCGAGCCAATACGACGCGGTGAACTTCGGCCAGCTGTCGGCGTTGCAGGACCAGGTGACGGATCTCAATGGACAGGTGTCGAATCTCAACACACAGATGTCGAATGCCCAGCCCGGAAGCCCGTACTTCGACGCAACCGATGTTCCGTCGGCGAGCAGCGGCGATGGCGCGGAGGTCAATGCGGCGATGCCTGGTACCGGCGTGGGCAGCACGGCCGCCGGTGCGGGTGCGGCTGCCTCGGGCAACTACGCCACGGTGATCGGCGCGAACGCCAGTGCGGCAGCGGACAACGCCGTGGCGGTCGGCGCCAGTGCGGCGGCGACGGGTGTCAACTCGACGGCAATCGGCACGGGCTCGCAGGCTGCCAATACGAACTCGGTCGCGTTGGGTCAGGGTTCGGTGACCGACCGCGACAACTCGGTGTCGGTGGGCTCGGCGGGTAACGAACGCCAGATCACCAATGTCGCAGCAGGTACGGCGGCAACCGACGCGGTGAACGTGGGCCAGATGAACAGTTCGGTGGCGCAAGGCGTGCAGCAGGCCAACAACTACGCCGATCAGCGCTTCAACGAGGCCAACCGGGCGATTAACGACGTAGCCAAAAACGCCTATGCCGGTATCGCTGCGGCGATGGCCATGCCGAACATGACGCCGTCCGGTCCTGGCCGTACGATTGTCGCTGCCGGCGGGGCCACCTACAAGGGCGGCAGCGCTGCGGCAGTGGGAGCAACGTACCGTTCCCGGAACAGCAAGTGGCTGGTGAACGGCGCCGTGTCGGTCACCTCGACGGGCGATGCAGGCGTGCGTGCTCAGGTCGGGTACGAGTTCTGATAAAGAACCAGGAACGGCAAATGAGGAAGTAAGAAGTCGCAGAAAGGTAATGTTGCACGGTCTTGCCGGTCACGGCAGACCGTGCTTTTTTTTGACACAGTGTATGTGGGCAAATTGAATTGAACGGTCTGCGCAGCGAGGACGCACTGGGTATCGAGGAAGCTTTTGGGGATCTGGAGGAAATCGCCCTGTGGTCCGCCGGCGGTCAAAGCCTATTTCACGTCGAACGCGTAATCACCGTGGGTGCGATGTCCATCGGAGGCGACCGCCACCCAATGCACGGTGTAGCGCCCGGCTCCCAGAGCCGGTAACGGGACGGAAACCACAGCCGGCTGATGTTCATCGACCGTGGATTTAGCGGTGTTTACCTGCTTTCCGGTTGAGTCGGTGACGGTGAGCGCCGTAAATGCAGGCTCCAGCGGCCCGTCGAATGTGATCTTCACCTGGGCGGGCGCCGCGACCGTCGCCCCGGCTCCCGGCTCCTGTTTCTGCGGAAAGACATGCGCGAACGCCGCACTGGCGAAGACGAGTCCTGCGCAAAACGCGGACCACTTCACCATTGTCTGTTGCAGGCCATTTCGATGCATTTTCATTATCGACTCCCTCATCACTGGAATAGCGGTCTACCGATCGTCGTTGGTGCGACGTCGTCGAAGAAAATGTGGGCCTGCACCAGGATGCCCACGTGCGAGCCGCTCGCGCGGTTGACCGGCAGTTGCGCCTCGACGCCAAACTGACCGTAGCGGTTGATCCAGATGAAGCCGGGGTTGACCGTACCGGTTGTCTGTCCCTGGCTTCTCGACAGCGGAATCTCGACGATGGGGATGAGGTTCGACAGCGGCTGCGGCAAACCGAGGTCATGCACGTGCTGCTGCAGATACGGCAAGCTGTACTGGACCGTGAAGCCATAGTTGAACGCGTTGGGTTGTCCCGCCCCAGTGGTCAAAGCCGGGGCGGCTTCACCCGTGATCGCGATCGGGCGCAGATAAGCCAGCGAATCGGGAAGATCTCCCATGCCCTTGCCGGCATAGAGGGTCGGCGAGATGGTCGAGAAGTTGTTGGCGATTGCGCGGCTTCCCGTGCCGCCCAGCTGGGCATTGACGCTCACCGACGTCATGAACTCGTGCGCGTCGTTGACGTACAGCAGATACTTCAGGCCGACGCCGAAGTTGTCGAAGCCGCGGGCCGTCGGGTTGTTTTGCATCACATAGGCGCCGGTGACCGAGAAAGCCAGCCTTGGTGTGATCAGTTTGTCGTACTCGAAACTGAAGGTGTTGATACTTTGATCGCCGTTGTCGCCGGGGACGCGTATGTGGCCATATTCAACGTTCGCCTCGTCGCCGACGCCGGGGTCGTCCACAGCCATGGTCGATGGAAAGACGCGGTCGCCGGCGATCGCATGGGCGCGGGCCACGGAGGGCACACCCATTTGCGTCTTTATTTTCGACTACGGGAAAACCCTTAGATGCGATATCATGTCGTCCGAAAGGAACATCGACATATGCCCCATCGTTTTCAGCTATTTGAAAGAATCGCCTTCTCGCTGGTCGTGCTTTCCGCAGTTGCCTGCACCGCGTTCATTGCTTACGAACAATGCCCCGCTGTCAAAAGTGCGCTCCACGAGGGAGAGGATCTGCTTCGCCAGAGTGGCGAATATGCGCTCGCGTGCTCCGCGCCAGCGAACAATCCGTGTGCCGGGGTCCCGGCCGACTGAATAACCGCCTCGCCTGCTGGCGGGCTTCAGCACGCCAGCGCAGGCTTGCCGTGCGTTCGCTGCGACAGCGCGGCAACGTCCGTCACGCAGGGCGTTTCAGAGCGGATCATCAAGGTCGTCCCGCTCGTGAGGCGTCTGCGATGCCGCATCGCCACCCAGCGCCTGGCGCTTGCGCCGAACGTTATACGCCGTGAGCAACCCGTGCGCCACCATGTCGAGCGCGGGCTTCACGAGGCCGTTCTTGTCCGTCCACACCTTGGGTGTCAGCGCGCCGGTAAGCGCCACGCTATCGGCGTCGCTCAAGGCGAGCAGGGCGGTCTGCACGTCGTCGTCGAAGGCGATTACGTTCACAAACAGCGTTTCGCCATCCCCGGCCGTTGCGCGCACCTTGCAGGTCACGAAACGCCTGCCATTCTGTCCTGTGCGGATCTGCGCTTCGCCGTAGAGCCGGCCACCTACCAGTCCATCGATCATCGTCCCTCTCCTGTTCGTTTGCCCTGCACGCGGCACGGCGGCAGCGCATGCTGCCACAATCCATTCCCCAAGGTAACCTGAATCAGGGCAAGGCGTGCGAAGCGGCAGGCGAGCGTACAGGCGTCATTGGGATCCCTGACCCTGATGCGGCGAATTCGACGCGACGGTATCGGTTTCCCATCCGCCGCCGAGGGCGAGGAACAGGTTCACCTGGTCAAGCGCGACCTGGCCTTCGGCGGCCGCGACCTGCGCATGGGTCGAAGTCAGCGTGCGGGTCGCATCGAGATCCGAGATGAACGATTCGCGTCCGGCGACATAGAGCCGGTGTGTTTCGTTCGCCGACTCGGAAGCGGACTGATACGCCGAACGCAACGCGTCAGCGCGGTTGTAGTCGGCGGCATAGGTGGCAAGGTTGGTCTCGGTCTCGCGCAGCGCGTTGAGCACGACCCCGTCGAAACGCGCCAGCGCGGCGCTTGAATCCGCCTCGGCCTCACGCACGCGACCGCGTGCCCCGTTGACCGGGAAGGTCCAGCTGATCAGCGGCCCGAAGGCCCAGCGTGCCGTGGGCTGCGTGGGGATGTCTTCGAGAATCCCGGTAAATCCCGCGGATGCGCCGAAGCTCACCGTCGGATACAGCGCGCCGGTAGCGACGCCGATCCGCGCCGTCGATGCGGCCAGCTGACGCTCGGCTTCGCGCACGTCCGGGCGGCGCTTGAGCAATGCCGCGCCGTCGCCGACGGGAATCGGCTGTTTGATCTGCGGCACCTTGTTGCAGGTCTTCACGGCCGCCGGCAGTTCGGACGGCTTGCGCGCAAGCAGCATGGCGAGCTGGTACTCGGCGATCCGGCGGCGCGCCGTGAAGCGCGGGATGTCGGCCGCAAGCGTTGCCACCTGGGTCTGTCCGCGGGTGACGTCCGGCTGGTTGCCGCGACCGGCGTCGCGCAGCCGGCGCGATACGGCGACACGCTCCTTTTGCAGATCCAGCGAGCGCTGCGCGACAGCGAGTTCTTCTCCCGACGAGCAGGCCTCGACATACGCGCGCACGACACTCGCGACGACCGTGATCCGCGCGAGATCGCCGGCCGCCGCAACGGCGTCGCTATCCGCGCCAGCCGCTTCGACGCCGCGACGCAGCTTGCCGAACAGATCGAATTCGTACGAGACGTTGATGCCGAAATCGCCTTCGTTGGCAACCGGCAGCTTGCTAAAGAGCAGGAACTGTTCCGCCGATTCCTGCGCCCGCTCGACGAGTGCCGATGCGTTGCCCGAGAAGCCCCCCTGCGCCTGCGCGACGCCGAGCGCCTCGCGCGAACGCGCCAGGTTGGCGGCGGCGACGCGCAGGTCGGCGTTCGACTTCATGGCCTCGCTGACGAGTCCTTCGAGCACGGGGTCGTCGTAGAGATGCCACCATGCGGCCGGCACGGCCTGCTGCGAGACGGGTGCGCCATCGGTGCCTTCGAGCGGCGCGTTGGCGAGCGGCGCGTTGATGAGCGCCTCTTTCGGCAGCGAGTAGTTGGGTCCGACGGTCATGCACGCGTTGAGCGCGAGCACGACGGGCAAAAGCGGCAGGAGCGGAAGGGCGCGCGACAGCTTCATTGCGCAGCGCCCGATGCCGGCTGTACCGCGGGCTGCGACGTCGAAGCGGGCACCGATGCGGATGCCGAAGCCGAAGCCGCCGCGCTACCCGAGGCGGCACGCGCACCCCGTGCGCGCGCGGGCTCCCGCACGGACACCGTGGCGGTTCGCCCCGCGATCAGGCGGAAATCGGCGGGCACTTCGTCGAGCGCGACGCGCACCGGAATGCGTTGCGCGAGCCGCACCCAGCTGAATGCCGGATTCACGTTCGGCAGCAGATTGGAGCCCTGTGTGCGATCCCGGTCCTCGATCCCCGCGACGATGCTCAGCACATGACCGCGCAGCACGTTCGGCTCACCCATCACCTGGATATCGACGGGCTGGCCGATATCGATGCCGCGCAACTTGGTCTCCTCGAAATAGCCGTCGACGCGGAACGAATGCATGTCGACGACCGCCAGCACCGGCCGGCCCGACGCAACGTACTCGCCCGAGCGCGGCGCGCGGTCGTTGAGGTAGCCATCGACCGGGCTCACGATGGTCGTGCGCTGCAGGTTGAGGCGGGCCGTATCGACGGCGACTTCCGCGTCGGCGAGGAGCGCCGTGGCCTGGTCGACACGCGAGCGGGTTTCTTCGCTGGCTTCCAGGGCGACCAGGTTGCCGAGCTTGCGGTTACGCGCATCTTCGCGCCGTGCCTGGTCGAGTGTGGCGCGCCGCTGCAGCACGGTGGCCTGTGCCTGGCGAAGCGTGAGCGCGTAACGCGCCTGGTCGATCACGAACAGCACCTGCCCGCGCCTGACCTGCTGGTTGTCGACCACGTCGACCGACGTAATCAGTCCGGAGACGTCGGGCGCCACCTGGATGACGTCGGCGCGGACGTGGCCGTCGCGGGTCCACGGCGAGAACATGTAGTAGTCGACCAGCTTCCACAGCACAACGGCCGCGATCGCGACCACGACCAGGGTCAGCAGGATCTGTCCAACGGAGAGCCAGGTTTTTTTCACGGTTCGAGTCGATGCGAAACGATGACGACAAGACCCAGCACCAGCACGTAGATGCCGAGATCGAAGATGGAGCGATGCCAGACGAAACGGTAAAAGCCGATGCGCTCGAACACGGTGCGGATCGCGAAATTGATCAGGTAGGCGATGAACATCAGCACGAGCACGGCCGGCACGAAGACGCCGAGAATGTCGATCTCGCCGATCATCGTCTGGCCGCCGGAAGGTGGATGAATGTGTGCATCAGCGGGCGGGTTCCTGTGGGGGTGGGGCGGCAGGCGCGAGGGTCGCCGGAAAGAGCGACAGACGCAGGCCGACGAGCGCATGCAGCGCGTCGCGCAACTGCCGCCTGGAGATCTCCGCGCTGTCTGACTGGCTGGCGAGGCCTTGCGCGGTCACACGGCCGACCGCCGCGTCGATCGACGTCTTCAGGCTTTCCGGCACGGGTTGCCGGGCGCGCCGGTCGATACACAATGCGAAGTGGGCCTCGACACCGGCGAGCACGTGGTCGATGGCGGGGGGCACATCGCCGCGCAGTCGCGGGCGCAGGCGCCGCAGATCGATCGCGTTGAAGGCGATGCGCAGATCGCGGAAACCTTCGATCGACGGGTGGCGATGGTCGTCGGTTGCGGCGAGGCGCGGGATCAGCTGCATCAGCCGGTCGAGCATGCGCGAGGCGAGATTGCGCTGATCTTCGATCGGCCGCGTCGACGCGCTCAACGCCACGTCCGCCCAGCTCGAACGCATCAGCCGCGCTGCCGCGAGTTCGGCGCCGAACGGGCGTGTCGCGCGGGTCCAGAGGAAGGCATAGAGAAGGCCGGTGAGCCCCGCGATGTTGCTGTTCAGAAAGACGAGGAAGTCGGCGTCGTAGGCGCCCTGGATACTGATGAAGGTGGCGGTGTTGACGGCCACCAGCATGGTCGCCAGATTGAACTGCGGGCGCGGGATCAACGTGCCGACGAGGATGAAGGGCCCGGCGAATATCACCACGAGCATCGGGAAGTCGTGGACGTTCGGCAGGATGACGAACAGATAGAGGCCGGCGAACACGACGCTCGCGCTCGTGGCGACGAAGAATTTGAACACCTGGGGGGCCGGCTCGTCGAGTGCGGCGAAGAAGCAGCAGGCGATGGCCGCGAGTGTGACCGCCCCGGCGCCGTCGTTCCAGCCCGAACTGATCCAGAGGCCACAAGCGAGGATGATCGCCCCGACCGCCGAGCCGGCCGAGAACAGCAGCATGCCGCGGTCGAAATAGCGCTCGGTGCCGCCGGTGCGCCAGTGCCTGAAGTGCGGCCGCCATGAACCCTCTTCACGCGTGATGATCACACGCAGCGTGCGGCAGTCCTGCCAGACATCGATGGCTTGCCGCAGGCGCCATAGCGCATTCGACAGCAGTGCGCCGTCCCAGCTCGCGATCGCCTCTCCGCGAGGGTCCAGCGCGGCGATGCGTTCGCGCAGCGCGTCGGCTATGGGGTCAGGCTGTTCCCCGGCACGTGCTTCGGGCAGCGGAGCGTCGAACCATTTGACGACGTCGGTGAGGAGTGCCTCCAGCCCGGCGGGCCGGGCCTCTTTGCGGCCGAGAAGCGCAATGAGCGGATCGGCAAGCGACGACATGATCGGCAGCAGCAGTTGCATGCGGCCGCGCAGTTCGTGGGCGCGTTTCACGATATCCGGCCGGGTGTGGTCGTAGGCGAGCTGGCTCAGCAGGAATTCGAGGCCGTTGACGGTCGCGGCGAGTCGTTGGCGGCAGGCCGAAATGGCGGCACCCGCGATGCGGCCTGACAACGTTTCCTGTGCGTAGAACGCGGCGTCGCGGAACCAGGCATCCGTGCGCTCGATGATGGAGGGTGCCAGCCGGTTCGGAAACACGGCGCCGCCCACGACGCTTGCGCACACGATGCCAAGCGTGATCTCCTGGGTACGTGTGATGGCCAGATCGAACACGCTCGCCGGATTGGTCACCGCCGGCAACGCGATCAACGGCAGCGTGTAGCCGGCTAGCAGACAGATATAGCTTTTCGCCGTGCGATCGGAGATCGCCAGATAGAGCAGCGTGCCGGTCCACAACGCGACGATCACGCTGAAAAGCCAGGGCGATTCGACAAACGGCGGCACGAAGAGCACTGCTCCCGAGGCCCCAAGCGCAGTGCCGAGCACACGATAGATCGCCTTCGAACGCGTGGCGCCGACGAACGGATTCGACACGATGTACACCGTCGCCATCGCCCAGTACGGGCGCGGCAACTGCAGCGCGAGCCCGATATAGAGCGCGATCATCGCAGCTGCGAAGGTCTTGACCGAATACAGCCAGTCGCGCAGTGAGGGATAGATCATGGGGACTCAGGCTGCATCGTTGCTGTCAGGATTTGCCGTATCCGCCAGCTGATCCGAAGCCTGAAAGGCCTTCAGCACGCGCAGCGTCGCTTCAAGGTCGGCGCGGGTCACGCCTTTCAGCACCTCCGCGCGCAACCCTACCAGTTCTTTCTCCATCTTTGCGGTGACCGCGCGGCCTTCGCCGGTGAGCGAAACGGTCTTGGCCCGGCGGTCGTCCGGGTCTTCGTCGCGACGCATGAGGCCCGCCATGCACAGCTGATCGAGCAGGCGGACGAGCGACGGCCCTTCGATGCCTACGTGTTCCGCGAGCGTGACCTGGCGCACGGCCTCGCCAAGCCGGCCGGCCGCGAGCAGCGGCGCAGCGCAGGCTTCCGAGACATTGAAGGCGGCCAGGACCCCGTGGCTGGTGCGTCGCCACTTTCGGGCGGCGACGACAAGCGTGCTGCTGACGGAGCGGCGCAGGTTGTCGAGATTCGGCATGGGCCGCATTGTATTTCGGAATACATTCGTTAGCAAACTATTGAAATGCTTGTGCGAAGTCTCCGACACGGAAGGCCGGCAAGGTCCGGAATCGCCTGCGCGTGTGTCCCGTACGGACACGGGGACACGCGCGCGTGTCACGCAGTCGTAACGGGAGGGTTTGCTTCAGTGCTGCTGCAGACGCGCGGGACCGCTCTTTGTGTAAGCGGTCCCGCGCGCTGCGTTTACCTGTGCAGAATGCTTTGTGGCGGGATGCCATCGTCGACCGGTTGGCGGGCGGCTGGAAAGCCCGGCGGATAGTCGACCACGCGCGATGCGGCGGGAACCGGTTGCGCGATAACGCCGGCATGGGTGCCGATCCTTGCGCCGCCGATGATGGCGGTCATGGCCCTTCTGTCGAGGTCGACACTTTCGGCCAGGTCCTTGATCGCGATGGTTGCCATAGCTGTTCCTGAAGGTTGAGGTCAATAACCGGTACCGCTCGACGGGCAAGCCTGTCCGACGGGCTGCAGAAGGTCCGCTCAACCAGTATAGGAAATCCGCTTCCAGAGCGCAGCTAATTGCGATGCTGGCGGTGAGAGCCGTTACGGTCTCGCGCCGCCGCCTGTTCTATTTCATGATGATGTTGTTGTTGTTCTCCACCTTCGGGCTGATTGTCGTGTTGACATTGCTCAGGAAGGCCGAGTTGTCGCCGGTGGCGGCCTGGATTTCGAGCAGCGTGTTGTTCGACTGGCTGGCCGCGACGTACTTGCTGAAGTCGAACGAGACAGGCGCATAGTTGAAGTAGCTGTACGACGGGTAGGGCACCGAGCCGCCGCGCACAGCTGTCATCGCCCTGCTGTCGAGCTGTTCGGTGAGGGGCAGGTCCTTGATCATCAGCGTGTTCATTTCAGTCTCCGTGGAGGACATCAGGTCTTGCGGTGGTTTCGTGAATCATGTCTGTCCGGATGTCGCTGATGCACAGGCCATGCCAGCCTTTTCGGTGTGCTGCTCTTAAAACGCGGGGAGGCTGATACGTATAGGTTATGGGCGCTGTCGTGCCACGTCGCGGCGAAACGTCTGGCAGGATCGCACACCGCTGATGGTGGCTCGCAGCCAACAACCTGCCGCACCCTGTTGGCCACCTTGCAACACCCGCCCTGCCCATGTGCCGCGGGCCTATCCTGGTTTGCGAAAGGAGCAGGTGCGGGCTAGTATCGAAATAGGGCACATGTAACTGGTTACGACAGCGATTCCCCCGGTTTTCCGGTCACCACGGAGCTGCTTTGCTTCGCACAAATGGCTAGCCTTGCGCATGTGATTCGCGATTTCCAGAATGGCGGGCTGTCGCGCGACGAATTCGTCGCCCAGCTCGACAGCACGCTGACGACAGAAGGTCTCAGTTCTGCACGCCTGCTGGAAATCCTTGGCGAAGCGCACACACGTATGCCGTTGCCTTCCGAGCTCTATGCGGAAGTGCGCCGCAGGATCGAGCAGCTACCGGTGTCGAATCTCGCGGCCGGCGGCGAGGAAACCCGTGTGCTGACGGCGACGGAACAAACGCCGTCGCTGACTTCCGGCATCGCTGCGCCGCCGCCCGGACTGGATCAGATCAAGGGCACCGGCGACACACTGAACAATCGTTTCGTGCTGGAAGAATGCCTGGGTGTCGGCGGGATGGGCACCGTCTACAAGGCGCTCGACCTGCGCAAGCTGGAAGCATCTGACCGCAAGCCTTACCTGGCGATCAAGGTCCTCAATGTGCAGTTTCGCGGCAACCCGAAATCGCTGATCGCGCTGCAACGCGAAGCGAGGAAGGCGCAGGTGCTCGCGCACCGGAACATCGTCACCGTGTACGACTTCGATCGCGACGGCGCGATCGTCTACCTGACGATGGAATATCTGTCGGGCAAGGCGTTGAGCCAGATCCTGCGCAGCCAGGACTTCAAGGGCATGCCGCTACGCGCCGCGCAGCCGATCGTACGCGGCATGTGCGGCGCGCTCGCCTACGCGCATGAGCGTGGCTTCGTGCATTGCGACTTCAAGCCTGCCAACGTGTTTCTCACCGATACCGGCGAAGTCAAGGTGATCGATTTCGGCATCGCACGCGTCTTCCAGCGGCCGGAAGAGGAGAGCGACGCGACGGTATTCGACCCGGGCAGTCTCGGCGCGCTGACCCCCGCTTATGCCAGTCCGGAGATGCTCGAGCATCGCGAACCCGACCCACGTGACGACATCTACGCGCTCGGCTGCATCACCTACGAACTGCTGACCGGGCGGCATCCGTTCGACCGGCAGTCGGCCACCCAGGCGCGCGCCACGGGCCGCATGCCGGAGCGGCCGGAGGGTCTCGGCACGCGTCAGTGGCGGGCACTGCGCTCGGCACTGTCGTTCGACCGCAATACCCGCATGCCAACGGTTGCGCGTTTTCTCGAAGAATTCTGCGCGGAGGAGCGCCCGGCGAAAAAGACGGCGCCGCGTGTGAAGCGCGGCACGCTCGTGAAGGCGGGCGTGGCAGGGCTTGCCGTGCTGTGTGCGGCGGGTGTGGGCGTTTATGTGCATCACCGGGCGGCGCCGGGCGAAAATGGCGTGACGGCTCCGTCGTCGATGGCTTCGGGCGCGTCTGTTCCTGCTTCCGATGTTCAGGTCGCCTCCGCGGCGCCCGAGGCGCTTTCGGCGTCGGCCCCGGCATCGGCCGCACCTGGAGTCGAGGCGGCGCGGCCAGCACCGCCGTCCGCGCCGCCGGCCGTCCAGCCCCCTGCGCCGCCGACGCTGTCGCTGGCGGCGGTCACGCCGCTGCTGGCGCAGGTGCCGTGTTCGGCACTGGTGGCCGACGTGCAGGGTCACGCATTGAAGGTGCGGGGATTCGTTGCGCAGCGGTACGGCGCGACGCGTCTGAAGAATGACCTGAGCGCACTGCCCGGTGTCGAGTCACTGAATCTTGACGTCGAGCAGATCGCCGACGACAAGTGCGATGCGATCAAAACGTTCGCACCGTACTGGACACGCAACTGGCAGGCCGGCCGCATCGCGGCGCTGCATGTGCGCCCGCCCGATGCGCAATTGACCGAAGGCGATTCGCTGGTCGTCGACGTGACGACACCCGGCTTCGATTCCTACGTCAATCTCGACTACTACGTGCTGGACGGCAGCGTCGTGCATATGGTGCCGGGCCCGCGGGCGAAGGACAACCAGGCTCCGCCGCACTATGCCGCGACGATCGGCAGCGCGGGCGACTGGACCATCTCGAAGCCGTTCGGAACGGAGATGGTCGTGCTGCTCATCACGCCCGCGCCGCTCTTCGACAGTCTGCGGCCCGAGAGCGAATCGCGTGCCGACTATCTGCATGCGCTCGAAACGCGCCTGGGTCAGATCGCCAGCAAGTATGGGCAGGACCGCATCGTTGCCGATATTGCGCTGATCACGACGAAGGCGCGCGCGCATTGAGCGTCGGGCGCCGTCGTCCGCTACCTCAGGCGCGTGACGACGCAGACGGGATTTCACTTCAGGTCCCTGACGACCCTGAAGCCATTCTGCGACTGGCGCACGGTCGCGCTGTACTTGAAGCGCGTCGAGGTGAGCATGTAGTTCGCGCCTTCGCGCCAGGAACCGCCACGGATCACGCGCATGTCGCAGCCTGGGCTGTCCCACGTGCGGCCGTCGGCGGGGGCGTTCTGGTACGAGTTGTGCCAGCAATCGCTGACCCATTCCCATACGCCGCCGTTCATGCCGTACAGCCCCCAGGGATTCGGCGCGAAAGCATCGACATTTTCCGGGCCTTCGGTGTGCCAGGGGTCGCCGCAATCCTTGCAGTTCGCGCTGCCCTTGCGCATCTGGTCGCCCCACCAGTATTTCGTCGTCGTGCCACCTTTGTCCGCGTACTCCCATTCCGCCTCGGTGGGGAGGCGATAGGGCTTGCCGGTGACCTTGACCAGCCACTTGACGTACTGCTGCGCGTCGTCCCAGCTCAGATCGCGGGCGGGTGCATTCCTTGTCGTACTGTTCTCGCTGGAAAGCCGCGTGCAGGCTTTCGCATCGACGCAGGCGTCCCATTGTTCGACCGTCACCGGGTATTTGCCGATCGCGAAGGGCGCGCCGATCGTGACGCGATGCACCGGTTTTTCTGACGGATCATCGGTGCTGCTGCCCATCATGAACGAGCCCGCTGGCAATGCCACCATCACGGGGCAGGCCGCGCAGTCCTTGCTTTCGCTCGTGCCGGAGGCGTTGTTGACTGCTTTGGACTGAGGCGACGCGGGAGCCACCGGCGCCGCTCCTGCCGCAGACGGGGCCGGGGCCGGAGCGGGTGCCGGCGCAGGCGTAATCGCCCGTGGATGCTCCTGTGGCGGCGCGCCGGCAGATGCCGCCTGCGGCGCTTGCGGTGCTTGCGTTCCGGCGGCTGGCGTTTGCGGCGCGGACGCTCGCAGCCGTTCGATGCGCGCGCGCGCAAGCGGCGCGAAGCGGCCGTTCGGATAAGCCTTCAGATAGGCCTCGTAGTCACTCGGATAGGTGCTGTTCTTGATCGAATCCCAGAACGTGATCTCGTATTGCTCGCTGCTGTCCTTTGGCAGTATCCCGCGACTATGCAGCGTGACGACCGCTTCGTCCGCGTCCATGTCGGTCGATCGGGCGTCAGCCAGCAAGGGCGCATCGACCCGGCCGGAACCAGGCAGTGCGTCGTCGGAAAGCGATGACGCAACCCAGGGCCTCTGTTCGCCGTGCGTGAGCTCGCGAACGTCAGCCGCGACACGCCGCAGCATCGTCGCGAGGTCGGCCGGCGGCGCGGCCGCGAGCGTACGCAGCAGCGCACCCGTGTATATCCCATGGCGCTTGCCGTCTGCGGCAGATCCGCCCGGGGCAGCCGCGTAGGCAATCATCGTCCGGTCCGGGAGTGCGACGGGGAACGGCGTCGCACCGGCGGCCTGGAACGGGTCGTTCAGGCACGTATCGAGTATCACCAGATTGAGCTTGTCGGGACGTGGCGCCGACATCGCGCGAAGCACGCTCGACAGTCCCACGCCGCTCTCCAGAAGAGGCGCGGGCGAACCCACATCGACGCCTGCCGGGACGAGCACTGCGTCGTTGGCCGCCTCGAAGCCGTGCCCCGCGAAGTAGAAGACGCCTGTGCCGCCCGCGCGCAGGCGCCGGCCGAAATCGGCGAGCGCCTGTTTCATCTGCTGCGGCGTTGCATTCGTGCGGAGGATCACGTCGAAGCCAAGCGCGCCGAGCGCGTCGCTCATGCTGCGGGCGTCGTGCGCCGCGTTGGGGAGCGCGCCGCCCGGATAGTCGTCGTTGCCGATCACGAGCGCGACACGCGGGTTGTCCGCGTGGGCGGACGGTGCTGTGACCCGGGCAGTCGAAGCCACGCTTCGGGGGGCTGGCTGTGCCTCGACGCCGAGCCACGGCGCGAGGATTGCCCCGGCCATGCACACGAGCAGGAGTTTTCGCCACATATTCAAATCCTGTTTTGGTATGGATCGAACATCGGTATCCGTCGACGGGCAAGCCGCTGTCGGTCACTGCCATGCGCGCGGCGAATCTCCGCGCAATCTGCATGCAGCGCCTCGAGGTCGTCATCAACAACGATAGCACGCAGTCAAGGCGTCAGAACGAGAACGAGAGTGGCGTATCTTTTTGGCAAGTTCCGTCCTAAGCTAAAGCACAAAGAACACAGCACTGATCGGGGTCTTTTACCGGTCGTTCCGACACGCACGTGTGCACACACCCGCCGCGAAGGGGTGGGAAGGCTCTTTGCACGAAAGGGGCGACCCGGACAATTCTTCGGGAGAATGTGCAATGCAAAGAACAACAATGCGCTGCAGCCTGGCCGCTCGCGTGGGTCCTGCTGGCGCCACTGCAGTTACCACTGTAGTTACCGCTTTAGTCACCTCCGTAGTCACCACGATCGTTGCCGCGGTTCTCGCCACCCTGGTATGGGGTACGGCGCTGGCGGCCCCGCCAAGAACCCCGTCTCCGCCAAACGCGGAGGAATACATCATCTGGCCGGCTGACGGCACGGTGATCCATGGCGGCAAGCTGTGGGTGCGCATGGGACTTCGCAACATGGGCGTCTGCCCTAAAGGCGTCGACTTCCCGAAAACCGGGCACCACCACCTGCTGATCGACACCGATCTGCCGCCGCTCGATCAGGAAATTCCATCGGATCGCAATCACCTGCATTTCGGCGCAGGCGAGACCGACGCGCGCATCGAACTGCCGCCTGGCAAGCACACGCTGCAGCTTCTGCTGGGCGACCAGAACCACGTGCCGCACGATCCGCCGGTGTATTCGAAGAAGATCACCATCATCGTCAAAGCCAATTGACCCGCTTCGGTCTGTCAGGACGGGGAGCACACTCCATGCACAAGATTATCGTCGCCGCGGCGCTGGCCGCTCTGGCCTTTCTGAACTTCGCCTATGCGGGCACCACGCCGTCGCCCCCCGGCGCATACGCGTATATCGGCTATCCGAACGATGGCCAGGTGGTTCCGGCCAACAAGCCGTTTCGCGTCTGGTTCGGGCTGCGCTACATGGGTGTCGCGCCCAAGGGCGTGAAGTTTCCGAATACCGGACACCACCATCTGCTGATCGACACCGACCTGCCGCCGATGGACCAGGAAATTCCCTCGGACCGCAACCATCTGCACTTTGGCGCGGGCGAAACGGAAACGACGATCGAACTGCCGCCCGGCAAGCACACGCTGCAGCTGCTGATGGGTGACGACAAGCACATCCCGCACAACCCGCCGGTCTATTCGAAGAAGATCACCGTCATCGCGAAGTGAGCGGGTAGATACCGGCTCATAGACCTGACCTGCAGTCAGGCGACCCTTCAATACATCTTCTCTCGTGTAGCTGCCTCGCCTTGCGCGACACTCGTGCAGCTCGCGCGAAAGCGACTGTCTTCTCCAACCCAACACCCTCGTGCGCGCTGTCTGGCACAGCCCGTCACCGACGCACGGGGCGCATCTTCCAGGGCGCTGCCCGGGCTTCATCGGTGCGTGGCGAGTTTCCCTGTTTTCAAGCCTCGGCGCGGTTTCTCCGGTGTCCGGCGTGCGCCTGGCACAGGCTATGCGTGAGTAACCTCCGGGCAGACAGCATTCTCGAATCCGAACGCAAGACCTGACCTTCCTTTCAGGAGAACCGGGATGAACACCCTGACGATCAAAGACCTCCACGTGACCGAAGAACTCGACATCAACAAGATGCGCGCCGTACGCGGTGGCCTCATGCCGATCCCGTCGAACAACTTCGTGAACATCACGCCGATCAGCCTCGACACCAGCAAGAACGTCTTCGCCACGCAGTCCAACGGCACCGGCCTCGACACGCTGATTTCCACCGGCAACGGCTCGGCGTTCCTGACCGACATCTACACGAAGTCGAATCCGTACGTGGATAACGGCAACAGCATCGCGCTTTAACAAGGATCGTTGCGGGGAGACCACCGCTCAGGCCTCGATGCCCCGGCGGACCGCAGCCCGAAGATAACCCCGGCGCCGGACGACTACAGCACTGCGTCGTCCGGTAACCGTAAAAAGCAACCCGTAGCCAATCGTTCTTTCCACACGCCCCGCATCACGCACAAACACCCGCGCCCCCTTTTGCGCCGGTCTCGATGGAGATGCCGGACAGGACATGCTTTACTTGAAGGGCGCATTACCGACATGCGGTGCAGCAGGGATTTACCGGAGAAAATCGTGTCAGCCTCGCTTCTTTCGATCGTCCGTCATGGCTGGCGCCTTGCGTCGGCGAACCGCTTCGCGATGGACGGCGTGGACAGTGTGGAGAGCGTGGGCCATCGTCATGCCGCAACGCGCGCGCTTGCCGCGGCGATGTTGTGCACATTCGTTCTCTGCGCCTGCGACGTCAGCATGCCGGCCTACAAGCGTCCTGACACGCCTGCCAAGGCGGGTTGGTCCGACAAAAGCGGCTCCGCCATTTCCGCCGCCGATACGATCGACCCGCAGTGGTGGAAGGGCTTTCACGACCCGTATCTGGATACGCTGATCGCAAAGGCGATCACCGGCAACTTCGACATCAAGGTGCTGGCTGCCCGCATCGACGTCGCCGGGGCGCAGATCGGCGAGGCACAGGCCGGCGCGCTGCCGACCATGGACGTCGGCGCCGGCGCCAATTTCCAGAAGACCAACGGCGCGCCGTTCCTGAAGCAGTACAACGTGGCCACCCAGGTCAACTGGGACATCGACATCTGGGGCAAGGTCGAGAAGGGCGTGCAGGCGCAGAAGGCCGAATACCACGCCACCGAGGCGGACTGGCGCGCAGGCTATCTCGAACTCGTGGCGACGGTAGCGACCACCTATTTCCAGATCCTGCAGTTCGACGACCAGATCGAGCAGCAACAGAAAACCCTCGCCACCAACAGACAGATCCTCGCGATCTACGACGGTCAGAACCGCAATGGCCTGATCCCGAAGACCCAGGTGATGCGGCAGCAGGCAGAAATCAATCGTCTGACCAACGAGTTGCTGGAACTGCGCCGCTCGCGCGACGTGGCGAACAATGCGCTGTCGACGCTGATCGGCGTGCCCGCCGGCGAGTTCACGCTGCCCGCCGGTCATCTGCAGCAACGCGTGCAACAGCCGCCGGTGCCGGCTGGCCTGCCTGCGCAACTGCTGTCGCGGCGTCCGGACGTCGTCGCGTCAGAACTGAGGGTGCTGGAAGCGTACAACCTCGTCGGCGAGGCGAAGCTTGCGCAGCTCCCGTCGATCAGCCTGACCGGTCACGCCGGCACCGCCAGTTTCGCGCTGACCGATCTGCTCAAATCGTTCACGTATGGCTTCATGCCGAGCATCAACCTTCCGATCTTCGACCCCAGCGTGCGCGCGCACATCAAAACGACCCAGGCGCAAAGCACGGTCGCTGAGCAACAGTATCGAACCACCGTGATGGGTGCGTTCGAAGAAGTGGAGAACGCGCTCGTCAACCTGAACGCGCACAAACTGCAGCGCGTGGAACTGCAGCAGGAGGTCTCGCGCCTGCGCATGGTGGCCGACCAGATCGAATCGCAACTGCGTGAAGGCCTGGTGTCGCAGCTCGAAGTGTTCGAGACGGAACGCACGCTGCTGCAGGCGCAGCAGGACCTGCTCACCAATCATCAGCAGATTCTGTCCGATACCGTGCTGCTCTATAAGGCGCTGGGCGGCGGCTGGCCGTCCGTCGACGTGCAGGCCGAAGTAAAGGAGCACTGAGTTCACGCGCTGCCGCCAGCCTCGCAGGATGCGCGGCAGCATCACCCGTACCTGACAATTGACTACCGCCATGTGTGACTTACAATCCTTAAGTGACCGCCGGACTGGTGGTTCATTCGAACAGTGCTTGCCCGCCGCGATTCCCTCCAGCATTCCTCTGATGCTTTCGCAGCAGCGGGTAAACGATTAGTGATCCAGACAAATGACTCCCGGCGAAGCTTCGATTGCGGAGATGCGAACGACACTGGACCCGGAGTTCGATGTCGTACTGTCGCCGGTGTCGCACCCGGCGCTCGGTGCGATACGGATCATCGACAGCCTGTTTGCGATCGGGCGCATTGAAGCGCCGTTCGCGGACTATCCGCACGAGCTGCTCACGCGGCTCTCGCGCCGCCATGCGCGCATTTTCACGGAGCATGGCGCCGTCTACGTCGCGGACCTCGACAGCAAGAACGGTACGACACTTAACGGCAAGAGCGTGCGTCAGACGCCCAGTCGTGTGCGCGCCGGCGATGAACTCTGTTTTGGCGGCGAACTGAAATACCGGGTCGGCGTCGAGCCGCGTGCGCGCATCGTCGCGGCGGCCCAGACCGCGCCGCACGTCGCGCTCGTGCTCGTGCCGCAGCGCGACGATCTCGGCCTCCAGCCCATCGATCTACGGGCGTTTCCGTTTCTGGTCAGCAAGACCGACGAGATTTTCGCGCGCTACAAGGATCGCTATCCGCACCAGGTCAATTACATCTCGCGACGCCATGCGCATATCTTCCTCAAGGCGGGTGACCTGTATGTGGAGGACCTGGGCAGCACGAACGGTACCTTCGTCGACGGAAAGCGGCTCGACGAGACGGCCCATGCGCTCTCGGAAGGCGACGTCGTTGCATTCGGCAGCGACCATTTCGTCTACAGGGTGGAACTGCAGAACGAGCGCGAATTTGAGCCGACCGTGACCCAGATGATTTCAACGCCGCCGATCGACGACTTCGACGCCGACAAGACTACGTTTGTCGGCGCCGCGCATTCGTTCCTCGACATTTTCTGCGTCGACCGGGCGCTGCAGCGCGAGGACGAAGTCAACGAGGCGGCGCAGCCGGCCGCACAGGCCGCCGGACGCAACGCGCAAGCCGATCGCCCGGACCCTGCCAACCGCGCGGGCAGCCGCATGAGCCGCACGCAGCGCCGGTGGCGCCTGCTCTTCGGCGAACTCACGCGCGCCTTCTCCGGCGGCGAGCGCACCACGGTTCCGCGAACGGCATGGTGGGGGCTCGCGGGCGTCGCGCTGCTGGTCGTGGTCGCCGTGACGATGTATATGCGGAACTCGTCCGAGCGCGAACTGAAGAATCTGCTGGCAACCGGCGACTATGGCCGGGCGGTCGCCGTCGCGAACGACTATCTGGGCCGTCATCCGGCTGACACGCACATCAGGGCGCTCGCCAGCGAAGCATTGCTGAAGGCGAAGGTGCCAGGCTGGCTCGCCGCGCTGCAGGCGCGCGAATTCGACCGCGCCGACGCGTTGATCGCCCAGATGAAAGCGTTGAGCCTGCCGAACGCCGACGCTGCATCACTCGTCGGCGAATTGCGGTGGGTGGGGGATCTGGAGCGCTTCTTCGTTGGCCGGGGAGGGGTGGATGCGCCGATCCGGATCTATGCGGACGAGGACCGGATCAACAGCCTCCTGAAGCGCTGGGAGGACGACGCGAAGAGCCACCAGCGCGCGCTCGACCGGATCGCGTCGTACGTGCCCGAGTTTGTCGAGCCGTACGCGCTGGCCATGAGCCATCTGCGCAAGCTCGAGAGCGACGATTCGGTGTACGTCGCCGCGATCGACCGGCTCAATGCCACCATCGACACCGAACTGGGACGGGATAAACCCGATGCGCTGCCCGCCGTGCTCGACGACTACGCGCAGCGCTATCCGCGCCTCGCCGGTCTCGATCGGGTGCGCGAAGACCTGCGGCAGTACACGGCCGTACTGAACGAAGCGACCGCTCGCCGGCTTGTGCCGCTCTTGGCGTTGCTCAGGAAAGTGCGCTTCACGACGCCACCGTTCCAGGCTCACTTTCAGCAACTGGCCGCCACCCGCCTGCCTTCGGCGGATGTGATCGCCCGCCACGACGCAGCGTCGGCTGCCTGGCAGCGCGGCGACGGCCAGACGGCGCTGGCGGATCTGCAGGCGATACCTGCGGGTCCGTGGTCCGATGTGCTTGCCGCCGAACAGGCGCACAAGAAAGCCCTCTTCGACCAGTTCAGCGACCTGCAGAAGACCCGCGGCACGAAGGACTACGACGAACGGCTCCTGTCGTTCTACGCAGGACTCGATCCTGCGCAAGACGCCTGGTTCGTGCGTGCCATCCAGTCTGACGTCGCCGCGCTGCGCGACAAGGCGCTCTCGCGTGCGCAGGATCTGCTCGCGCGCGCGCAGGGCCTGTGGCGCCAGTATCGGGCGAATGGCGCGATCGGCGGCACGCAGCGGCTCGAGTCGGGCATCTCCGAGGGGTTCCGCAGCCAGGCGCGGCTCCTGACCGACGCGCAGACGCTCGCGCATCAGGGCATGCGCATCTACACGCAGCTCAGGGCAGACCACGCGTCCGACTGGGACCAACTGGTCGACGACGTCGACGCCGAAGCAGAACTGCAACGCCGCTCGCTGGAGGAATTGCGCATGGTCCTCGAACCTGCGCTGCTGAAGTCGAAGCTGGCACTCATCGGAGGCAACAGCGGTGAAGCGCGACAATCACCTTAAGCCGCTGTCCGAAGCGCTGGAAGATCACAGCGCGGAAGGCATCGCGATCCTCACCGCCGAGCCGGTCCGGATGGCGTATGCCCTCGTGCTGACGATGGTGGCGCTGGTCGTGGCCGGACTGCTGTGGTCGTTCATCGGCCGCGCGGATGTGATCGTGAGCGCGCAGGGCACGCTCGCGCCGGAGTCGGACGTGCGGCGTATCTATGCGCCCATCGACGGGGAACTGGCGGACCTCTATATCGCCGAAGGCCAGCCGGTGTCGAAAGGCGACGTGCTCGCGAGACTGAACGCGCGGGGTGCGATCGAAGCGGCAACCAACGCGCTGCAGGCGCAGTTGAAGCTCGACGACGCCGAGCGCGAATGGAAGCAGTTTCCGGAGCAGAAGGCGCTGATGGAACGCAAGGCGGCGGCATTGAAGGAACAGATCGAGGTCGAATCGAAGCTGCACGAGAACCGCATTTCCGAGGGCACGACGAAGCTCGCCGAAGGGCAGAAGGCCGAACTGGAGCAGGCGCGCAGCGAACTCGAGAACGCCCGCCGGCTGCGCGACGCGGCACGTCAGGAACTCGACAGCTACTCACGTCTCTTCGCGCAGCCGGGTGGCGGCGGTGTCGCAGAACTGCAGGTCGAAGCGAAGAAAACCGCGTATCTGCAGGCGGACAATGCGTACCGCGTCGCGCAGTCGAAACTCGCGGAACTGGATTTCCGCCTGAGTCACGAATATGCGCAGGCGAATGCGCAGCTCGAAACCAGCGGCCAGCAAGCCACCAATCTGCAGATCCAGTACGACGCGGCCATGCGCGAGATCGCGAACGCCGAAGACAAGCTGCGCCTGCAGGTTCAGACCGCGCGGCTGGTGGCCGACGCCGCCGCGCGCATCCGCTTCGAGAACATCGACAAGGACAATTTCCTGCTGATTCTCGCACCGGCTTCAGGCGTCGTGACCGACGTGACGACCACGCAGCCCGGCGACAAGATCCAGGCCAACGCGCCGCTCGGCGGCATCGCGCCGAAAGATGCGCGTCCTGTGCTGAAGATCGAGATCGCCGAGCGCGATCGCGCGTTCCTGCACGAAGGCCTGCCCGTGAAGATGAAGTTCAGCGCGTTCCCCTACCAGCGCTATGGGCTCATCAGCGGCACGCTCGCCTATATTTCGCCCGCGACCAAGCCGTCTGTGCAGGACAAGCAGCCAGTCTACGAAGGGCGCGTCACGCTTGAGCGCAACTACTACCAGATCGCCGAAAACAGGTATCCGTTGCGATACGGGATGACGGCGAGCGCGGAGATCGTCGTGCGCGAGCGGCGCCTGATCGATCTGGGTCTCGACCCGTTCAGGCAACTCGCCGGATGAGCGGCGCGCCGATGCAATGCAACGCCAGGTCGTGCGATGTGATGGAGCGAACCGAATCGAACCGGAACCGAACCGGAACCGAACCGCGAGGCCGCACGCGCATGGAAGCCCCGGCGTGCGGGCCGGAGAATGCCAACCAGAGGAGCGGATGAGATGACCGCGATTGTACGAATCGATGAAGAAGTCGTGGACGTCGCCGAATTCATACGTCTACTGAAACTGACGGGACAGTTCGAGAGCCTGATCGAGCAACTGGTGCGCGACAAGCTCACCGTGCACGCCGCGAAGAAGCAGGGCATCACCGTATCGGCGGATGAGATCCAGGAACGCGCGGATCAGTTTCGCCGGGTGCGTGGGCTGCACCGCGCTACCGATATGAACCAGTACCTGGATGCGCTCGGTGTGAGTCTGGACGAATTCGAGGCGTTCATCACGGACGGCCTGTATCAGGAACGCATGCTCGACAGGGTGAGCAACCAGGCGGCGATCGAGGAGTACTTCTCGCTGAACTCGCCGAAGTTCGACGCAATCGAGGTCAGCCACATCGTGCTCGACAGCGAGGGCAAGGCGAAAGAAATGATCTCGTACCTGCACGACGATCCGGAGAGCTTCGCCGACATGGCGCGCGAACATTCGATCGCGGATACGCGCGAGTCGGGCGGCGTGATCGGCAAGGTGCTGCGCGGCTCGCTCAAGGCGGACATCGAGGCGAAGATCTTCAATGCGGCGGTCGGCGATCTGCTTGGGCCGTTTCCGTCGCCGGACCGTTCCTGCTATGAGATTTTCGCGGTCACGGCCAAATATCCGGCGAAGCTCGACGAAGATGTCGCCGCCGAAGTGAAGCGTTTGTTGCGCGAGGGATGGCTGATCGCGCGCGCACAGGAGCATGTCATCGAGGCCCGCTAGCGTGAACAGGCCCTGGGCAGGCTGAAACAATCCACGGCTCCTGGGCCCGTGCAGGCTCAGGACGCACGACGCACAGCACGCGCCAACGTCGAGGTTCGCAAGCACATGGACGCACCCCAGACATCGCCGTCCGCGGCGGAGTTTCTGTCATCGGTCGAGATCCTGTCGCCGTTTTCGCGCGAGGAACTCGAGCGCATGGCGGAGCATGCGCAAAGCCGCTTCTACTCATTCGGCGAAACGGTGTGCAATGCGGGCGAGCCGGCGGAAGGACTCTTTATCGTCAAGTCGGGCTCGGTGCGCATCTTTACCGAGGAGCACGGCAAGGAAATCAGCATGGGCGTGCGCAAGACGGGCGAGATCTTTGCCGATATCGCGATGCTGCGCACCTATGTGCATGAATCGTCGGTGCGGGCCTCGGCGAAAACCGAACTGCTGTTCATACCGCGCGCGGCGATCGAACCGGTGATTGGCGGCAACCAGGTCGCACTGGCGTTCGTCGCGAGCTATGTGGCGATCAGTTCCGCGGGCGGGTTCGTGGCGCAGCTGTTCGATCTGCGCGGCAAGCTCAACAAGGCCGAGCTGGAAGAATACGTGCGCAGCGTGGGCGTGAAGCGGGTCAGCGCGGGCAAGGAAATCCTCAAGCAGGATTCGCGCGAAGACCGGCGGCTCTACGTCGTGCGGCAGGGCGAAGTGCGCATCGTGCGGCGCGAGGACGACAAGGATTACACGCTCGCGACGCTGGGCGAAGGCGAAATCTTCGGCGAGAAGGCCTGCCTGATGCGCCAGGAGCAGATGGCTTCGGTCATCGCGACTGCCGACACGCGGCTGCTCGTGATCCCTGAGCGAACCGTCCATTTCATCCTGGAGCGCAATCCGAAACTTCGCGAAGTGCTCGAAGAACGGATTCGCTATTCCGACCGCGAACTCGAACGCCAGAAGCGGATCGAGCAGCGGCGCAAGCTGCCGTTGACGCTCGACCTTCACACGAAGCCCGAGTTCGGCGAGAAGGTCATCAAGCGGTTTGCGCTCGTCGAGCAGGCCGAGGAGATGGATTGCGGCGCGGCCTGTCTGGCGATGGTGTGCAGGCACTACAGCATCCCCATGACGCTCGGCAAACTGCGCGAGCTTGCCAACGTTACGACGCAGGGCGCGACGCTCGACAGCCTCGCGCGCGCCGGAGAGTCGCTCGGCTTTACGGCGCGCGGCGTGCAATGCACGTTCGACGCGCTGCGCGGCTTCGATCTGCCGTTCATCGTGCACTGGGAGGGCTATCACTACATCGTGGTGTATGGCCTCTCGAAAGACTATGTGTGGGTGGCCGATCCGGCACTCGGCTTCAGGAAACTGAGTGTCGAGGATTTCGAGCGCGGCTGGAGCGGCACCTGTCTGATCTTCACGGCGGGGCCGAATCTCGCGCAGATGGCGGCGGCGCGTTCGCCGTGGATACGCTTTGTCGGTTACCTCACGCCCTACAGGAAGATCCTCGCGAACCTGTTTCTTGCGACCTTCGTGATTCAGGTGCTGGGCGTGATTCCGCCGCTCATCATCCAGAACGTCCTCGATGGCGTGATCGTGCATCAGAACGTCAGCCTGCTGCATCTGTTGATTGTCGGGCTGATCATCTCCAACGTGTTCACGCAGCTGATGTCCACGATCCGCGCCTATCTGGCGAATTTCATGGTCCGCAACATGGACTTCGCGATGATGTCGCAGTTTTTCAAACACACGATGTCACTGCCGTTCTCGTTCTTCGCGAAGCGCAAGACCGGCGATATCTTTGCGCGCTTCCAGGAAAACCAGACGATCCGCGCGTTCCTGACCGAATCGACCGTCGCGACCGCGTTGAACCTGCTGATGGTGTTCATCTACTTCTCGATCATGTTCTTCTACAACGTGAAGATGACACTGGTGCTGATCGCCTTCGTGATTCCGATCATGGGGCTCACCGTGCTTGCCACGCCAAAGCTCAAGTCATACGCGCGTTCCGTGTTCGCCGCCTCGACCGATTCCAAATCCTTCCTGATGGAAGCGCTGGCCGGTGTCGAGACGGTCAAGGGCATGGGCATCGAGCGTCCGGTGCGCCTGCGCTGGGAGAAGAAGTACGCGAAAGCGCTGGAATTGCAGTACCGCGCGCATGCATTCAACATTCTGGTCGGGCTGGGCAGCCAGCTGCTCAATGCCGCGACGACCATCGCGATCCTCTGGGTGGGCGCGAATCTGGTGCTGGCGCGCGAGATGACGATCGGCCAGCTGATTGCCTTCAATGCCTTCATGGGCAGCGTGCTGAGTCCGTTGATGGGGCTGGTGGGCCTGTGGAGCATGTTGAACGACGCAGGCGTTGCGATGGAAAGACTGGGCGACGTCCTCGACATCGAGCCCGAACAGAAGCCGGAAGATCTGCCCTCGCGTGTGATGCTGCCGGAGCTGCAGGGCGAAATCAGCATGAGCGGCGTCTATTTCCGTTACGGTGAGGACGACAGCGCCTATGTGCTCGAGAACATCAGCTTCGATATCAAGCCGGGTGAGCTGGTGGCGATTGTCGGCCGCAGCGGTTCGGGCAAGACGACGCTCGCCAAACTGCTGGTCGGATTCTATGCACCGTCCGAAGGCAAGATGACGGTCGACGGCTACGACATGAATGTGATCGACAAGGCCTACTACCGCGCGCAGATCGGCTACGTGATGCAGAGCAATCTGCTGTTCTCCGGCACGATCGCGGAGAACATCGCGAGCGGCGACGATGCGCCCGAACGTCGCCGCATCGAGGAGGTCGCGAAGATGGCCGACGCGCATGCGTTCATCAGCAAGATGCCGCTCGGCTACGAACAGATTGTCGGCGAGCGCGGCATCGGGCTGTCGGGCGGCCAGATCCAGCGGCTGTGCATCGCGCGGGCGCTCTATCACGATCCGCGCCTGCTGGTGTTCGACGAGGCCACCTCGGCGCTCGATTCGCAGTCGGAAAGCAATATTCTCGGCAACATGCACGACATCCTCAAGGGGCGCACGGCGGTGATCATCGCGCACCGGCTCAGCACCATCATGCGTGCCGACAAGATCCTCGTGCTTTACGAGGGCGCAATCGTCGAACAGGGGCGGCACGAAGAACTGGTGGAGAGGAAGGGCATGTACTACCAGCTTGTCCAGAAACAGTTGAGCGCCTGATGAAGATACTCGACCAGACCGAAGAGGGGACGAGCCCCGCCATCTCATACGCAGGCTTGATCGAAAGAATCGAGATCCTGCGCTCGACGCTGCGCTGGTCGTCGAGACTCGAGCGCGCGGACATCGACAAGCTGCTTCGCCAGGCGAGTTCGCTGCGCGACGAAGTCATGCAGATGTCGCACCGCGAGCGCTTCGTGCAGGCAGTCGCGGAACCGCCGCGCGTCGACCAGTCGCGAGGGGCGCGGCGCCAGGCACTGCTTGAACGCAGCTTCATCTTCGAAGGAACGTTCGGTGACAACCCCAAGCTGCTCGAAGCGCTCGAAATCGCCGAGAAAGCCGCGCCGACCGATCTGCCCGTGCTGATCGATGGCGAGAGCGGGACGGGCAAGGAACTGATGGCGAAGGTGATTCACGCGAACGGCAGCCGGGCCGACAAGCCGTATATCTCGGTCAACTGCGGCGCGATTCCCGACAACCTGCTCGAGTCCGAGCTGTTCGGCCACCGGCGCGGCGCGTTCACGGGGGCATCGAGCGACCGCAAGGGCAAGTTCGAAAGCGCGCATACCGGCACGATCTTTCTCGACGAGATCGGCGAGTTGCCGCTGGCAGGCCAGGTGAAGCTCTTGCGCGTGCTCGAAGCGCACGAGATCCAGCGCGTCGGCTCGGACGAAACGATCGCCGTCGATACCCGCATCGTGGCCGCGACGAACCGCAATCTGCGTCGCCTGAGCGAGGAGGGGACGTTTCGCGAAGACCTGTTCTACCGGTTGAGCGTGATTCATGTGACCTTGCCGCCGCTGCGCGAGCGGCGCGACGAGATTCCGCTGCTGGTCGCCTACTTCGGCGACGAAGCCGCCGGCACGCTCAAGCGGCGACCGGTCAGGCTGACCCCGAGGCTGCGCGACTTCATGCTCACCTACGCGTATCCCGGCAACATCCGGGAGCTGCGCAACGTGATGTACCGCATCTCGTGTCTCGCGGGCGATACCGCTGATCTGGAACACCTGCCTGTGGATATGCGGCCCGTGCCGATGAGTTCAGGCGTGCAGGGCAGCGCCGGTAACGCGGGTGGTGCAGGGGTAGGTGGCGCGAACGTATCGAACCTGCTGTCGCTTGCGGATGCCAAGCGGGCTGCCAGCGACGAAGCCGAAAAGGCGTTCCTCGAACGCGGCTTGCATGAGGTTGGCGGCACGGTGGCCGAACTGGCGAGACGGGTCGACATGAACCGGTCGCATCTGCAGATGCTGTTGAAGAAGCACGGTCTGCATTCGAAGGATTTTCGCCATCAGGGCGAGAAGAAGAACGGCCAGGGCAAAGACGACGACGGCGAGGACGCCGAAGCTGGCTGACCGCGCGCACATGCTGTCGATGCGAATCGGCCGCGCTCAGGGCGCCGGATTCAGCAGGGTCTTGTCCGACGCGTGAGGATCTTCGGCCTGCACGACCACCGCCGAGATATTGTCGCGGCCGCCGCGCGCCAGTGCGATGTCCACCAGCTCTTCGGACGCGCGGTGGCAGTCCACGTTCGCCAGTGTGGTCAGGATCTCGTCGTTGGTGACTTCGTTGCTGAGGCCGTCGCTGCACAGCAGGAAGACGTCGCCATCAGCGACTTCGATGGCGTCTTCGTCGAGGGTGAGCCGGTCGGTCGCGCCGACTGCGCGCGTGATCATGTGCTGGGCCGGATGGTGGCGCGCCTCTTCGTCCGTCAGACGTCCCTGCAGGCGGAGTTCCTCAACCTGGCTGTGATCGCGCGTCAACTGCCGCAATTGACCCTGCCGGTAAAGATAGAGGCGGCTGTCGCCCGCCCATAGATACCCGCAGAAGCGGTCGCAGGCAAGCAGCACGACGACCGTGCTGCCGATCCGTTGCACCTGACGCCGCGCCGCTTCTTCCCTCAGCTGACGATTCGCGACCTGCAGGCGCGTCCGCGCGTCGGCGATGAAGCGCTTCATGCTGGCAGGCGGCGACATCTGGCTCAAGGTGTCAACGACGAGCCGGCTCGCGAGATCGCCGACGGCGTGGCCACCCATGCCGTCGGCCACGGCCCAGCGCCCTTTGTCTGGCTGGTCGAGGCAGGCATCCTCGTTGATTTCGCGTACGCGTCCCACGTCGGAACGCGCCGACGAAGCCCAGCGAAACTGGCTTGGACAGATCACGGGATCTACCCCGCAGTGTTGGTGTTGCGTGCGTCGGGCGAGGCGTTGATGGTCAGGTTCGAGCCGGTGTTTTGTACGCTCACCGACTGGAACGTGTTGTTCATCTGGTTAGCATAGAAGCTGTTGGAGATCTCGTACAGGTTGACGACCGGTCCGACGGTCGGCGTTTCGCGCACGTACGGCTGGATCCAGCCATACACCCAGGGGGCGCCGCCGCCGCCGCGGATGGCGGCCATCGCCTTGCGGTCCAGCGCGATGTTGAGCGAGAGGTCACTGACAGTGATGGAGGACATGGCGGGTCTCCAGAGGCGGCCGCCGAATCACGGCCTTGGATCAAGAAAAGTTGAATGACATGGTGCAAGTGCCATGCCAGTTTGACGCCGCGCCGGCACGCTACCCGTAACACCTTGATTGGCTGGCGGTTTCCCGCGTGAGGCTCCATGCGGGCAGCGTCGCGCGACGGGCAGGACGTTGGATGAACGCCAACACAGAGGGCGGGAAAAGGTGGTCTGCCCAACACTTCTGCGATGCATTCGCGTCGCGTCGATTCGTACCCGGTTGATGGGGGCACGCCAACAGTTCGAGGCAAGAAACTGTTGGGCATACCCGTACACAACACTGCACCCTTCCTCGCCTTCTTTAAGGAAAAGTCATGTAAATCAATGGCTTGAATGACATGGCCCGGTTGATGCGGAAGACCTCGCAACAGTGTTGGTCAATCGATGCAAGCCACGCTTGCATGAACGAAGAAACCGGGGCAAGCCATGAACCACTACCAGCAGCAGGCGAGCATCGAAGGGCGGAGCGCGGATCGCGCTGCCGTGTCGACTTTGCCTGACGTTCCGCTTGGCGACTTCGACGAACTGATGCCCGGTGCGCATCTCGTCACGCAACGCAGTGGTTATGAACATCACGGCATCTACGTCGGTGGCGGCAAGGTCGTTCACTACTCAGGTTTTGCCTGCTCCGCGCATCGCGGCCCGGTTGAGGAAGTCTCGCTCATGCGCTTCGCCGCTGGCCATCCGGTTGTAGTCCGCCCGAACCCCTTCCCGAAGTACTCCAGCGACGAAGCCGTGCTGCGCGCGCGCTCCAGGCTCGGCGAAAACCGCTATCGCCTGTTGACGAACAACTGCGAGCACTTCTGCGCATGGTGCCTGCTTGGCGAAAGCCATAGCGAACAGGTACGCACCTGCCTCACGCATCCGCGCACAGGGCTGCACGCTCTTGTGTGCCTGTGCAAGGCGTTTGTCGAAGCGGGTGTGAAGGGCGGCTACGGCGTGGCACATGCATGAACACGGCCGACGCCCAAATGGACGGACGCGGCGCAGTAACCAGGAAACAGGACTGAAGGAGAACGAGATGATCAGCGCAGAAAAATCGTTGCACTGGGCCGTCGACAAGTGGCTCGCCCCGACACCCGCGATGCCGGCGCGCGTCGCGCGTTGCTGCCGTACCGGCACGCACCGCCGGCGCTATGTGTGCGTCGAGGCGTTGCGCCCGGGCGGCCTGCTGTCGATCTTCTTCTTCCGCCACGACGACGGTACATGGAACGTGTTTCCGCCCGCGGCTGAACGCCCGGCGATGAACGGCTACCGGCGGGCAGCGTGATCGTGTTGGGCGCAGGAGCGCGTTCGCCAGACGTGCATCATGTTTCCCCGTTGCTGCCGGTACGCATGCGCTTGAATTCCGATGTGGAATCGTGTTCTCATTTGATATCTAAATCGGGATGAGAGTGCATCATGGCGGGGAACCTGGAACGGGCGCTGTCGATCATCGAATTGCTGGCGAGGCAAGGCGGCAGCATGCAGCTTGCGACCATTGCCGATACGCTGAACATTCCGCGTAGCGGCACCCATCGTTTGCTGGCGGAACTGATCGAAGAAGGCTACGTGCGCCAGGATGAGCATGGCGAATACGTGCTGGCGCTCAAGCTGGTGTCGCTCGCCCTGATCTGGCTGTCGACGGGCGGCGTGCTCGACATCTCGCAGCCGGTGCTCGACAGGCTCGCGGCGGCCTCGGGCGAACTGGCGCGGCTGGGCGTGGTTGAAGACGATCACATCACGTTTGTCGGCAAGGCGCAGGGCGCGAAGTCCGGCCTTCGCTACGACCCGGACATGGGGAGCCAGCCGCCGCTGCATTGCACCGCAAGCGGGCAGGCGTGGCTCTCGACGCTGAGCGACGAGGAAGCGCTCGAACTCGTGTCGCGCCAGGGTGGGATCGGCAAGCCGGGGCAGGGTGGGCCGAAGGCGCCGAAAACCATCCAGCAGTTCCTGCAGGAACTGAACGGCGCCCGCAAGCGCGGCTACGGTGTCGCGAGCGAGACCTACGAGGCAGGGATGACGTCGATGGCCGCGGCGATCCGGCATCCGGTGACCGGCAAGGTGGTGGGCATCGTCAGTCTCGCCGGGCCGACGAGCCGTCTGCCCGAGGCGCGTCTGAAGGAACTCGCGCCGGCGTTGCTGGAGGCCGCGTCGGACATGGGTGCGGCGACGCTCAGTTCGCCGTACTTCAAGCGCAGCGCGAACGTCGCGCCCGCGGTCGCGGTTGTGCAGAAGGTGGAAGCGAAGCGCAAGGGGCGCCCGCGCGCGGCGTGAGTGGTACGAAGCCGGGGGCGTCGGAGCAGGTCGCGACGCCGGCTAGAGGCAATGCAGCACCGCAGCAGTCACCTCTGTGATCTTGGATGACCCGTTCGAACCGCTCCTCACGAAAACCGCTTTTCGCCTGGCTGGCGATCCTGCTGGGGTTGCTGGCCGTCGTCCTCGCTGCAGGTGCAATGGCGGGTTGGCTGGTGTTGCGCGCAAGTCTCCCGCAACTCGACGGCAGCCACGCCGCCCCCTCGTTGTCCGCGCCCGTTACGATCGAGCGCGACGCGCTCGGCGTGCCGACACTGCGCGGCCCGACGCGCACCGACGTCGCATGGGCCACCGGCTTTGTCCATGCGCAGGACCGTTTCTTCCAGATGGATCTGCTCCGCCGCGTCGCTGCGGGGGAGATGAGCGCGCTTGTCGGATCGTCCGCGCTCGAACTCGATCGGCGCAATCGCGTGCACCGTTTCCGCGAGCGCGCGCGGACCGCATTCGATGCGTTACCCCCTGACCAGAAGCAGATCATCGAGCGCTATACGGCGGGGGTCAACGACGGGCTTGCGTCGCTCCCTGCGCGTCCGTTCGAGTACTGGGTGCTGCGGGTGCATCCGTCGCAGTGGCGTCCGGAGGACACCCTGCTCGTCGTGTATGCGATGTACTTCGATCTGCAGATGCACGAGGTGCGCCGCATCCTGTCGCGCGCGGCATTGCGCGAGCGCGTGCCGGCTGACGTTTTCGCGTTCCTGCTGCCGGCCAATAGCCACTGGGATGCGCCGTTCGACGTCGCCGTGCCGCCGCACGAAGCACTTGCGACGCCGCCCGCCACACGCCCGGACTGGCTGCGTGCGTCGAAGCCCGCCGGGGTCGCGCGAGCGGAGCGCGCGCCTTACGATGGCAACACGATGACTGGCAGCAACGGCTGGGTCGTCGATGGCGCGCACACGGTTCATGGCGGCGCCATCCTTGCGAGCGACATGCACCTCGGCCTGTCGCTGCCGAACATCTGGTACCGCCTGTCGCTAGTCTGGCCTCGCGCGGACGGGCGGGAGCGCCGCATCACGGGTGTCAGCCTGCCAGGCGCGCCGCTTGTCATCGCCGGGAGCAACGGGCAGGTCGCCTGGGGGTTCACCAACAGCTATGGCCGCTTCATCGACCTCATCGAATTGCAGCGTAATCCGTCGGACCCGTTGCAGTACCGGATTCCGGGCGGCGCCTGGGCGCGCGCGACGATTCACCATGAACGCATCGATGTGAAGGACGGCGCGCCCGTCGACCTGCCGGTCGTCGATACGCAATGGGGTCCGCAGATTGTGGCCGGACCGCACGCCTATGCGCTGCGCTGGGTGGCGCACGATCGCGAAGCGGTCAACCTGAACCTGCAGCATCTCGAAGACAGCACCGACATCGCGGATGCGCTTCATGCAGCGCAAACCAGCGGCATCCCGACGCAGAACTTCATGGTTGCCGACGTGCACGGCAACATCGGCTGGACCCTGGCGGGTCCGCTGCCGCAGCGCAGTGGTGGTGACGCTGGCGTCACAGAAGCACGCGGACTGGCTGACGATCTGCCCTTCGATTCGTCCAGCTACGAAGGCTGGCACACCTACCTGCCGCCGCAGGCGTACCCGTCGCGGATCGACCCGCCACCCGGACGTCTGTGGACTGCGAACAACCGCACGTTGCCGCCAGCTGAAGCGGCACTGCTGGGCGATGCAGGCGCTGACCTGGGTGCCCGCGCATCGCAGATCCGCGACGATCTGCTGGCGTTGCCGCACGCCGGTGAGCGCGACATGCTGTCGATCCAGATCGACGATCGCGCACTGTGGATCGACAGTTGGCGGCGCCTCGCGTTGTCCGCACTCGACGACGACGCGCTCAGGGACCATCCGCAGCGCACGGAATTCCGCCGGCTCGTAGAAACGTGGAACGGCCGCGCGGATGCAAACGCGGTTGGCTATCGCCTCGTGCGCGCGTTTTACTTTTCGCTTTACGACGCGTGGTTCGGCAAGCTCGACGCGGATCTCGCCGCGCAGGATCCGCAACTCGGCTTCCGCTGGGCGAGTTCGCGCTACGCCGTGGTGATGGAAGCGCTCGCCGCGCATCGTGCGTGGATGCCGGACGGGTTTGCCGACTGGCGCGCGTTCATGCTCGACCGGATCGATCGCGCGATCGGGCAGTTGCCTCGCGCGGACGTCGACGGAACGAAGCTAGACGAAGCACGCTGGGGCGAGCGCAACCGCGCGGCGATCGAGCATCCGTTTGCGCGGATCGTGCCGGCATGGCTGCCGTGGGTGCGCCGCTGGCTGGGTGCGCCGCGCGATCCGCTGCCGGGCGACTTCAACATGCCGCGGGTGCAGTCGCCGAGCTTCGGCGCATCCGGGCGGATGGTGGTGTCGCCGGGGCGCGAGCAGGACGGCATCTTCGAGATGCCGGGTGGGCAGTCGGGCAATCCGCTGTCGCCTTATTTTCTTGCAGGACATGAAGCGTGGGTCCGCGGCGCCGCGACGCCGTTTCTGCCCGGCGCCGCGCTCCATCGGCTCGAACTGACGCCACAGGCTCGCTGATCGGGCGGTCCGTCGCGCGCTGCGAGCTGAAGTCGAAGCGCGCAGTCCATGTGCATGATTGCGGTCCCCGCGATCTGCCGCGCCTTAGCGGGAGATAGCGCCATTGCACACAGACGCTCAAGGAAGCGTCATGTGCGATCCTCTCATGTCGGCCCGGGCGCGGACGTTCGGAGATCTGATCTGTGCGGCTCAAATGGGGTCGGCCGGCGACATCCGCGTCCGGCAGAGCACGGCCAACTACGGCCGTTCGCCAACACCATTGCGCGGGCATTTGAACGTCGGGTTCTCCCTGGCAGCAGTCATTCAGCTACCGGTCAAACATATCGGCATCGATCGGAGAGATTGGCCGCTGACGAGAAGATTGAACGCTCGTTCACGACCCGCAGTCGCCATTCGTGACCTGCACATGTACCGGTCGGGCGGTCCCCTGGTCTCTATTCTTTCGCACCTGGGGAAACCTGCGGCACGTTGCGCCTCGCACTGAAACGCTACAAGGCAACGTGGATCGAGGCCCCGCCGTGCGGGCGTGAGCCGTCGAGCATGCATGCTCGACGGCGTCACAGCTCACGCATGCGCTGGACAGCAGACTCGCGCGTCTCGCGAATAGCCGCGATCACCGCGATCAGCACCGACAGCGCCGCCACGCCGGCGAGGAAAGCCAGAAAGAGCCACGGCACCGTGAGGCGCTCGGGCGGAGGATCGAACACACCCGTCAGCAGCTTGACCAGCATCCATGCCAGTGCAAAGCCCGTCAGCGTTCCGATGGCCGCCCCGCCCAACAGGAGCACGAGCGCCTCGCTCCACAAGAACGCACCAAGCTGACGCGGCCTGGCACCGAGCGCGGTCAGAATCGCAAACGTGCGCCGCCGATCGAAGAAACCCAGCGCAATGATGAGTCCGGTTGCGCCGGCGACCATCAACGCCGCGGCCCCGAGTTCGAGTTGCGTGAGCCCGCGCAAATCGACGGCCGTCAGGCTCGAACTGATCACGCGCTGAGCCTGCCCGATGTCGGTGACCTTGACTGCCCCAAACGGCGCAACCGTGGCGCGCGCGGCTACGGCCACCTGCTCAGGCGGCGCCGTTGTCTTCAGCAACACGATTTCCGCCGCGCTCGTGCCGGTTTGCCGCGCGATGTAGCCGGCATTCGCGACGAGGAATGAGTCGCGCGGCGCGGTCGGGAATTCGCGCACGACGCCAACAAAACGAAACAGCACTACATGATATTGATGGTCGCTTGCGTTCTGAAGGCGAAGGTTGATCTCGTCGCCTGGGTGCAGTTGATAATCCTTCACGGTCTCTTCGGACACGAGGATGCCGTTCGGATATTGCGCGAGCAGGTCGAGCGATCTTTGCGCATTGCCGCCTTCGAAATAGGCGTCTGCCATGCGCGTCGCCTGTCCGATGTGGCGGGCGTCGATGCCATACAGGTCTTGCAGGTCCGTGCCCACGTAGGCGAAACGGTGCTGCATCTGCTGGGCGGCGCTGACTCCGGGCAACGCAGCAAGTTCGGCGAATCTGGCTGATGCGGGTGCCTGCGAAGTCCCGGTCGCCGTCACGTCTGCGCCGTTCGTGAGTTCCGCGTCCACGCGCGCCTGCGCGTTGTAGGTTGCGTTGAAAACGGCCGTGGACGTCGCGAACGCGAACGCCAACGCGATAAGCGCAATGCCCTGCGTCATTCGATTGCGCTGCCGGCTCATCGCCGCTGCGGCCACGTCGGCAAGCGAATGCGCAAGCGGACGAAGCCAGATGGCGAGCGCGCCGCGCCCGCGCCGCAATCCCGCGAGACCGAGCCTGATGGTCAGCAGGCCGCATCCTGCCCAGGCAAGGACGGGCGCGAGAAAGGCGACGTAATCGATCGACGATGACGGCGTGCCTTCGGGAGCCAGCACGACCTGATACCCGGTGCTCCAGGTCCGCCAGAAGATGATGGTCGACAGTGCGAGCAGGACGACATCGAGGTAGACCCGCTGCCAGAGGCGCGGTCGCGCGGAACCCGTCATCCGGCGGCCGCTCGTGACGGACGTCGTGCTTGCACTGATCCATGCTGCCACGAGAATCGCCGCATTCGCCAGCACGACACCCGCTATGGCCGCGCAGGCGACCCAGCCCATCGACGAAGCCCCAAAATAACCAGCGCCGGGAAACAGACGCGACAGCAACGCGGCAAGGACCAGCCCAACAAGCGTACCGCCGACGCCAACGCACATCGCTTCGACCGCCGCCAGCTTCATGATCTGGGCGCGCGATGCGCCACGGATTCGCAGGAGTGCCTGATCCCGGCGTCGCCGTCCGGAACCTGCCGCAACGACTCCGATCGTCAGGAACGCGCCGAGAAGTGCGCCGGGTGCGCCCAGAAACAGAAACAGGACCTTTGCGTAAAGTGCGTCGCTGCGCACGCCGTCGAGCCGCGCGGCAAGGTTGTCGGCAACGAGCGCATTGCCCGCGATGCGCGCCTCGAGATTTCTTGCGGCGCCCTGCACCTGCGCAACGGCGGCTTCAGGATCCCCCGGAAGATCGTCATGCGCGAGTGCGACGTGAAGCTGGATGCGCAATCCTCGCGCTCCGGCTGCCGCCTCTGCGCCGAACAGACGTTGCCACGCGTCCATCGGAAGCAGAAGCACATTGTCCGGAGGCGCTTGCGGCGCTGTGCGAGGCGCGACGCCGAGGGCCTGAAACATCGCATCGGCATTCGGCAGATCGACGATGCCGGCGATCCGCACATCGGTCGCAGCCACGCCTGGATCACGAATGCTCACCGTATCGCCGATGGTCACATGCAGGTTCGCGGCCGTCTGTTGCGCAATCAGAGCGCCATCCAGACTGCCCAGCAGCAGCCGAACCTGAGCCGGAAAGTCCCGAAAGTACGTGCTTTCAAGACCGAGCACCTTGCCCTGTCCTGTCGTCTGTACGCTTCCTCCCGTGGTAGCTTCGAAGCCATCGACATCGGCATAACCGACAGCTTGCTGTTTCGTGACGCGCGCGGCCTTTGCGACGGCTGCTGCCGCCTGCGCGATCGAAAGCGCGCCCGTCGTCGCCGGTCCTGGTTGCACCTGCCAATCCACGGGCAGGCTGGCGCTCGCGCGTTGTGTCATCGAAGCGGTGCTTTGCGCGATGAAAGCGCCAAGCGATGTGACCAGCGCGACCGTCACCGCGATGCCACCCGACATGCCCGCGAGCCGGCCCCCGCGTTGCCTGACAAGTCCGATAAGCCAAAGGCCGATCATGGCTGTCTCGCTGTCGGCCCGGCTTCGGTGAGCACGCCGCGCTCCAGGCGCCAGAGCGTGTTCATCCGTGCTGAAACAGCCGGATCATGAGTGGCGATGACGAGCGCCGTCGGCGTGTTGGCGAGATGCGCGATGAGTGCATCGAGCAAGGCCTGACCGGTGGCCTGATCGAACTGGCCCGTGGGCTCGTCAGCGAGAATGACGAGCGGTCGTCCGGCCGCCGCGCGCGCCATCGCCACGCGCTGCATCTGGCCGCCCGAAAGTTCCTCCGGCAATTTCTGCGCAAGCGCCTCCAGACCGAACCTGGCAAGGGCAGCGGACACCGCGCCCTCGACATCGCTTGCGCGATCGCCGGGATCGGCCGCATCGGCCATCAGGAGCGGCAACGCAACGTTTTCGCTCACCGTCAGCGGCTCGAGCAGGCTCGGCGTCTGGAACACGAACGAGATCTTTGCGGGCAGCAGCCTCTCGCGCGCACCGAGCGCGGGCCAATCGATCGTGCCGCTCGTCGGCGTATCGAGCGCTGCCATCAGGTGCAGCAAGGTGGTCTTGCCGCTCCCCGAGCGGCCCGCCAGCGCGATGCGATCACCTCGATGGAGGACGAAGCTGGCCGTGGCGAGCGCCACGACTTGCGTCTCGCCGTGCCGGTAGGTGCGATTGAGTGATTGGGCTTCGATGAGCACCTCACGCATCGACGAGCCTCCCATCGCGGATGACGAGCACGCGGTCGGCGCGCGCAGCCAGAGCATCGCTGTGCGTCGCGATCAGCGCCATGTCGCCGTTGCCGTGACATCGCTCGACCAGATGACTCACGATCACGGTTTCGGTTGCCGCATCGACTTCGGCGGTGGGCTCGTCCGCAAGGAGCACCTGATGCCCGGCCGAGAGCGCCACCGCGAGCCCGGCACGCGCTGCTTCGCCGCCGGACAACTGCGACGGATACGCGCGGCGTCGCGCAGCCAGGCCTGTCACATCGAGCAGCGCATCGAGTTTGACGCGATCTTTCGTGCCAGCAAGCAACATCTGCAGCGTCATGTTGCCCTCGACGGTGAGATGCTCGAACAGGTTGGCCGACTGCATCAGCATGCCGATGTGGCGGGCCCGCAAGGCCGCACGCACGGCTTCAGGCCGGCGCGACAGGCGTTGACCCATCACGTCGACATGGCCGCCGTCTGGTTCCTCCAGCCCCGCAAGACAGGCGAGGAGCGTTGACTTGCCGCTGCCGGAGGGTCCCAGCAACGCCACGAATTCGCCTGCGCACAGTTGCAGTGAGACGCCCCTTAGCGCGGCGGTCTCGTCGTCTCCGCTGTGATAAAACCGGTAGAGTTCGAACGCTTCAAGCCGAGGCAGATCAGCGCCATTGGAACGAATTGGCCATGAGGTTCCATTGATCGGCATTGTCGGCTCCAAGCGGTGCGGAGAGGTCGAGCGTAGCGAGTGTGCCGCCGCGATAGATTAAATACCGGTGATGCTCAAGACGAAGTTGCTTGTTCGTGACCGGGTTCGGTTCGGAATTCGACGTGTAGATAATCAGCACGGCTGCCCCACTGCGCAGCCATACGTTTTTGATGGCACCGATCCTGATTGCATGACCGGTCCTGGCGAGTTCGGCGGCTGAGTGCGCAGTAACGGACGATACCGTCGGCGCGCTCGCAGCAGGGGCAACACTGATCTCGACGACGTTGTACTTATCGGCAAAGCGCGTCCCGTCGCGGCGGTCCGTGCGGGCCCAACCTTCGGGCACTTTGAGGGAAAAGCCTGCCGGGGACTGATAGGTTACGAAGACCTGCGTGTCTGGAATGTCGCCCGGCGGATTTTTTTCGGGCGTGGCAGCCTGCCCGGTTGTCGCCAGGACGCTTTCGGCGGCTTGCAGCGTGCAGGGCGAGGCGGCGAACGCCAGCACAAGGGCCGAGCTCCGTAGTAAGCGCTGACAGGTCAGATGTGGTATCACGATCCCTCCCTGCTTCACATCCGTGCAGCGCGACTCTTCCTGAAGGAACCACTGGTTCGCATGCACCGGACTACCTGCACCATAGTCCGCGAAGCTTAGGAAACACTTAGCTGGCTCCTCCGCGTCCGTTGGACCTGGGGCGAGGTTCGGCTATCTGCGTACGTTCACACTGGCCTGAGAAGCCAAGGCCGCGTGTCGAACCGGAAACTCGATCTATAGTCTCTTTGTTATGAAGAGCGTCGCATCGCCTTTCATATCGCTGCTCGCAAAACCAGCTGTCGAGACCGCATGCTTGAATGTCCATGTGTCCGACTCCTGCTATGCCGCCTGACCGACAAGTGCTGTGGTAGTTGAATGACTGCGGAAGACTTGCCGCCTGACTCGAAGAGTGAATGACCGCAGGACCCTGAGAGCCGCCATTGAGGTGCCACGCGGTCGAGCGTCCGGAGCGGGTCGAACTGAGCCGACCGCGTCAGGCAGCGGTCGGCCATGAACGGTCGGTCGACATACGCCCTTGAATTGTTGGCAATCACTCTCCCGAGCGAGAGCAGCCGCTGGCTAAACTACGGTTTCCAGGCAGTGGCGTGACAGACGCTGAATGACCTGAGCCGCACTAACGCGGCGACCCGGAAGATCCTCTGACCATGAAAGGAAAGGAGAGACCTCATGCCGAGCCTTGAGCGAGTGCGATCGGCGATGCTTGTCGACTCCGTCTGGCGCATAGCGCTTCGCCTCGGGTTCCGGTTCGCTCGCGCCTGGTGGTACCTTCGACGGCCTCGCCATGAGGGCGCGCTAGTAGCAATCTACGTCGGGCGAGCGCTGTTGCTTGTGAAGTCATCGTACCGGGCCGAGTGGAATTTTCCCGGCGGTAGTGTCCGGCCCGGTGAGACGCCTGATGCAGCGGCGCAGCGCGAAATGGAGGAGGAGATTGGTCTGTCGTCGTACGCATTGCTCCCCGCGGGCAGCGCCTGCGGCATTTGGGACGGGCGAAAAGACCGGGTGCATTTCTTTGAACTACACCTCGATTGCATACCCGAGCTGCGGCTTGATAATCGTGAGATTATCGCCGCGCATCTGGCATCGCCAGAGGAATTGCACGGCATCGCGCTGACTGAGGCGGTCGCTGCGTATCTCGGCAGAGATCTCTGCTGTTAGTTGGCCCTTTTCCTTTCAGGACATCTCCGCGGGGCCTGGTGATGGGAAAGCAGTCGGTCGGTCCCCGCCTGTATGCATCGACAAGAGGACGCGCGCGTGGCCTGTTGAACGCGGTCTGATCGCTTCAGAATAGCAATCCCCCATGCCGTCGACTGCCGAGCTTGGCGCGCGATGGCAAGGCAGCGCGGGTCCGCCCCCGCGAGCTGCTGGTCTTGGCTCACGAGCTGGGGTCGAGAGAGCTGTTTTGGGAAACGAGGAGTGCCCGAACAACAAGCATGATACGTTCAACGCGCGCGCTGGGCCTGATTCGGCCTGAACGTTCGAGTTCGGCGAGCCCGTGAAGGGCTGCCCAAAAAGTCTCGGTCGCGACATCCACATCGACGCAGAACGGCGTTACGACCGTCGCAAGAGCTGCGAAAGCAGCCCGCAGTTCCGGTCTGGTTTCAGCTTCAGCGAACCGCAGATCCGTCGGGAGGACAAACATGGCCTCGTAGAGTGCAGGACGACGTAATGCAAAGCCGAGATAGGCCATGGCGACATTCTCGAGGGCGTTTCGTTGTCCGGTCGATCCACGCGCCGCTTCCCGAAGAGCCACGGTGATCTCCTGGAAACCCTCGACTGCAACTGCTGCAACAATCGCATCCCTGTCCTCGAAATGTGAATAGAGGACTGGCTGACTATATTCGATCTCTTCGGCCAGGCGGCGAATCGTTACGGCATTCCATCCTTCGCGCTCTGCGATCACGCGCGCCGCTGCGACAATGCGGGACTCGCGCTCAGCCCGTTGCCTGCCTTTCCGCTCAGCGATACTCAACCTTCGATCTCCCAGACCAGGATGGCCGACATGCCTTGTGATGATACCTAAGCTTGATAATCTAGCAATGATAGATTATATTGTGTCGATACGATACAAAACATAGGACACTGCGATGCATTGGCTTGCGATCGGACTGGCGCTGCTCCTTGCTCTCGCGATTATCGCGATCGGCACCCTATATGTTGTGAACCCAACGACCGCGACACGCAGTTTCGGTCTGCCGCTTCCTGAAAACGGCGCCAACATCGCCTGGTGGCTTCGCCTCAAGGGGGTGCGCGACATTGCATCGGGATTGACAGTACTGGCGTTCATGGCGTGGGGCGCCCCTCGCGGGATCGGCATCATTCTGCTTGTGGGAGCGATCATCCCTGTCGGCGACATGCTGCTCATTCTTGCAGCGAAAGGCTCCACCAGAAGCGCCTTCGGCATGCATGCCCCTACGGCCGTGCTTATGGTCTTAACGGCCATTCTGATGATGATGGGTGGGCGCTGAGATGGCCCATGCTCTTTCGATCTGGCTCCTCGTTGCCGGCTTCTTTGGCGCAGGCCTCTTTAACGCGATCGGCACGCCCGCGACGCAAAGCGATTTCGCTCGGTGGGGTTACCCGCGCTGGTGGGGCCGTTTTGCCGGCGGACTGGAGATAATGATTGGGATGACAAGGAACACGTCTGTCGTACTTTACATTGTGGTGATGATAGCCGTTGTCGTTGGCGTAGATTTACTGTTCTTTAAGAATCGATTCTGGGAACGGTTGATGGTGAATATCGGCATTGTCCTGGTGTTTGCGGCCTTCTATTTGCGATTCCTAAAGAGCCCATAAGCGAAGCTCCACGGCACCAACTGGTTGCCTGATACCCACATCGAGCCCGACGGCTTATGCTGCCGCTACGCTCCAGAGCAAACCGCGGCTCATGTGGAGCGTTCAGGGAAACTCGACTGTCGCCTTCGAGGCGACGCCCGCCGGCCACGCGTCGAAGCGTGGCGCAACGGCATCGGCGGCCCGGGTGCGGTCACGAACAGCCGTTCGACATCAAAGGGGTCTCCTTTGAGCCCGACTACTGGCCGATATGGTCAGCACGAAGGTGCTCCTGAACGAACCTGATGTTTCAGAAATACCTGCTCCCCGCTTCAGGGAGAGGTGACGCGCTTCCCATTCGCAATCGCCTGCGGGCGTGATTTTCTGCCACATTTATAGAACTGCTACCGCCTCTACCTCGACCTTCAAACCGAAATGCAGCGGGCCCGTAGGAACGACGGCTCTCGAAGGACACGCCTCGCCGACCCAACGTGCATATATGCTGTTGAATTCAGGCCAGTTGGCGATGTCGTCGACATAGACGCGAACCTGCACCAATCGGTCGATGGCGCTGCCTGCAGCGAGCAGCGCATGTTCCACGTTGTCGAGTACCTGTTGAACCTGCTCGGCGAAGGGACTGTCGGTCAGTCTGGTTCCGGCGGCGGTAATGGGTAGCTGGCCCGAGACAAAAACGAACCCGTTTGCGACCGTCACATGGCTATAGTGGCCGCCAGGTGTTGCCAGATCCGGCGTGGGGGGATGAACGGGCTCCTGCGAACGATTTTCACCAGCCATGAAAGCGTCTCCACACGGTAAGTTCCCCGGTCGGTTCCAGGGCATGGTATTCGGGGAACTGTGCGCCTGTCGCGCAAGCGTGATTCGGCAGGATGCGCAGTCGGGTGCCGACCGGCAAGCGGACTTTGAGGTCGCCGTCGTCAGGTGTGTGGTTGGCATGGGCCCGAGCGAGAATACCGTGTTCCTGGTTGGCGCCAATCAGCACGTAGCCGTCGAGCGGGGTACCGTCTAGTGTGCAGGGCAGTCCGTAGCCGAAATCGCGGGATTGTTTCGACGTGCCGCGATCACGGCTCATTGCCATCCATCCCGCGTCCACGATGACCCACCCCTTGTCCTGTTGATGGCCGATGACGGTGGTGAGCACGCTGAGAGCGATGTCGTCGATCGGGCATACGCCGACGTTGTGCATCACGAGATCGAAAAATACGTAAACGCCGGCGCGGACCTCGGTGATGCCATCAAGACTGCTTGCGGCCAGCGCAGTCGGCGTCGAGCCGACGCTGACGGTCTCGCACGGAATGCCGGCGGCGCGCAGGCGTTGTGCGGCGCGCACGCAGCCGGCGCGTTCCTGCTCGGCGAGCGCCGATAAGGCTTCCTGCGTGTTCAGTTCGTAGCTCGAGCCGGCATGCGTCATGACGCCGCCGACCCTGACGCCGCCCGCCTGCAGAATGCGGCCGATTTCCAGCAGCGCATCGTCTTCGGGCGTGATGCCGGAGCGATGCCCGTCGGTATCTACTTCGATCCACACTTCGAGCGATTCATCCGCCGATTGGCAGAACTCCACGATTCCCGTGGCGGCGCTGGCATTATCGACGATGATCTTCAGATCGCATCCCTGTTTCCTGAGCGCCATGACTCGGGAGAGTTTGGAGGGAATGATGCTGACGGCGTAGAGAATGTCCGTGATGCCAGCCGCGAAGAAAGTTTCCGCTTCTTTCAGGGTGGAAACCGTAATTCCTTGAGCCCCGGCGGACATCTGCGCCTGTACGACATCGAGGCATTTCGAAGTCTTCACGTGCGGCCGGAATTTCACGCCCAGGGCGTTCATCAGCTCCTGCATCGAGGCGATGTTTTTTTTCATCCGCCGGACGTCGATGATGGCCGCAGGTGTATCCAGTAAATCGAGCGTCATGATGTTGTCGGGTGTCATGGTTGAGTGGCTGGCTCGAAGCGGCTTGCCCACGAGACGAGTGAATCGAGTGTCGGGGATTCGATTTCCGGCGTCGGCGCGCCGGAGACGAGCGGCAAGCCAATCCGGTTGTGCCAGTAGGTCCGCAATCCGACCGCAGCGGTACCGAACATGTCGTAACTGGAGCCGGCGACGAACGCCGCTTCATGGGGCGAGACGTTTAGTTTGTCGAGCGCAAGCCGATAGGGACGGGGATCGGGTTTGTAGGTGCCGGCTTCTTCTGCTGTAACCACCGCATCCCATCGCACGGGCAGAATCGATGCGGCTTGTCGACCGAGTCGATTGGAGCAATTCGTGACGACGGCAAGCTTGCAGTGAGGCTGCAGTTGCTGCAACGCAGCCACGGCCCCATTCCATGGAGCAAGCTCAAGCCAGTTTTCCTCAAGCGCTTGCGGCGCAGATGCAGGAAGGCCGACATGTTGTGCCGCCTGTCTTACCAGCGTTTCATATTCGACGTATTGACCGCAGCCATAGGTGAGCCGCAGGTACTCAGCCCGCCAGGCTCTGCCTGCCTGTTCAGATCCGGCGGAACGATTCCAGAGTGTCCAGGAATCGAGTAATGCGGTTAGAAGGTCGAACAGGACGGCTGTCGGATAGCGGGGACGGGGCGAGGAGCTTTCCACGGGCATAGACCTTGATAATCGGAATCCAGAGATGAATTCGATTATAGGTTTCGACGTCCCGTTGTGAGTTAAGGAAAATTAACTCAATAATTCAGAGAAATTAAACATCGAGTACGTCGTGCAGAGGCAGATTTGCCGTGGCGCGGAGCGCGATCCGCTGCGGAGGACGGGGCTGTCAGACCCGCCATGGCGGGAGCGGCCTGAAGCGTCCTTGCAGGTACTGCATAAAATCCCGAGTTCTTCTCGGCAAGCCGGATCGGTTGTGCGTCAGGGCAATAACGTTGGCGTCCGGTGCTTTCCATGCGGGTAGCAGCCTCACCAGCGTTCCTTGCCGAATATCGTCCGCGACATCCCATTCGGAACGCAGGATGATGCCTCGCCCCTCGCAAGCCCAGCGGCGAATCACATCACCATCGTTACAGCTGAGTTTCGGCGCAACCCTGACGCTGCGACTGGTTTTGCCTTTGCTGAAATGCCACAACGATACGTCTTCGTTGTTTTCGCGAAGGACGATGCACGGCAATCGCGCCAGATCGTCAGGCGCATCCGGATTGCCGAAACGTTTGACGAAAGCAGGGGAGGCGCAGACAAATCTCGCGTTGGGTGCAATTGCATGGCCGACAAGATTGGATGCACGCAGTTCACCAATGTGCACCACGACATCGAAACGGTCGGCCGCTTCGGTCAACGGCTGGTCGGATAGCGTCAATGCCACATCGACGTCGGGATTCTCTTGCTGGAAATCTGCGATGACCGAGGCGAGATACCGACGGCCGAAACCGAGCGGTGCGTTGACCTTCAATGTGCCGACCAATCCTCCATGGCGAATTCGCAGATCTTCCAGCAGTGTGTCGAGTTGCTGGATCAGTTCCGATCCGCGCAGGCACAGCAGCGTGCCCTCCTCTGTGAAGATCAGCTTGCGTGCGGTTCTGTCGACCAGCCTGGTGCCGAGTTTCTTTTCGAGTTGCTGCAGTCGCTGAGATACCGCAGAGGGTGTGAGGCCAAGCTTCCGCGCGGCAGCGATCAAGCTCCCGTTCTGCTGGATGGTAAGGAGGAAACGGATATCGGCAGAATCAGTCATTTCAGTGCCGCTAAGTTCATAAGTTTAGGGAAATCAAATTGTTCGGCCGGATCGATCAAGTACCTTCGCGACATCGTGGAAACGATGCGGGTTTCCAGTCGATTGCTACCGATCTTTTTCTTCGGTCGCTCAAGATGATCATCCCACCGCTGGTCTTCTTTGGCCTTGTCTCAGGCATTGTGGCGATGGGTGATCCAAAGGCGGTGGGGCGTACGGGGATTCGCGCGCTATCCCGGTTACTTATCGCATCGGTCGTGGTCGTTGCCGCATCCCCGCCTGCGTTTAGTTAGACACGCGACGCCAGAAGTCTGATGCCGGCAATTCCGAATACAACGGCCAGGCATCCTTCCAGGGCACGACGGGTCCGCACGTACAACCTGCGAGCCGAGTCCGTTGAAAACAATACTGCATAACCGCCGAACACCAGACATCCGATGGCCGCACAACCTGCGACTACATCACTATGGGCTGATCCCGTGCTGTTCGACGATAGAGCAACAATTGAAACCCACACGAGGATAGCTTTTGGATTAGTAAGATGGAGCATCACTCCGCGGGAGTAGACGCTCGGCAATGTCGGTGTTCGTTCCACCTTCAGTACGGATTCGGCTGCTGTCGCAAGCGCATTGCGTCCGGATTTGAAGGCTAGCCACAAGAGATATAGACCACCAAAAATCTTGACTGCAATGATGAATTGCGAATAGGCGATCAGGGCAGCCGACACGCCTTGCGTTGCCACCGTCGCCCAAAACATTGACCCCGAGATGACACCGAGTGCGAACATCAACGCCGCTTTCCGGCCGTGACTGGCCGCTATGGACATAATTGCAAGGTTGCTCGGCCCTGGACTCGCGGTGCCAACGAAATACGCTGCATAGGCAAGCAGCAGGTTTGTCGAGAAACAGGCGTTTGCAATCATGTTTGGGTTCCAGAAATGGAAAGTCGCCTGATTATCGGGCTTTGCCGAAACGAGCGGGAGTGGCAATATTGCCATCTTTCGAGGAATATCAGACATGCGCGCCAGTGTTCGTCGAACGAGGCGGATGGCGCCGCATGGCCGAAGCAGGTCAAACGCCCGGGCCGCCTTCATGAATGCCTCAGTCCGACCCGTCTGGTCGAAAACCCGTGTTTCGCAAGCGGACTCGGGGCCGAACCAAACGGCAGATCAATGCGAACAACATCGCATGGACCCGACTGGCACGATTACATCGAGGAGCGCTTCGCACTTTAGGCGCGCAAGGGCCTTAACCCCGTGCGCACTTCGTTCGCGAAGATCATCGGTTCTTCCCATGCCGCGAAGTGCCCGCCCGTTTCGGGTTTGTTGAAGTAAATCAGGTTGTGATAGGCCTTTTCGGTCCAGGTCTTCGGCGCCTGGTAGTTTTCTCCCGGAAAAGCGCTCACAGCGGCAGGCACGTTGACGTCGGCCGCGAGGAAGAAATTCGCGTGCGACTCCCAATAGAAGCGCGCCGCCGAGATGCCGGTGTTGGTCAGCCAGTAAAGCGTGATGTCGTCGAGTATGTCGTCTCGCGTCAGCGCGCCTGCTGAATGACCGTTGACGGGATGACCGAGCACGGCTGCGCTTAACGCCGCCGCGGGCTGGCCGTAGCCGTCGCCGTGGTCGAGTAGCCAGGAAGCCAGCGCGACAGGCGAGTCGGCGAGTCCGTACAGCGTCTGCGGGCGCGTGCCCATTTCGAAAGCGTAGCCGCGCTTCTTTTTGAAGTTGGCACTCAACTGCTCATACGCATGCTTTTCCTCGTCCGATAAGCCGGCAGGCATCGCGTCGCCCGCGGCCAGCGACTTCAGAATCTCCGCCGGAACGGCGGCCGGGAAGTTCACATGAATGCCGATCAGTTCGGGCGGCGCCTGTTTGGCCATGATGTTCGTGACGATCCCGCCGAGATCGCCGCCCTGCGAAGCAAAGCGCTCATAGCCGAGGCGTTTCATCAATGTGACCCACGCGCGCGCGGTGCGCTCCGGTCCCCAGCCCGTTGTGGTAGGTCTCGCCGAAAAGCCGTAACCGGGCAAGGATGGAATCACGAGATGAAAGGCATCCGAAGCCGGCGCGCCGTACGCTGTCGGATTGACGAGCGGGTCGATGATCTTGAACTGTTCGATGACCGAGCCGGGCCAGCCGTGGGTCACGATCAACGGCATCGCGTTTTCGTGCTTCGACCGCACGTGGATGAAATGGATATCGAGTCCGTCAATCTCAGTGATGAACTGCGGATACGAATTCAGCCGCGCTTCGCATTTGCGCCAGTCGTAGCCGGTTGTCCAATATTGCGCGAGCCCCTGGATGGTGGCGAGCTGAATACCCTGCGATTCATCGGGCACCGTCTCGCGATCCGGCCAGCGCGTCGCCTTGATGCGGCGCCGCATGTCGACGAGCTGCGAGTCGGGGACGTGAACGCGGAACGGCCGGATCGCCGTCTTGTCGCCGTTCGCGGGTTCGGTGATCTTGCCGATTGCCGGGCTCGGTTCCGCGAAGGCGAGCCGGCTAAGCGAGCCTGCGGCGAGCGCCGCGGCGGCCATACCGACAAAGTGCCGGCGCGATGAGGATTGGGGCGTGTCTTTTGACATGGGGTCGGTCTCCTGCCTTGGATCAGCGTGTTGCGTTGCGCGTGAAGTCTGCGATGTGCAGTCTCACGAAGTCGTACATGCTCATGGGTTTGCGGCCCGTGAGTTCGAACAGGTCGTTCGTCATGCGGTCGTATCGTCCCTGAGCGTGCAGGTCGGCCATCACGGCCAGATGATCGACGACGTGAGCGGGAATGCCGAGTTCGCGCAATTCGTCCGACCACGGCGCGACAGGCACATTGCGGTAACGGATGGGCCGGCCGAGCGCGTCCGAAAAGACGCGCGCGGCGTGCTCGAGATCGGTTGATTCGAGGCCCGTCAGGTTATAGATCTTGCCAATATGCGGCGCCGGGTCTTCGAGAATCACCGATACGGCATTTGCAACGTCAACGGCTGAAATGGGCGAAGTCTTGCTATTGCCGAGCGGCAGTGCGAGTTCGTCGTTGTCGCGCACGCCGGCTGCGCCAAGCGTCAGGAAGAAGCTCTCGAGAAACGCCGTGGGCCGCACCGTGACGACGGGCAGCCCCGACCACTGCAAAACCTGCTCGGCAAGCCAGTGCAGCTTATGCTGGGGGCTGTCGGTGGTCTCCGTGATGCTCATTTCCGTGACTGTCATCTGCGACATGTTCACGATGGCTTCGACGCCATGATGACGCGCCACGGCAGCAAAATTGACGGTTGCTTCGAGATAGGCCGCAGAGACGGACATGCCGAAATAGACGCGCGAACAGCCTTCGATTGCGCGGTGCATCGAGGCGAGATCGGTCAGATCGCCGACCATGACTTCGGCGCCAAGACGGCGCAATTCGTCAGCGCGTTCGTCTTCTTTGCGGACCAGCGCCCGCACTTTATAGCCCTTCGCGAGCAATGACGTTGTCACGTTGCGGCCAATGCCACCAATTGCGCCTCCGGCGCCCGTCACGAGAATGGGCCGATCATGAGCAGGTTTCGTTGTCATATCACATACCTTTCAAGGGAGAGACTTCACTTTATTTATGTATGCATATACACACGTCTGTATGAATATGTGCGCTATGCATACGTCGATCAACGCGACGATCGGGTCATCATCCGCGTGCGCCTTGCAGAAAGCCGAGCATTGTCTTCGTAACCAGCTCGGGCTGCTCCTCCTGGATAAAGTGCCCACTGTTTTCTACGTCGACGGCGCTCATATTGACCGCCTTTTCTCCGACGACCATTTTCATCCACTTGTATGCGGGACCGCCCATCACGAGAACGGGCATTTGCAGCTGGCCATAATCCTTGTTGTCGCTGACGTCCTGAGGGAAGGCCTGATACCACGCGTTGCCTGCGCGGATCGCGGCGGCGCTGTCATAGGCGTGCTCGTACACGGCGCGGTCGCGCGCGTCGACTGCTTGCTCATTCACAAGAAAGTAGTGGAAGAGCCAGTCCTGTTCAAGCCGGACGCGGCCTGCCAGCAGCTTCTCCGGCAAACCTCTGACCTGATTGAACGCGAACCACCACAGGTTCGGGCGCGCCGAACCCAGCCTGTCACCGTATGCGCCTTGGGCGGGTAGAAGCGGAAAAGTCTGCAGGCTATCGTCGGGATGCGGAAACTCCATCATCACCAGCTTGTCGGTGGCTTCCGGATAGTTCTGCGCGTAGGCGAACGCCACAGCCGAGCCGATGTCGTGTCCCGCGATCGCAACTTTGTCGTATCCAAGCGATTGCGTCAGTTCATGGATATCAGCGGCCATCGTTTTCTTGTCATAGCCGTCAAGGGGTTTCGACGACGCGCCCATGCCGCGCAGATCCACCACGATCACGGTGTAATGCTCGGCGAGCGCCGGCATGATCTTGTGGAAGGTCCACCACGTTTCGGGCCAACCGGGCAGCAACACGAGCGGCTCGCCCTTGCCGCCGACCACATAATGCAGCCGTACGCCGTTCACGGTTGCATAGCCATTTCTGAATCCGGGCAGCGACTTCACCAGCGCACCGTCCGAGATGTCGGTCTTTGCGGCCGCGGGCTTGCGCGCATGCGTTGCGACGGGTGCATCCGTTGCTGACGTCTGCGTGTAGCCGGGCGAGGCGGCCGCCATCAGCGCCGCAACGACGATGCTCGCGCAGCCGGTCCTGATCATTGCTTTCAAAGCAAATCCTCCTTCGATAGGGGGCAACTCGAAGTTGCAGATCATGCAGCGTGGGTGCGCAGATCGTCGGAACCCTGGTCGTTGACGATCATCGGGTGCGAAGCGCGTTCGTGAACATGCGCGGTCGGCGTACGGTCGATCATCAGACTCAGCAATTCGGGGCGGTTGTAGTGGCCGGCCGAGTCCATCAGCATCTTGCGGCGGTCGATTTGCGTGAAGTCGAGATCGACGATCACTTCGCCTTCACCCGAGCGAAGCGGCTCGGCCATCAGCATGCCGTCAGGAGCGACGATCGTGGTGAAACAGCCGCCCGAGATCGCACCGATTCCACAACCGGTATCTTTCATGATTTGTGCCTGCTGGTCCGCGTCCAGCCACGCCGTTGCATTGACGACGAACGCGCCGGATTCGAGCGCATGCTGGCGGATGTTGATTTCCATGCGCTGGGTAAAGCCCTCGCCAAAGGCGGAACCCGGGTACATCGCCGAATGGATCTGCTCGCCGTCGGCGATCATCGCGTAGCGGGCGAGCGGGTTGTTGTGCTCGAAGCATGCGAGCTGGCCGATACGGCCGACTGCGCTGTCGACTGCACGCAAGCCCGAGCCATCTCCCTGGCCCCAGATCATGCGTTCGAAATGCGTCGGCGTGATCTTGCGGCGGCGCTGGATCAGCGTACCGTCAGCATCGAAGAGCAATTGTGTGTTGTACAGCGTGCCGCCATCGCGCTCATTGACGCCAATGGACACGACCATGCCGGCCCTTCGCGCGGCTTCGCCGATCGCGTCGGTAGCAGCGGACGGCACAGTCACAGCCTGTTCGAGCAGGCGCAGATGTTCGGTGCCCGACAGAAGCTCGATGCCCGTCTGGACGGCCGCAAAGTAAGGGTAATAAGGCACGACCGTTTCGGGGAAGGTGGCGAACTGCACGCCTTTCTGGCCGAGTTCGTAGATCTTCTGCACGACCTTGGCGACGGTTGCTTCACGGCTATAGAGCACCGGGCTGAACTGGACGGCGGCGGCTTTGACGACTTTCATGACAAACTCCTTGACTAGGGGGAGGGGTACCAGGCGTTGGTCAATCTTGCATATGCAACATCGACCGAAAAACTTCAGACCATGCGCAGCGGCAATTTGCGCGCGATATTCATGAGCTCATGGGCGCCGCTTTCGCCGAGGAGGCGCGTGGCGTGGCTCTGTGCAGCCGACCACCTGCTCGCGGCGTTTTTGAGCAGCGCCTTGCCTTCGTGCGTGAGCGAGAGAGGGCGGCTTCGACCATCGCTTGCCGGGACGCCCTCGGCAACCCAGCCCTGCGCGATCAGCGGCTGCAGATTCCTTGTCAGCGTCGAGCGCTCGTGATGATTCCGCCGGCCCAGATCTGAGCGGCTAACAGGCCCGAACTCCGCGATCTGCACGAGCAATGAGAACTGCGGCGCCGCGATGCCGAACGGACGCAACGCATCGTCATAGACGGAAGTCAAGACGCGGGAGATCTGCCGGGCGCGCGTCAGCAGACAATTGCGCGCGATCTGGCTGCTCAGCGGTTCATCCGCGGTGCGGTCCAGTTCAACGGTTCCGTTCGACTCGTGTTGCATATGCACTACCTCGGTAAGCCCAGTTTTTGCGGTGCGGTGTTTTGCTCGCGATGGGCGTATTTGAGCGGATGAACGTATCCCGCTTGTGTCCGAAAGTCGGTTGTGTGTAAGCGTGCGTATCCCTATCTGTTGTAGATACGTTGAGATACAAAAAGGCAGTGCGGGGAAAGAGGGAGGGAAATGACGAGGGCTGCGGCGTGATGATCTCGCGAGGCCTCAGCCGCCGTTGCGGCCTGACTCGGCTTCTATATTCTCCGCCGCGGCACGCGAGAACCGCATTTGATATTCACTCGGCGAGAACCCGGTCTTGCGCTTGAACAATTGCCGAAATGTGCTGGTATCGCCATAACCGACCCGCTGACTCACCGCCTCAAGCCCAATTGGCCGCGTTTCCAGCAACTTTTTCGCGACCTCGATGCGCAGATTCTGCAGATACGTCAACGGTGCGAGCCCGACGGCTTCCTTGAAACGGCGATTGAGCGTGCGTTCGCTGACAGCAAGCGATGCCGCCAGATCGCTCAACCGGAATCCCTGCTGCAACGTAGCCTCCATTTGCTGCTGGGCGCGCGCGACGAGCGTGTCGGTATGCCCATGTTCGTCGAGAAGCGTTGCAAAGGAAGCCTGCGAAGTCCGGTTCATGTCGATCAACAGCGCCTTCGCGGTCATCGTGGCGAGTTCTTCGCCGGCGAATGTTTCGACGAGCCGCACCGCGAGATTCAGATACGACGTCACGGAGCCGCCCGAGATGATGCCGTCTTGCGCGATCAGCAGTTCCTGTGCGCGAACTTCGACACGCGGATAGCGGCGCGCAAAGTCCGCGGCTCTCGCCCAGTGCGTCGTTGCGGCGCGGCCATCCAGCAGGCCCGCCTCGGCGAGCAGGTAGTTGGCCGTGCAATAAGCTGCCAGCACGGCACCTGCCTTGCGTTGACGCCGCAGTGCGGAAGACAGCGCGTTCAACTGCTCGCGGCGCCCGATGAACTCGTCGATGTTCGAGAAAAACGGTGCCGTCAGCAGAACGGCGTCCGCCCGTTTGCGCGGGTCGATCTTGCCGTCGACGTGAATGGTCTGGCCCGACGCAGCCGTGACGGGTTGCCCGTCGAGAGATTCCACGCGCCACGCAAACACCGGCGCGGATGTCGCGCCCGGTGCAGCCTTGCGCGCATGGAACTGATTGGCCGCGCTGAAGACGTCAACAGGGCCCGCGACGCCGGACGCGAGGATTCCGTCATAGACCCAGATGCGGACGATGGCCATTGCGTGTCTGAAATTCCCTGAATAATGGCGATGCTGCCACTTCCGGCCGCACGAGTAAACCCCGATCATGGCCACATCCAATGACCTGAAAGCAGGAGCAGCACCATGCCAATGATCGATGCACTGTGGCCCGAAGACGCCTTGACGCCCGAGGCCGAAGCGCGCCTCGTCAAGGAACTGACCGACATCCTCATCGAGGCGGAAGGGTACGATCCCGCCAATCCGATCGCACAGCGTGTCACCGTGTTCCATCTTCATCGGCCTGCTGCGATCTACATCGGCGGCGAACGCACGAACACGATACGCTACCGGATCATTCCGTCTGCACCCGAAGGGCAATACACCGACGAATCGCGTCGCTCGCTCGTCAGAAACGTCACGGAAGCGGTGGCGCGCGCGGAGAACCGGCCGTTCGATGACGTCGCGCCGCGCGTCTGGGTCTTCCCGACCGAGATTCCGGATGGCGCCTGGGGGACGCGCGGCGCGATCTGGATGCTGCCCGATATTCATGCGCTGCTGGCGGGCGAGTCTGAGCGCGGCGCGGGCGTTGGACGCCTCGCGCGACGCCGCCTCGAAAAGGCGCGCATCACGCTCGAAGCAGCGCTCGATGCCGCTAGCGCAGGCATGACGAGCAAACCGTAACTGGAGCGCCCAGCATGAAATTCAACGACACAGCCCCCATGCTGGTGCCCGCAGGCGGTCCGCCGCTCTGGCTGGCCAGGCTCGCCGAAAACGCGACGCTCGAAGCCACCGTCCTGAAGCGTCCGATCGAGGGACGCGCCGATATTCTCTCCGTGATCAAACACGCGGTCTCGCTCTACGAATTCCAGCATCACAGCTACAAGGGCGAGATCGGCAATGGTTTGTACATGGAATCCTATCGGTCGCAGATCCAGGGCGTGCCGATCGAAACAGTGGTCGTCGCGCATCTGAACGAACAGGGCGAGACGGATTCCGTGGTCATCAACCATCGCCCGCTCAACGCAGCGCTGCTGTTTTCGAAACGGATGTGGGAACGCGTCGATGAGCGCTTCCGCGATTGCTATCTGACGGGACCAGAAGCCGCAGCGCTGAATACGGCATCTGGTGTGGCCTCGCGCCAGCCTCCTTGTATTGAAGAGTTGCCGTAACGAACGATCTATCGATCGAAGCAGTGAGGATTTTGCAATGACTGATGCACTTGATGGCGTACGCGAACACTATCGCGCGATGCATAATCCAGGCGGAGGCTCGCGGCAGCCTTCAGGCTGATGCGACAAGAACAGGACATGATGAAACGCCTTTTTCTTAATTTGACAACAGCCTCTGTGCTGGTCGCTTCTGCTGGAGTCTCCATGGCGCAAACCACTCCGATGCCAACCACGCCAACCACGAAGATATTGGCGATTGGCACCTTTCCACCGGGCACGGACATGCAACTTGTCCAACACATTCTTCCGACCGAAGTTCGCGAGACGGCGCAGCTCTACCTCGAGGGCAAGATTGACCAGTGGTATTCACTGCAAGACCAGGCTGGGGTGGCGTTCATCCTGAACGTTACGGACGTAAGTCAAGCGCATGAAATGCTCGAGGCACTTCCCTTGGGGAAAGCGCACTTAATGACATTCTCGCTTCTCCCAATAGGCCCACTGAAGCCGTTGAGTAAGCTTTTGAATCCGCCTTCCCCCCAGTAGAAAGCGCTAGAGCGTACCGGGCTGCTGCGCCGCCGGTTTTCTTGAAGAGGCGGGGAACGCGGGCAGATTATCTCGCCGTTGTGGTTTAGTTACCTGGAAGTTACCGGATTATATCGGCGCGGACTGCTCATGGTGTCCTATGGCCCGTCACCATCTGATGCGCGTGACGATGAAGGTGGGATCGATCGTAGCGCAATTGTTTTAAGTCCTTGTCAGGATCAAAGATGAAGCTTTATTACTCGCCGGGAGCATGCTCGCTTGCGTCACATATCGTCGCACGCGAAGTCGGTATCGCAATTGAACTCGAAAAGGTGGACATTTCGTCGGTGGAAAGCCTGTCCCAACCGTACCGGAATCGATTCCGCGTACGGGTTCCCAACCATGAACGCAGGAGACAACCATGACCTTTGACGGTTCTGCCATCAAGGCACTGCTGGACGATGCAGTCTCGAAAGGTGTTGTTCACGGTGTTGCGGCGGTCGTAGCCATTACGCCGCGGGCGAGGCAGGCCCACAAACGATGTTCCGCAACGCGTCGATGACGAAGGCAGTGGCCACTACCGCGGCGCTGCAATTCGTGGAGAAGGGGCAGCTAAGCCTTGATGCCACCGTCGAGTCGATTCTGCCCGAGTTCGGTCAGTTGCAGGTGCTGGAAGGCTTCGACGGCGAGAAGCCGCGTTTGCGGCCTCCTGCCAGCGGAGCCACGGTGCGCCAACTGATGACCCACTCGGCAGGCCTGGGCTATTTCTTCCTCAACGAAAAGTTGATGCGCTACCACGAGCTCACGGGGGAGCCCAACCCTCTCACGGGGCTGAAGCGCAGTCTCTCTGTACCACTCGTCAGCGACCCCGGCGCGGCCTGGGAGTACGGCACCAACGCGGACTGGCTAGGGCTCATTGTCGAGAAGCTATCTGGACAGAGTTTGGGCAGCTATCTCAAGCAGCATGTGTACGGGCCGCTGGGGATGAACGACTCGACATTTGCGCCCAGCGTCGAACAGCGTGCGCGGCTGCTGCGCGTGATGCAGCGCCAACCTGACGGCACGCTCGCGCCTTCAGCGCCCGATCTGCCGCCGACCTCCGAATGGGACGCTGCCGGCCACGGATCGTACGGCACGGTGCAGGATTACGGCCGCTTTCTCCAGGCATGGCTCAACGACGGCGCTGGCATCCTTGAGTCGGCGACTGTACAGATGGCGCTGCAAAACCACCTCGGGGATATCAGGCTCCCCGATCTGCTGAAATCTACGGTGCCTGAACTGTCGAACGATGTGCCCGCACTTCCGGTGCCGCAGGGCTGGGGTCTCGGCTTCCACCTGACGCTCGCCGATGTGCCGGGCATGCGCAGCAGCGGGACCGGTGACTGGGCCGGCGTCTTCAATTCCTACTATTGGATCGACCGCACCAAGGGCATCGGCGGTGTGTTAATGACGCAGCTGCTGCCCCTTCTTCGATATGCCTGTCATCGAGACACTCATTGGCTTCGAGACGGCGGTGTACCAGCAGGTGGGTGCGGTCGTACCAGCGGCTTGACGCCAGGGTGTGAGCGCGGCGAGCGGGACCGACCGCCGTGCTCAGTCTGGTGCGGTCGAGGTCAGCCTTGGTAAGTGACCGCTCCTGGACCGTCAGTTTAGGTGGTCAGGTGTCCGGCTTGGGTCGAGGCCGTGTGAAAACGCATGCTGAATGCGGCGTTCTAAAAAATCGACCCTCCAGATCGCGCCGTATTGGCTTGGCAGCAACTCAGAAAGGGTAAAGCGACACCCGAAAACCGAGTACTTTTGCGTTTTCACACGGCCTCGGTCGCGTGCCGCCGATCGCAGCCTAGCGACGTTGAAGCTGTGTATGCCAATTGCATGAGGCAGCACCCGGCCAGGAACGGTCGTTCGGCACTCGTTCGCGAATAGTCGACAATCGTTGCCCTGAGACCGCCCTACCGGAACATGAAGGCCGAAGGGTGTGAGCGAAACCGCTCATGCGCGATGGATCTGTACGGGCGCCTGCGAAAAAGGCGCCTGTACCTCTGAGGAGATTCGCAATTCGATTCGCTTCGCGGATTAGGCAGACGGCCTGTCAGGTCAGCGCTTTTCTGACTTTCTCGATCAGGTCGTCTGTCTTCTCGATGACGATCGGGAAGCCCTTCACGTCGAGCACGTTACTCCGAACATCGATACTAAGCTGCCCATCGACGAGCTTCATGTCGAACAGCTTCGCCCGCTCCCCTAATATCTGGCGGGCGGTACTGGTGACATCCTGCTCTGAGCCCCCTTCTTTGAATTTGACGAATGCTGGCGCGACTGCCCCCAAAAGCATGTCTCGCAACGCCTCTGCCTCCCGGATCGGGGCTGTATTCGCTGCGTATGTGATGCAACGTGCGATGTCATCGTAATTTTTTGCAGCATCGAGCCATTCAATCTGGTCGATATGCTCAGCTTCGTCTGCAGCGGCCGTCGGCTTTTCTTGACTCGTGAATTGGTCCGCCGTTACATAGTAAGACTCGATGGAACCCTTGCGTAAAATGAAGCAACCCGCGCTCTCAAGCAAATCCAGAAGTTTGGAAAGCCGGTTTTTTATCTTGACAATCACTCCAGCGCTGTCGAAGGAGGAGATCGTCGTGTCATTGAGGGCAAATAGAGTCGCGAAGAAGGCACGGCGTTTGACGACAGCGACATCCTCACCCTCTTCCCGGTTGACCCAATATGGATGTTTTTCCGCGTGGGCAGCCGCAGCATCCCAATGTGCCGTCACAACTGCGCAAAAGTCGTTGTAGATCGACTTGGCCAACGCCAGCGCGGAATCGGCACCCATGTCAACTGCCTTTGAATTGGCGGCTGCGTTGTTCATCAGAAAACTCGACGCGAGTTCAAGGCTATCCGCAAGCGCATCAGCATCAGCAAGCACCGCTGGGTCTTTGCCCATCATCCGAAGCAGCTTGGCCACTACTGGTATCTGCCCCTTCCCGATAACCGGCAGCAATTGCGAACCTGCGGCCTCGAGGTTAGCATCCATTTTCCGCGCGAGCGCGCTGCAAACGATCACGTCTGATGGGCCCTCGACGAGAAGAGGGCGTCGAGAGAACAGCGATAGCTTGTGCTCCTGCCCCAGACGAGAAACGAGACCTTGGATCTTTTTGCCTTTCAGCTCCCCCGCGTCTGCTGGAATCTGTACCGGTGGGAATTCGCGGTCGTAGCAAAAGACGAGAGACAGCATATCTTCTGCCTTCGCGATCTGTACCATCTCAGTCGAATGGGTTGCAATCACAATCAGCTTCTTGTTGTTCCCCTGCGCAGGGATGCCCGCGACTCGCAGGATTTCGGCGAGCAGAAATGCCTGCAGTTGCGGATGTAGGGAGACTTCAGGCTCATCGATGCAAAGTGCACCGACCTCATCGTCATATAGAGCGGCCAACATACCGACGAGGTGCAGAAGCCCCGACGCCTCACGGCTTGACACATACGGTTCCGAATTGACGTCAAGCCGGGCAAACTGTGGCTTCAGCATTCCGCCATCCCATTCCACCAGGATATTTCTGCGAAACAGCTTGCGAAGGCGTTCCTGCACCTTCACTAGAATATCCACACGTTCGGCTAGCGCGTAGAAGTCTCCGCTAAGGCCTTCCATGGCATGGCGCCTGTTCGAATCGCTCTTCGACCCAAAGTTCGCGGTGTCGTACTGGAGATTGGACCAGCCGCTAACGTCGGACCGGAACTGCTCAAATAAACCCATTCGGCCGGCCGAGAGGTAACGTACCCGCTTGCCCCCAGCGAATGGCTGTAGCGCTGTCTTCATGTTTCTCAGCAATTGTGTCTTCCCGGCCCCGTTCGGCCCGAGAAGCACGGTCAACCCTCGATGCAGTGCGACTTTTCTTTGCGCAGAACCTGCGACGGTCTCGGCCGTGAACGTCAGTTCGATTGGAAACTCCATATGCAATTAGCGGCGATAGCCGCCCCCCGTGCGTGTATTCCCACGTTGCGATGATCAAGTGCAGACTGGGAAAAGTTAAACTCCAGACGTTGGTCGTCAGAGGGCCGTTTTTCGCCCACTGAGACTACTTTATTTTAAAGCGGAGCGAGGCATATGACTTTCGGGGTAAAGATTGAACGACCATAAGCGTTCGAGAAGTGATGACGACAGTGGGTTTGCATCGAAGCGTGACGCTGAGAGGAGGTAACCACCCATCCCCCATGCCTTGTGAGTTCGCAGCAGGCTGGTGTTGCTGAGTAAATGACCGCTATGGAGTACGTGCGGTGACCGCTTCGGGTCGAACTGGGACCTTCAAAGTTGCGTCTAGATGCGACAATGCCGACTTGACATCGGCTCTGTTGTAAAGCATAGGGTTGCAGTTCGTGGGTGAAGCATATCCCTGCACTTGATGCAAAAATGTACTTCCTGTTTCATGTCCACTGCGTTCTCCGTTACGTTGATGAGGTTGACGGAGGGCTGTAAACGCAGAAGGTCCCGTCCGTCGCCGGCGGGGCCTCTGAAGTTGCGTCGTGTTTCGCTAGCACAACTTCCAGACAACCCGCCGAAGCTGGTGGTCGTGGTGGTGGTAACAGCGGTGATCGCAAAAGGAAACAGCTCGATGTCGGTGACGACAATGGAGCTTGGGGAATTTCGTCAACCGCAAACGACACGTCATTGAGTTTTTAACCCGTTCAACCAGAAGACCGGCCACACAAAGGGCAATCGAAAATGAACAAGCGCAAGTTTCTGACCAGCGCCGCCGTGCTAGGCGCTGCGGCATCATCCGCGTTCGGCCAGAAGAACGTCGCTCACGACGCGTGTGCGGCATCGCCCGTGCTGCTGACCGTCAGCGGCGCGATCAAACACAGCAATCGAGGCCCGCTCGATCCAGCGCTCGACCAGCTGCTCGCCAAGCATCTGGTGAAGTTCGACGAAGCCTATACGTTCGATTTCCCGTCGATCGCGGGCATGTCCCGCGTGACGATCAAGCCCACGCTCGAATACGACGCGAAGCCGCACACGCTAAGCGGGCCGCTCCTTTCGGATCTGCTCGAGCGCGTCGGGGCGCCTGGCTCGGGCGACACGAAGATCGTGCTGCGAGCCATCGACGGTTACGCAGTCCAGACGACACTCGACACGGTGCGCGCCAACCGTTTCATCGTGGCGACACATCTGGATGGCAAGCCGTTGTCGTTGGGTGGTCTGGGTGCGCTATGGGCGGTTTATGACGCTGACCGTATCCCCGAACTGGCCGCGAAGCCCTTGAAGGAACGGTTCGTTCTGTGTCCGTGGGGCATGTACCAGATCCAGGTCAATGCAGCGTGATCAACGAGGTGCGCTCCACGCAGTGTGATGCGGGCCGCGCGCTGCGCTGCCCTTACATGCGGTCAACCGACCGTGGCCGGTCGGCCCGGTTCGGCGAGCGCTGCGGCTGAAGCCGGGAACAGGACCTCGATGGCGAGGCCACGGCCACCGATACCCGTGCCAGCATCTTTGCCAACTCGGCAAGGCGGGCGTTTTCCCATACTTCCACTTCATGAGTGGCTTGCCGGTAGCTCGCCACGAGTGCAACCCCCCACACCAGCGCGATGCTCGTGAAAACCAGCAGCATCAGACGGCCGCGTATCGAGGCGAGCATCACACTTTCTCCACGACGTAGCCAATCCCGCGCACGGTCCTGATCAGGTCCGCGCCCAGCTTCTTGCGCAGGTTGGAGATATGGACTTCTATCGCATTGCTTTCGATTTCCTCCTGCCATCCGTACAGGCTTTCTTCAAGATATTCTGCTTAAGGTTCCCTTCAGGCGGACTCGCTACCATCGGCTCGTCTTTGATCGACATGAAGCTGTGTGGAAGCTGTGTGCGAAACACGCGTTCGGATGTCGTCAGAATGCAGCAAGGTAAACGAAAGCACGTTCGAACCACAGACACGCGCTAAACAGGTCATGAAGTCATCCACCCGGGAAATGCTGCGAGCGTATCTCACGACTGCTTCGCTTGCAGTCGCGGCCATCGAAGCGCCCGTTCTGATCGCGCTTTTCCTGTTCGGTATTTCCGCAGAAGCATTTCAATCTACCGCGTTTCGGCTGGGTGCGTGCGCGCTCGTCGTCGCTGCCGTGCTGGGGACAAGACGGCTGGCTTGTCTCGCGTTCCGATCGGCCCTGAAGAACAGGTATGCTACGGTCTTTGGTGCGGACGGCGATTCCATTTCCGTGTCGCCGCACCTTCCGGGGCGCCAGCTCGTCATGCTTCATCTGCGCTTTAGCCGCAGGCTGTTCGAACTGGCTCCTTTCCAGAATATGCTGTCCGGGTGTGTGTCGCTACGATCGCTGCGGTCGTGACGGCGGGCGCGACAAAGCCGGACTCTGTTGAACATTCAAGGACTTGTCATGGTAGATCTGCGAGAGCGGCTGGACCCCGCTTACGATGGCGTAGCGCGCTTCCTGCACTGGATCGTGGTTCTTTTGATCGCGGCGCAGTTCGTGATCGGCTGGACCATGCCCGACGTGCACCGCGATACGAAGCCGGTGGGGTTGATCGCGTGGCATCTGGGCGTCGGCGCTGCACTGATCGCCGCGATGGCTGTCAGAATCGTCTGGCGGTTCACTCACCGGCCACCGCCCGGCACGCTGTCTCCCGCGATGAGCCTGATCTCGCGGATCACGCATTTCCTGCTGTATGCCGCGCTCGTCATCGTGCCGGTGCTCGGATGGGCCAACGCTTCGTCGCGTGGCTGGGCGGTCAGGCTGCTGGGCGTATTGAACCTGCCGGCGCTGATGCCTGCGGGATCCACCGCGGGACACGCCGCGGGCGATATTCACGGTGTGCTCGCGTGGGCGCTTTTCGCGTTGATCGTCATGCACGTCGCCGCGGCACTGTTTCATCGCTTCGTTCTCAAGGACCGCGTTTTGCAGCGGATGATGCCGTAGGGCACGATTCCATGAATACGCTGCTTTTGCATACCCGTCGTTCGACGGTTTCGCGGACGGGTCGCGATGACTGACAGACACCGCGGCCATCGCCCGCTTCAGCGCGCGCTGATCATTACGGCGGACGACTTCGGCCTCGATCCCCGTGTCAACGATGCGGTGGAGCGGGCCCATCTGCATGGCGTGCTGACGGCGGCGAGCCTGATGGTCGCGGCGCCTGCCGCGCGCGACGCGGTCGAACGTGCGCGGTGTTTGCCCGATCTGCGTGTCGGTCTGCATCTGGTGCTCGCTGACGGGGCGTCCGTTTTGCCGCACAGCGCGATTCCCGCGCTCGTCGATGCAGAGGGCCGGTTCGGCGGCAATATGGTGCGCGACGGCTTTCGCTTCTTCTTTTTGCGGCACGTGCGCGAGCAACTCGCGCTGGAGATTCGCGCGCAGTTCGATGCGTTCGCGAAGACCGGGCTGCGGCTCGATCACGTCAATACACACAAGCATTTTCATCTGCATCCGACGGTGCTTTCGCTGATGCTCGACATCGGGCGGGAATACGGCATGAAGGCCGTGCGTCTGCCGTTCGAACCGCACGCGCCGTTCTGGCTCAGGCCGTGGATAGCCCTCGTTCGGGCGCGCCTTGACCGGGCGGGCGTGGCGCACAACGATTACGTCGTCGGGATCGCCGGCACGGGGCAGATGGACGAGGCCGCGATGCTGGACGCGATTGCGTCATTGCCGGCCGGTGTCGGCGAGATCTATTGCCATCCGGCGTCAGCGGACGGGGGCGCGCTTACACCAGCGATGCACGCCTATCGCCACGCCGACGAACTCGCTGCCTTGCTTTCGCCGCGGGTGGCTGAGGCCATCGCCGCCGCGGGCGCGACCTGCGGCGGGTTCGCTGATGTGTTTGCCGAAACCGTGCAGGCGTCATGAAATGGCTGCAGTTGACCCGGTCTGCCTGTCGGCATCGCACGCCGGATTGCGCTTGTCCTGCATGAGGACATCGGCGATGTCGCGCCAAACGTAAAGGGTAGTTTTCTTCAATACGCGGGTGGCCTGCGTCCCATACCTTCGGTCCTTGACTGTTTCGATAGAAGGTAATGAGGACGTTCAATGAACATTTTTCTTTCGATGGCGGGGTTCGCGCTGGCCTCGTCGATTTCTCCTGGCCCTGTCAATATCGTGGCGCTGGGGGCCGGTGCGCAGTACGGATTCAGCGCGAGCATCCGGCATGTGACGGGCGCGACGGTGGGCTTTGTCCTGCTGCTTCTGCTCACCGGCCTGGGGCTGCACGAACTGTTGAGCCGCTGGCCCGATCTGACCCATGCAATCCAGTGGTGCGGCGTGGCGTTTCTGCTTTTCATGGCATACAGACTGGCCGTCGATGACGGCAGACTCGGCGCGGACAAGGCGGTGAAAGGCGGCGCGATCAAATCTGAAGTGCAACACCTTCCTCGTGTAAGGTGCGCACATGCAAAAAAGAAGAACGTATCAACAGCTTCAGCCTGAAGAGCGCA